>NZ_CP163444.1:8559586-8892027 GCF_041053105.1 Streptomyces sp. R44 | reverse complement strand
GGTGGCGTCCGTAACCCCGGGACCGGTCGCACGGGGACCATCCCCCGGGCGCGGGGAGCAGACCACCGACCACGGCCCCTACAGACTCCGACCCGGACCATCCCCGCACAAACGGGGAGCAGCCATGGTGAGCGCGATGGTAAGCACACCACAGCCATGGCCGACACTCACCACAACCGCCACAGCACAGCGACCGAAGCGACCGGAACACGAACCATCCCCACGTGTACGGGGAGCAGGGAGCCCCGCGTCAGCTGGACGCGGTAGGTCTGGGGGCATCCCCACGCGTACGGGAAGCAGGCGACGCTCTGAAGCCCGCCCTTCTTCGTCCGGGGGCCATCCCCACCGCAAGCGGGGAGCAGGCGGCCATGTTGGCCGCGGCACGGAACAGGATGAGGCCATCCCCGCGCGTACGAGGAGCGGGGCTCTTGCCCAATTGGGCAAGAATGATCTTGGGAACCCTCCCCGCGCGTAAGGGGAGCAGTTCCCCCACTGGCCTGTCGCCCGCGTGTTCTGGGGACCATCCCCCGCGCAAGCGGGGAGCACGGAGTTCGGGCCCGGGCGCTTGTCGGGTAGAGGGGACCAACCCCGTCAGCGCGCGGGGAGCAGCCGGCGGCGCCCCGAGCCGCAGGAAGTCGGTGGGACCATCCTCACAAGGGCAGGGAACAGACCAGCTCATGCCGATACCCCTCTCACCACACGGGACCATCCCCACAGGCGCAGGGAGCAGAGGACTTCGAACGCCTCGAGCTGGGCCGGTGTGGGGCCATCCCCGCGCAGGCGGGGAGCAGATGCGGAAGTTCGCGACGTGCTCGTGCCGGCGGGGACCATCCCCGCACAGGCGAGGAGCAGAGCACCGATGCGTTCGGCCGCCCGGTCACCGCGGGACCATCCCCACCGCAAGCAGGGAGCAGGAGCGTGAGCGGGGGGGCGTGCGCCTGGTCCATCGGGGGCCATCCCCTCCCCGCGCGCGGGAATGGTCCCGACGGGGGGCAGCAGCCGTACACCACGCCGGCCTTGGCGGCCATCCCCGCGCAAGCGAGGAGCAGGACGACTACCAGTCGGCGCTGGCCGACGCGAAGGGACCATCCCCGCGCAAGCAGAGAGCAGAGCGCGGCGAGAACCGGGCCGCCCTTGACGCCGGGACCATCCCCCACGCGAGCTGGGGTCTCGGGGGTCCCGAGGTCGGGGACCATCCCCGCGAGCGCGGGGAGCAGGCCGCCAGCGCGCACGGCGTGGTGCCGGTCCTGGGACCATCCCCGCGAGCGCGGGGAGCAGAGCAGCACCTCGGCCGCGTTCGGGGTGACGGCGAGACCATCCCCGCACAGGCGGGGAGCAGTCCTGAGCAGGCCCCGCTGGCCCGGGTATCCCCGCGCCAGCGGGGAGCAGGGGCAGCCCTTCTTGCCGGTGGCGGCCCCGGCGGGGCCATCCTCACGGGCGCAGGGAGCAGGACGTTCTCCTCATACATGCACTCAGCGCCGGCGGGGAGCAGGGGGACCCCCCGTCATCGATGTGAGCGTCGGTGGGACCATCGCCCCGCAGGCGGGGAGCAGGTCGCCGCGCACCCCGCAGGAGCGGGGAGCAGATGGCCGGCTCCGGGACATGGAGGGCCGGTTCGGGACTTCCCCACGGGCGCAGGGAGCAGGGCCTGGCGTCGATCCTGCCAGTCGTCGCCGAGGGAACATCCCCGCGAGCGCGGGGAGCAGTCATCGGCCTTCACGACCTCGGTCGTCACGGTGGGACCAACCCCGCGCAAGCGGGAAGCAACGCACGGTCGGCGTGATCGAGCCGATGATCCCGGGATCATCCCCGCAAGTGCGGGGAGCAACAGCGACCCGCCCGCGGACCCCCCATGTGCCTGGGACCATCCCCACGCAGGCGGGGAGCAGTGGCGAGTCTGCGTCTTCGACGCCACCACCCCGGGACCATCCCCGCGTCAGCGGGGAGCAGGTCCGCGCACCTGAGCTCTACCTCGACCCCAAGGGACCATCCCCGCGCGTACGAGGAGCAGCACACCAATCTCGACGTCGTGCACACGGAGGGGGACCATCCCCACGCAACCGGAAAGCGGGTCTCCGGGCCATCTCCACACCGGCAGGGAGCAGACGCGGGCCGACGAGCGTGTCGCCCGGTCGGCGGACCATCCCCGCGCGTACGGGGAGCAGTTGGCGGAGCTTGCCGACCGGCTACAGGGCGGGGGACCATCCCCACGCAAGCAGGGAGCAGGATCTGTACGCGGTCCGGTACGGGCTCGACGGGGGACCATCCCCACGCGAGCGGGGAGCAGATCGCCGTACCCAGCGTGTGCGCGCTGGCGTTGGGGCCATCCCCGCGGACGCGGGCAGCAGTCCCCCACTGACCTCTGAGCAAACCTCGCCGCGGGATCATCCCCGCGCGAGCAGGGAGCAGTCCTCCGTCTGTTCCTCCTGCTTGAGCGGTTCGGGACCATCCCCGCGACGCGTACGGGGAGCAGATCCAGGCCCTGACTGTCAGCACTCGCGAAGCGGGACCATCCCCACGCGTACGGGGAGCAGCGCCATGCGCTTCCACAGAGCCAGGCACGGGTGGGACCATCCCCGCGCGTACGGGGAGCAGAGCACGTCCAGACTCAGCGCCGCCTTGCGGGAGGGACCATCCCCGGGCGTACGGGGAGCAGCCGACGCCAACGAACAGTCCGTGAGCGCCACTGGGACCATCCCCACGCGTACGGGGAGCAGCGACCCCGGAGATCCCGCCGGTCTCGGCCATGGGGACCATCCCCGCGCGTACGGGGAGCAGCGCATCGTCCTGGACACCGACCGCTACGGGCAGGGACCATCCCCACGCAGGCGGGGAGCAGTCCGGGACGGAGTCCGTGCCGAGGGCCTGAGTGGGACCATCCCCACAGGCGCGGGGAACAGATTGCCCGCGCCTTGAGCATCGCGGCCGGGAAGGGGCCATCCCCAAGACGTGCGGGGAGCAGTTCCCCCACTGGCCTGTCGCCCGCGTGTTCTGGGGACCATCCCCGCAGGCGCGGGGAGCAGACGACAACCACCGAGCCGGCACGGTACTTCTTGGGACCATCCCCGCGCATGCGGGGAGCAGAGGATGTGCGGCGCGGCGGCCATCCCGGCAGAGGGACCATCCCCGCGCATGCGGGGAGCAGACTCGATGACCCGCAGCATTACCGCACACCCACCACCACCTGAACCACTTTCACCCAAACCCACAAACCAGCACCCCTCCCCCAGTGCCGAACCAACCCGCAGGCGTGGGGAGCAGTCGAGCCGGACCCACATCACTCGGCGCCCGTTGGAGTCATCCCTGCGGACGCGGGAAGCAGTTCGGGCTCACCGTCTGGCGCGCGCTGCGGGAGGGACCATCCTCACGCGTGCGGGGAGCAGGCCCAGGACCGCACGCAGGCCGCCGCCGCGGGAGCATCCCCGCGGGTGCGGGGAGCAGTAGCCGGCCAGTGCCATGGCACGGGGGTCGCCCGGACCATCCCCGGCGGTGCGCAGAGCAGACCTGACCCAGGCCCCCGTCATCCTGGGCGGCGACGCGGCGTGGGGGGCATCCCCGCGCGCGTGGGGAGCAGTCAAGCATGCCGACGGCTCCGTGGCCGAGGCCGGGGGCACCCCCGCGAGCGCGGGGAGCAGGCCATCCCGGACTGGTACGGCACCGAGGCCCTGGGGCCATCCCAGAAGGCGTGGGGAGCAGCGGTTCCTCGGCCGGTCGTACGGCACGTCGTTGGGACCATCCCCGCGCAAGCAGGGAGCAGTTCAGGAGCCGGAAGGCACGATGAGAGGCCTTGGGTCCATCCCCGCGCAGGCGGAGAACAGGGACTTCGTCAGGTGCTCGAAGTCGTCGCAGAGGGACCATCCCCGCGAATGCAGGGAGCAGACGTTCAGCTTCTCACTGCCAGCCTTCGACCTGGGCCGTCCCCGCACGAGCGGGGAACAGCGTGTGCCACCCTACAGGCCTGTACAGGGCGTCAGACCATCCCCGCAGGGGGGGGCGGGGAGCGGCCGTGGTGAGTGCGGTGGTGAACACGCCACCACACGGTCATCACACCAGTCGATACTCACCGCACCCACACCGCACAGCGACCGAAGCGACCCGAATACACACCATCCCCCCCAGACACAGGGAGCAGGACGTCGCCGTGCTCCTGGGGGTGAGTCACGAGGGACCATCCCCGCGCAAGGGGGGATGGCTCTGTTCACGAGTTTCGGCCTGGCTCAGGTTCTGTGGAGTGTCGCTCACCGCGCCGGAGGACCTGGACGGCCGGTCGGCCGGGAGTGGTCCTCATGACTGGCCGGATCCGTCGAGGCGTTCCGTGGGGCCGGCGAAGGAGAGGAAGAGAGTCCGCGTGGTGAGCAGCCAGGTGTCGTCCACCTTGCGGAACGTGTCCTCGTAGTGCCCCACCTGAACCGGGGGCCGCGGCGGTACGAGACCCTCGTTGTAGCCGTCGACACGGTACGTGGTGAAGTAGGTGGTGGCGCAGGCGGTGTCCGCACTGGTCACATCAACCAGGATGTTGGTGCATATCCGGCGTGACAGTCGGTCTGCCGGCCGGTTGCCGAAGTAGACGCGCAGGGCGTCGTGACCCGCGATACGGCGGTCGCCGGCGGGCCATTCCCAGGTGCCGTCCTGCGTGAAGAGGTCCGCCACCGAGCTCGGGTCCCCGAGGTCGAGCCGGTGCACGAACTCGACGATCAGCCGCTCACAAGCCCGCTCTGCGAGCAGACGCTCCATCGGGTCAAGAGTCTCCGAATTCATGATCAACTCATATCAGCTCTTCCCTGGCCGACGCAGCGCCATCCGAGACAGGCCCCGGTTCCGGGCTCATCACCTCCGCAGCCGTGCCCGTCCGTGGCTGCCCCCACATGCCCATCCATGACTGAGTGCAGCCAGTCCACAGAACCTGATCCAGAGCCCCTACCCGTGAACGGAGCCACGGGGAGCAGCCCCTCCACGCCGGTTTGAAGAGGGGCCCGATCAAGACCATCCCCCCCCGCAAGCAGGGAGCAGGCTGTCCTGGTCCGCGCAGTTTGGCCGAGGCCGGGACCATCCGCGTGCATCTGATGCGCGACCGGCACGGATCGCCGGGGCCATCCCCGCAGGCACGGGGAGCAGCTCCGCCCCCGACTCCGCCCGGATCGGGGGCGGGGACCATCCCCGCGCGTATCGGGAGCAGGCCTCAGCCTGGACGCGCCGGGCCTCCTCCAAAGGACGGTCCCCGCAGTGGCGGGGAATAGGCGACTACCACCGACCCTGCACCGCATTTCTCAGGACCATCCCGGGGAGCCGTTCTCCGACTCAATGGCCTCACGCACGAGCACGGGCCCACCCCCCTATGTCGCTACAACAGCCACCCATCGCACCTGACCAACCGACCAGTGAGAAACCCTGATCACCGAAGTTGAGGAATTGAGGTCACACACTCCTCGCTAGCGGAAGAATCCTCGTGTGACTGACGACGCACGGCTTGACGCCGGTACGCGTCCAGCTTCTGCCACGTGGGGCCATCCCCGCGCAAGCGGGGAGCAGGGCGACGGTGCGACGCTCGTCGACCTCGACGCGGGACCATCCCCGCGTGGTGTGGGGAGCAGGCTGGCCCCAGCGATGCCAGTCCGGTCGGACGGGGTCCATCCCCACGCAAGCAGGGAGCAGTCCTCACGTGCCAGGCGCTGAGCCAGCTTGGTGGGACCATCCCCGCGCACGCTGGGAGCAAGGTCGCCTTCGCCGGCAACTACTCCGGGACCGCGGGACCATCCCCGCGCAAGCGGGGAGCAGTACAGGGTCGGCTCGTGGATGACGGCCCACAGGGGACCATCCCCACACGGGCAGGGAGCAGGATCACTTCGTCAGGGACATAGTCACCAATGAAGGGACCAACCCCCACAGAAGCAGGGAGCAAAGCAGCCGGACCCGGTACCGGTTGAGTTGGGCGGGACCATCCCCACGCGTAGGGGGAACAGGCGAAAGCGGCGCCGATGCCGGCTGCCGCGGCGTGGCCGTCCCCGCGGGCGCAGGGAGCAGGGGGTGAACCTGAGTTCGGGGTCGGCGACGACGAGGCCATCCCCACGCAGGCGGGGAGCAGGCGCCGTAGTCGACGATCGCGCGAGGGCGCCCGGGGCCATCCCCGCGAGCGCGGGAAGCAGCCGCTGACCACCGGCACCGTGACCGACAAGACCGGACCATCCCCGTGCATACGGGGAGCAGAGCGTCTCGATCATCATCCCCGCGAGCGGGGAACAGCCACGCTAAGGCCGGTGGTAAATACACGACATACCTGGTCAGTACACAGCCCACACTCACCACAGCGACCCCAGCGACCGAAACACCGACCATCCCCACGGGCACGGGGAGCAGCAGCTGTTCACGTCGACCGGAATCCGGCCGCAGGGACCATCCCCCGCAGATTCGGGGGAACAGACACCACCGGACACTGCAGTCCACATCTCGGCGCGGCCATCCCCGCAGGCGGGGAGCAGTGGTGCCGGCACGACCACAGCGAGAGGCGCAAGGGGCCATCCCCGCGCAAGCGGGGAACAGGGCGTCTGCGCGGCGAGCGCGGCAGCATTGTCGGGACCATCCCCGCGCAGGCGGGGAACAGCTCTTCGCCCTCCTCGTCAAGCTCGCCTCCGCGGGACCATCACCGCAAGAACGGGGAGCAGGCCCGGTCGCGCGTCGTTCCTGATGAACGCCACAGGACCATCACCTCAACCGCAGGGAGCAGTCGAGCTGGACACCGGCATCGAATGGATGCACCGCCCACTCACCACGCCCCTCTCAGTATGTACGCCCACCAGGGAAAACAGGCTGAGAGACTCACAACACCCGAGCCGAACCCACCATGGTGAGCAACACTCACCACCCCTGCATCGGGGGGGACCATCCCCGGCGAGCGCGGGGAGCAGAGCTCCATACGGGCCTTCACCAGCCCCGCGTCCGGACCATCCCCGCGAGCGCGGGGAGCAGACTCCGTGACCTGCAGTTCTATCCCATGAACAACACCATCTGAGTCACTTTCACCGGAACCGGCAGACCAGACACCCCTCCCCCACAGCGAACCAATCCCACCGGCGCGGGGAGCAGTGGCACACCATGCCCATCGCGGCCTGATGGCCGGCACCATCCCAACACAAGCGAGGAGCAGCGGATGCCACCGTTCTCGCTAGAGAGGCCCTTGGGACTGGCTTTGTTCACGAGAACGGGTTCTGGCTCACTTTCCGTGAACCATCACAGAGAGTGACGCTCGTCCGGCGAGCGGGGCCTCGGGAAGCTGCTCCTACCTGCGGTTTCTCGCTGATGTCCCGAGCGCCGGACGAAGCGTCGTACTCCAGCTGCGGGTCCGGCGATTCCGGTGCGGGAACACCAAGTGCCCACGTCAGACGTTCGTGGAGGAGATATCCGGCCTCACCCGCAGGCACGGCCAGCGCACCGAACGACTGCGTTCCATCCTGACCGCAGTCGGCCTCGCCCTGGCCGGTCGAGCCGGCGCCCGCCTGGCTGCCGTGCTTGGCATGTCCATCAGCCGGAGCACGGTCTTGCGCCTGGTCGAGGCGCTGCCCGAGCCGGAGGTGCCGATGCCTCGGGTGGTCGGCGTCGACGAGTACGCCACCCGCAAGGGCCACCGCTACGGCACTGTCCTGGTGGACGTCGAGACCCGTCGTCCGATCGATCTCCTGCCTGATCGAGAAGCATCAAGCCTGGCCGCCTGGCTCGCCCAGCGGCCAGGGATCGAGATCGTCTGCCGGGACCGCACGCCGTTCTTCGCGGAAGGCGCCACAGCCGGGGCACCCCAGGCGACGCAGGTCGCCGACCGCTGGCACTTATGGCACAACCTCGGGGAAGCCGCCGAGCGGGCGGTCGCCCGCCACCGCCAGTGCCTTCGCGTCCTGGTCCCCGATCCCGTGGCGAAGGCCGAAGAACCCGCGCCGCCCGAGGAGAAGGCGGACTCGCCATGGCGGAGCGAGCGGTTCGCCGACCGCGTCCGAGCCCGGCACGCCACCGTCCACGCGCTGCTGGAAGCCGGCCATAGCCGCCGCTCCATCGGGCGCCGGCTCCAGATGACACACCGCACCGTCAAGAGCCTCGCCGACGCTGCGAAGCCGGAAGACCTCTTCCGCGGCCAGTGGCAGCACAACAGGACCTCCGTCCTCGACGAGTACAAGCCCTACCTGGACCAACGCTGGGACGAGGGCTGCACCAACGCCTGGAAGCTCTGGGAGGAGATCGTTCCCCTGGGCTATGCGGCAGCTACGGCCGGGTCAGCGCCTACCTGCGAGAGAAGCGCACCTCGCCACGGCCGGTCACCGCGCAGCCGCCGGCACCCCGCGTGGTGACGCGATGGATCCTCAGCCGACCCGAGACGCTCACCGAGATCGAACAGCTCCGGCTCAAGGCCGTCCTTGCCAACTGCCCCGAACTCGATGCCCTGACCGGTCACGTCCGGTCCTTCGCCCACATGCTCACCGAACGCCAGGGTGAACGACTCCCGCAGTGGCTCGACGCCGTCCGCCAGGACGACCTGCCCAGCCTCCACACTCTCGCGGCCGGCATCGACCGAGACCGCAACGCCGTCATCGCCGGTCTGACGCTGCCCTGGAACTCCGAGGTCGTCGAAGGCCACGTCAACCGGATCAAGATGCTCAAGCGCCAGATGTTCGGCCGCGCAGGCTTCGACCTGCTTCGCAAACGGGTCCTGCTCGCCCCGTAGGCGTGGTGTCAGTGCCTGATGCGAGGATTCGAGCGACCACACGCAAGGAGATCAGCATGGGCACCTGGGACACCGGTCCCTTCGACAACGACACAGCCGCGGACTTCGCCAACACACTCGACGACGCCGAGCCCGAGGCGCGTGAAGCCCTGATCCGAGGCGTCCTCATCCGAACGATCACCGCAACCGGCTCTCTCACGGAAGCGGAAGAGGCGGTGGCCGCCGCCGCTTTGATCGCGGCGCAATGCCCGGGAGGCGAACCCGTCGACATGTCCTACGGCCCGGAAAAGCCCATGCCCGTGTTCCCTTCCGACCTTCGGGTACTCGCCGACGAAGCCCTCGCCCGCATCGTCGGCGACGAGGATGGGCCGGCCTCAAACTGGGTCGACCCGGAGGACTGGAAGCAGTGGCGAGCCATACTGACGCGCCTTCGCGCAGTGCTTGCCCCGCCACCCCCGTCCATTGCTCTCTTCGACGTCCAGCCGTAACGGAGCGTCACTCAGCACGGAAGTTGGGCCAGAACCCAAACTCGTGAGCAAAGCCACTAGGCAGTGTCCGGCGGATCAGGAACAGCAGGCCGAGGAGCAGCGGCGCCAGGAGGTCGCGCGCCAGGAGCCGTCGTGGAAGATCCTGCCGTCTCGCGCGGCGGAGGGTCATCCGACTCTGCACCGGGGGAACTGTCCGGACGCCAAGCGCATGACCTCTCTTCTGAGCAAGGAGGAGGTACGGCTGGCCTTCGAGAAGTTCCCCGAGCTGGAGATGCACGAGACGTGCGCCCCCTGGGGCAGCCTCGGCATCGACAAGCCCCCGGTCCGGGCGAGCGGGGGGCGCGGGGCTTAGGAAGCGCGCGGAAGCCGGCGTGAGCTGTCAGGCGTCGGCCGGCTGCGCGGCGATCAGGTGTTCCGCGTATTCCCGTGGGGTCTGAGGCGTGCGGCTGTCAGAGGCCAGCAGGCCGACACTCAGTTCGCTCTCCAGCTGTGCGGCGATCTGCATGATCTGGATGGAGTCGACACCGAGGTCGGTCAGTTGGCTGTCCGGCTCGATGGCCTCTTGGGGGATCTGGGCTACGGCCGTGATGGCCTTGATGACGGCGCTGAGCGCCTGTTCGTTCGTGAGCTTTGCCATGATCCGCAGCGTAGGGACGGCGCCGCAGGAACGGGCCCGCCGGGCTTGATCATCACCCGGACGTGTCAGCCGCACTCCCCGCCCGCCGCTGCTGGACGCCTCAGGCCGACTCCTCGGCGGCCCGACGGCGTGCAGCGCGATCGACCTGCCGCAGCAGCAGGTCCGCGAGCTGAATGATCTCGGCCGCCTCGATCGGGTCCTCGAAGTCGACCGTCCGGTGACTCGCGGGATTCTTGTAGGCCCCGATCGCCCCGCGAACAGAGACGAAGCCGCGTCCTGCTCGCCTCCTTCGGCGCCGGCATCGGCGAGCGGCCCTCCGGTCCTTCCGTTCTGGTGCGGAGCGAACGCTTTGCGCATGAGCGAGACCCCGAGATGGGAGTTGTCGTAGCCGGCGGCGTTGCGGACGGCGACCTCGACGGCCTTCATCGCGGCGAAGCAGGCCGTCTCGTAGTCGCCGAGGTCGTAGTACGTCCGGATGGTGCCCTCGAGCGCGGGGTGCAAGAGGCCGGCCAGTCTGTGGCGGGCGTCGAACCGGAGGGTGCCCTGCGGGTCCGCCAGCAGATCGCGGCCCGCCTGGGTGACCCGTCGGAACGTCTCGGTCTGGCTCGGGACCTTGGACAGCAGAGCGTGCGCCTCCAGCCAGGCCCACGCGTCGGAGAGGCGGTCGAGGAGCACCGCCTTGTCGGATTCATCGTGGAACGCCAGACCGGGCGGCGCCGACGGTGCCGTGTCCGTCACGAATCCCGTCGCCTCGGCGAGGTGCCGGAGGAGCAAGAGAGCACTGTCGCGCGCCGGAAGGGTTCGGATCTGTTCTGCGGGGACCGGCGGTATGTGGGTGATCTTCATGCGCTAGCTCCGGCGCACTGCCGCACGCTCACACACCCTTGACCACACGCGCGAACAGGCGCACCCGTAGGAGAACCGTGCCCACCCAGCCGCCCAGCGACCCTGCCGGCAGCCAGCCGAACAACACGCCCCCCTGGTTCTGGCCCGTCATCGTCACCATCGCCGCCATCGTCCTCGTCGGCCTGGTCGTCGTCGTCCTCATGTACGTCACCTGGAGGCACCCCTCCACCGCCGGCCCCATCGGGATTGCCATCGCCGCCGTGGCCGCCTTCGCCGCACTCACGGCCGTTCTCGTCACCCTGCACCGGCGATGAGCCTGGTTTCCCCCTTCAGAGGCCCGCCCCAGCGGCGCACTAGCCTGAGGGCAGGACCGGCAACCTGACCGTCGGACCCTCGGCCGGCGAATCCCCAGACCGCTTTCCGCACTCCGGCGAACTCTGACCGTTCACCAGCAGGGCCCGAGACCGAACCTGGCCTCGGGCATCCGCTGAGGACGAACTGACGCACCGTTTTCCCTGGCGAAAGTGATCACCCGGGTGCACGAGACACCGACGCACCGCCAGACACCACACGGTCGGCACGGTATCCCTGCCTGCGTGATCAAGAACATGACCGGCGTCCCGTGCCGTCGTCCAGCACACACCAGCCACCTGCGGATCTGCCGTACGCACTGGTGGGGCGAGACTTCGCACAGCGGTTGCGCACATCTGGCGTGCAGGTCGCGGGGCTGCCGATCATCGCCTCTCCGGACAGAAGCGTTCGGCGGGTCACTCAGCGCTGGGGGCCCCAGCAGCGCCCGCTCGGCAGGTGCAGACCGGCCAACTTCTGCAGATCACATGCGCAGGCGAAGTGCTTCGGGAGATCTTGTCGCTGAACGATGTCCTACACGTACCAGAAGGAGTGATGATGGTCTCCTCCCCGCGGCCGCCCGAGTCCCTGGATGAGTACCTGAGTCGGTACATGAATCTTCCCTCGGACTTCGAGGGCCAGCTCAGGGTCGACCACGTCAGCAAGATCGCGCTGCTGGCCACGACGCACTGCGACCGCTACATGGCCACCCAGCATCTGGTGTCGTTGATCGCCGGGCTCCCGGTTCCGACCGATGAACCATATGAGGACTTCTGGTTCAGGTTCTGGCAGGCGTCAGGTTCGGCGTACTTCATGCCGGGCAACATGAAGGCTTCCGTTCTCGCCGCTCTGGACTATGACGGGACGGGGCTTGCAGACCGCTTCCTGTCGGCCTTCAACGAGATGAGCGCCGAACAGTGGGTCGCGGCGGCGACGGTCATCGGAGAGGTCCTGGTCGAGAGGGTAGCCGTGCCCTTCATGCCCAGGGAGCGGGGCGAGCTGTGGCTGCGAGACGTACAGCTAACGTCCTGGCGCATCCTGTATGCCGCCCGCGGGTCCTTCACCTGGGAACAGCGCGAGGCATTTCGCAACGGGTGGAAGGAGGCCTGACCCAACGTGCGCTCCGGTAACGGTGGACGACGCATCCCCGCCTCCACCGGTCCGGTAGCTCGTTGCCCAGGGGCCGGGGGATACGGCGGTCCGGCGCCGTGGCTCTGTTCACTTCCACCGGCTCTGGCTCAGGTAGGTTCTGTGGTGCGGCCATGTTGAGTGAGCGGATCACCTCGCGGTTGACCTTTCCCGATGGCGAGAACGAACCCCGGGTTAGTCTCCCTCCTCGACTGTAGACCTCTTGCTGAGGAACTGCTTCGCTGTCTCAACCGCTTCTCCGTTGAGTTCCTCGACCGAGACTCCCCAGCTCTCCTCCCAGCCGTCTAGGTTGTACGCGCAGTGCACAAAGGGTTTCAGCTCTTCGGGATAGCCGAGGTCATAGGCGATGTCTGCCCAGATGAGATGAGTGCCAGCGGCGGGATCCAGAGATCCGTCGGCGATCTGACCGGCAATCCAGTAGGCCATCGCCCACTTTGCGGCCCGGGGGTCCGCGGGCGGGCGGAAGAGCAGTCCCAGCTCCTCCAGTACTTGGTCGAAGAGCTCCGGCGCTTCGGGCTCTTCGCTCCGGAGGAGTCCAGCCAGCATGGCCAAGGACGGGCTCTCGATCCCGGCAATCAGCGCGTCCAGACCTGCCTGGATGAGCCGGTCCGACCCGACATGCCTGCCAAATGCCCGCTCACGCGCCATGTGTCTTAACTGATCGAGGGCGTCGTCGCTGGTCATCAAGGTCTTCTCCGTCGGCATCTGGGGTGGGAAGGCTTGCACATCCGCCGCCGCCGCTGCCATCGAGTTCCTCACGTAGCCGGTGATCAGGACATGAGAACGCGCTTTCGCAGGAGCGCGAAGCCTGCGCGGCCGAACATCTGGCGCTTGACCATCTTGATCCGGTTGACGTGCCCTTCCACGACGCCTGAACTCCAGGGCGGGGTCAGGCCGGCGATGACGGCGGCAGGGCAGGGGACCCGGGACACGCCTGACGAGACGCTGTTCGCCGCGATCACCTCGTGCTGGTGCCAGCTGCGCCTGGCGTGCTCTGCCGCCGTGCCTCGGGATCTCGAATTGGACCCGCACGGCTGGATGATCGTTGGAGCAGCCCGTTCGAAAGCCCTGCCGGGGTACACGGACCCTCAGCTCAGCTACTTCGGTCGCTGGCCGAGTTCCGTGCGAGCTGTCGAGATGAACCTCCGGATGTCGTCACGCAACTCTCGCTGGGCGTCAAAGACGTTGTGGGCAATAGCCTCAGATTCCGCGATGCTGAAGCGCCTTGCTGCCCCCGCGAGGCTCCGGACCGTGCTCGCCTGCTCAGTCGCGTTGCTGGCAGCCGCAGCCACTTCTGCAGGCCCTTCCAGCTCTACCACTGCGGCAGCTGAGCGGACCGGGTCGATCGCACCCTCCGCAACCAGTTCGAGCATGCGCATGCGCAACTGCTCCACACCGGGAAGCAAGCCCGCTGCTTCGAACTCTCTGCGGGCCTGCTCCTCACAGGGTTCCAGCGAGGTTGAAGCCTCAAAGGCCTGAAGAGCAACGAGAAGTGCCGCGTAAGCCTCGCGCTGATGCTGCCGACGTACTGCGTCGACTGGCCCATGATGGGCTCCCCGCGCTTGCATACGTCCAGCAGCAAAGGCGGCACCGGCAGCGACGACGGCAAACGGTGCGGCAATGAGTGCAGCGGTGACAGCAGGATCCATGAAACAGAATCTTGGCGTAGTCCAATCGGGGCGGACCACGAGTGGGCGTCGACAGTAGCTCGGGATCGCAGGTTGACCTAAGTGAGCGTTTTACTTATGCTCATGCCAGTTTGATGCGATTCTGAATCGTCGGCCTCGTAGGGTGACCGCACCTTATCCACCGGAATGTGTCTCTTCTTGAAGGCTACGGGCCAGGGAAACAGCTCGGTCTGCCCCAGAACATCCTGTCTCGATTACGCAAGCACCAGTTCGCGGCATACCCGGGCGCATACCAACGCTCCCCATACCCCCGCACACGCCCTCCCCGGCAGCCACCAGCGCCAGTAATCCCACATCATGCGACCACCCCGGCCCTACCCCAGCGACCTGTCCGACGCGCGATGGGAACTGATCCGCCCCACCCTCGAAACCTGGCGCCAGGCCCGCGCCGGGATCCGCCGGCCCCACCACGACCTGCGGGCCCTGATGAACGCGATCCTCTACGTCGACCGCACCGGCATCCCCTGGCGCTATCTGCCCCACGACTTCCCACCCTGGCAGAGCGTCTACGGCTACTTCGCCCACTGGCAGAACGACGGCATCTTCGACCAACTCAACGGCCTCCTACGCGGCCTGCTCCGCCAGGCCGAAGGCCGCGAACCAGAACCCACCGCCTGCCTGCTCGACTCCCAGAGCATCAAGACCTCCGCCAACGTCCACCTCGCCGACCAGGGCATCGACCCCGCGAAAAAGATCCTCGGCCGCAAGCGGCACATCGCCACCGACACCCTCGGCCTCCTCCTCGCCGTTCTCGTCACCGCCGCCAGCGTCCACGACTCCGCCGCCGGCACCCGTCTCATCGACGACATCGCCGCCCGCCACCCCACCATCACCAAAGCCTGGGCCGACAACGGCTACAAGAACAAAGCCATCGAACACGCAGCCACCCGCGGCATCGACCTCGAGATCGTCCAACGCGACCCCCACACCCGCGGTTTCACCGTCCAACCCCGCCGCTGGGTCATCGAAAGAACCCTCGGCTGGCTCATGCACCACCGCCGCCTGGCCCGCGACTACGAAACCCACCCACACAGATCAGCAGCCATGATCCAAATCGCCGCCATCAGCCTCATGACGCGACGCCTCACCCAACAGAACACACCCAACTGGCGCGACACCTGACCACAAACGAAACAGACAACCGAGAATCAAACGCTCACTTAGTGAGCGTTTTACTTATGCTCATGCCAGTTTGATGCGATTCTGAATCGTCGGCCTCGTAGGGTGACCGCACCTTATCCACCGGAATGTGTCTCTTCTTGAAGGCTACGGGCCAGGGAAACAGCTCGGTCTGCCCCAGAACATCCTGTCTCGATTACGCAAGCACCAGTTCGCGGCATACCCGGGCGCATACCAACGCTCCCCATACCCCCGCACACGCCCTCCCCGGCAGCCACCAGCGCCAGTAATCCCACATCATGCGACCACCCCGGCCCTACCCCAGCGACCTGTCCGACGCGCGATGGGAACTGATCCGCCCCACCCTCGAAACCTGGCGCCAGGCCCGCGCCGGGATCCGCCGGCCCCACCACGACCTGCGGGCCCTGATGAACGCGATCCTCTACGTCGACCGCACCGGCATCCCCTGGCGCTATCTGCCCCACGACTTCCCACCCTGGCAGAGCGTCTACGGCTACTTCGCCCACTGGCAGAACGACGGCATCTTCGACCAACTCAACGGCCTCCTACGCGGCCTGCTCCGCCAGGCCGAAGGCCGCGAACCAGAACCCACCGCCTGCCTGCTCGACTCCCAGAGCATCAAGACCTCCGCCAACGTCCACCTCGCCGACCAGGGCATCGACCCCGCGAAAAAGATCCTCGGCCGCAAGCGGCACATCGCCACCGACACCCTCGGCCTCCTCCTCGCCGTTCTCGTCACCGCCGCCAGCGTCCACGACTCCGCCGCCGGCACCCGTCTCATCGACGACATCGCCGCCCGCCACCCCACCATCACCAAAGCCTGGGCCGACAACGGCTACAAGAACAAAGCCATCGAACACGCAGCCACCCGCGGCATCGACCTCGAGATCGTCCAACGCGACCCCCACACCCGCGGTTTCACCGTCCAACCCCGCCGCTGGGTCATCGAAAGAACCCTCGGCTGGCTCATGCACCACCGCCGCCTGGCCCGCGACTACGAAACCCACCCACACAGATCAGCAGCCATGATCCAAATCGCCGCCATCAGCCTCATGACGCGACGCCTCACCCAACAGAACACACCCAACTGGCGCGACACCTGACCACAAACGAAACAGACAACCGAGAATCAAACGCTCACTTAGTTGTCAGCGCCTGTCTCGCGCCCCTCAGTCACTGCCGCAGCAATCAATGCCACGAGGTTGTCGGTCCAGCAATCGGACTCTTTTGTCGCTACCTCAACGCCGCATCCGCCGCAGACGAGATTGGGCCCAGCTTGGCCGGCGAGCCCGCAGCAACCACTGACGCGCTGCGGATCGGGGTGCAGCACTGTCCCAGGCACGTCGTCCGGATGAAAGATCAGAAGGCTGCCGTCGAAGTTGGGCTTGAAGGCCCCCAGAGCCATCCGAGGCGGAACGACCTCATAACCCGGGATCTGCTCAGGCCCCCTTACCGGTTCCCCCGGCACCACCTCGCTGGTCACGGGCTGCTGACAGTGGGCACAGCGGAAGACGGTCATGCTGTCATTCTCTCGGGCTCCACGGGGCGCTACGCGGCCGGGACGCTAAGGCAACTGCATTGGCCGTCGCGGGCCCCCGCGACCACCGGCCCCCGGCACCAGACACCACCCCCTGAGCTCAACCTCTCCCAGATTGCACGGCCGCATGTGTCAGCTGTTTCTTCAAGCTTCTTCGGCGCCTTCGTACCTGGAGGGGCGTGCCTTTGGCGGGTTGTGGAGCAGGTTGTCCATGAAGGCTTGGTTGTGGTGCAGGTCGTCGGACCAGCCGGGGATCAGGAGGTACTGCACGGTGCTGAGGGCGATGGCGGCCTCACCAGCAGCTCCGTCGGGGGCGATGCCGCCGACCCGGGCCCACTGATCCCACATCACGTGGTTCATCGGCTGGCGGACGATCTCCGGGTTCTCTACTGCCTTGTTCATCAGCATCCCCAGAGCGCCGGAGGCTTTGGTGCACGCGCGGACTGCCGCGCACAGCGATCCGTCGTCGGCCTGCTCGACGGCCCGCATCAGGCCGAGCAGCCCGGTCGCCAGGGGTGACTGTGCCATCAGGTCGACGCCGGCGAGCGCGGCCTCGCGGTGAGCGGCGCGCACGCGGTCGAACGTCTCCCTGCCCTCCGGCCACGTGGCCTCCCAGGACTCCATCAGGCCTTCGAACCCCACATCCCCCGCTCCCCCGACCATCATCCGGGCACCCGGTACGGTCAGGGGCAGGGGCAGGGGCAGGGGCAGGGGCAGGGGCAGGTAATGCTGTTGAGCTTCCCGCGCTGCTCGGCGGCCTCGCCCGCCGGAGGGGCAGCCGACTTCCAGCTGGACCGAAGCCCATTGCTCCCACGGCCACACAGCCGAACATCCCACGCCTGCCGTCGTCCCGGTCATCTACGAAGGCTCGACGGTTGATGGCTCGTAGCTCTGCCTCGTCGGGCGACGGGATCAGCTTCCGGGGCGGCGCGTGTCATGCCGCCCCGGGGCCGGGTAGGTGTGTCGGCGCAAGGTCACTTATCGAGCGGTCGCAGTGGTCAGGGCCGGTAGAACGTCTCGCAATCGAGTGGGGACGCGGTGGCGTCGTCAAGGCAGACGACGACGTACGCAGCCCCGCCGGGCACGTCTGCGGGGACTGCCGGGAAGTCGTCGAGCGAATACGTCACGTCGCACTTGGTACTGGTGCTCTTGGCGCCGAGGCGGAGACCCGAGGCGTCGTACGCGCCGACCCACGCCCTGCGGCAGCCGACGGCCCGAAGTGCTCCGTCGACCCCTACCGAACGGCCGTACCAGGTCAGAGTGCCGCTGATGTAGCTGGCGCCATACGAGACGCCTGTGATGGGCGTGGTCGGGTACGCCGCAGTCTGCGCGCCCGCGGCCGGCGCTCCCAGTACGGTGGCCGCGGTCAGAACGGCGGAGCCGACAGCGGCGGCGAGTTGGGGCTTCACGTGGTCCTCCAGACGGGACGAGTCGGTTGTCGCCTCACATCCTGGGCAGGTCGACCATCCGTTGCCCATCCTTTAAGCCACCGCTTAAAGGGGCTGCCAGGGCGGTGCGGCAGTACCTCACACACCTCGGTGCGCTTGTTCGGTGGTGTGTGACAGGGAGGCGACGTTCGTTCGCGGCGTCCTCGCGCCGTCACGGTTGCGTCAGGGCGCCCGTCCACAGCAGGGCCAGCCCGAGCGGGGTGATGAGGTGGAGTACGGAGCTGCCGCGGCGGCTGGTGGTGATCAGGCCCGTGTCGCGCAGCACGGTCGCGTGCTGGCTGGCCGCGGCGGCCGTGACATTGAGGCGGCGGGCCAGCTCGCTCGTCGTGCAGCCTTCCGCCGTCACTCGCAGGGCGGCGGCTCGGGTGCGGCCGAGCAGGGACTCCAGGTTCCGGACGGTCGCGCCGTCCGACTCCGCCGCTGCGGTGCCGGTCAGTGGCCGGCGCAGGGCCGGCACGGTCAGGCGGGGTGGCTGAGCGGTGTCGAGCGGGTCCCACAGGAAACTCACCGGGTGCTTCGAGAAGACCGTGGGCGCGATGATGAGTCCCCGCCCCTGGAGGTGCACATCGACTCGGCGCGGGTAGGGGGCTTCGAGCACCGGCGGACGCCAGCGGACCAGTGGTGCACAGATCGAGCGCAGCAGGAGATCGACGCCTCCCTCCAGCATCAGGTTCGCGCTACGGGTGGACAGCGCGACCAGTTCGGACCGTCCTTTGTCCCAGTAGGGCTCGACGGTCAGTCGGTGGCAGGCGCGCAGGGCCTTCGCCAGCTCCCGCAGCGCGTCACGGTCGCCCTCCGCCACCCGTCTGGCCCACGGCAGTTGTCCGGGACGGAAGTCGAGACACTCGATCTCGCGGCGCAGCTGGGACACCGGGGCGTGCAGCAGATTGTCCACGGCGTGGTCCACAGAGGGCACATCGCCCGTCAGGGCCAGCAGATCAAGCCCGGGACCACGCGTCGGGACCAGGGATGTCAAGGGGAGTGTGTCGGCCCCCGTCCTGCCCGCGACCGCCGAGCGCCAGGTGTGCAGGTGCGTAGGCACCCGGTTACCTCTCAGCAGCTCCAGGCTGTAGTAGACCTCGGCCCCTACGCCGATGGTCGCGGCCACCCGGGTCCTGGCAAGGTCCTGGGCCGTGAAGTGAACACGTAACACCTGCCGGTCTCCTGCCGCCGAAAGGGAGTGCGTGAACGCCCCTCAGCCTGCCCCGCCTCGTACCGCCCAACCCGGCGCCGAAGCGCAGGACCCGCTCGCCGGCCACGCGTTCCAGCCGGTGAACGCCAGCGGCCGTACCGGCTGACGGGAACGCCGCATCACCCGATCAGAGGCCACGCTGAAAAGGGCTCACTCAGTCACAGTGGCGAGACCCGCTCACGTCGGGGCAGGAAGAGTCAGTACTCCACGTCGAGGTAGGCAATGTCCCTGAGTTGGACCTCGGACAGGCCCACGGCGCGGGCACCTCCGCCCTGGACGAACACGTCCTTGAAGCCGTCGGCGATGACTCGCCTGGGCAGCATGAGCGTTCAGCGCCGTGGTGAGGCCGTCCCCGCTCACAGACCACTCATCCACCTGGGAAAACAGCCTGAGAACCTCACAGGCCCCTCACTCACCACACCCTGGCAACACGGGCAGATCGTCCGGTGAGCCTGGTGCCGTTCGATGCCATCCCCCCCAGGGTGCGGGGAGCAGCACTGAGTGAGACACTCCTCGGCCTCGGCCTCGGGGCCCTCCCCGCGCGTACAGGGGAACAGAGGGCGGTGAGCAGGACCGGAAAGCGGATCTCCAGGGCAGGTACGAACCAGGCCGGCGCCGGTTTACAGAGCCTGTGCCAGAACCCGAGAATGCTCTGGCACAACTTCTGTGAGGCAACCACTCTGATGACTGCTGAGGTTCTTCCCGACTCCGGGATGGGCCGCCTACGCCCTCACGGTGCGCAGGCATCAGCTATCGACAGGCTGTTCTCGTAGAGATGGTGCCGGGTGATCCGGCCGTCCTCGACGGTGAGGCGCAACGCGAACGGGCCCTCGAAGGCCTTCCCCGTTGTGCGTACGGTCCCCGAGACGTGCCCCATCAGGACGGCGTCGGTGCCGCTGACGAGGATCGTGTCGACGGACGCTCGCGCGTCCTCGGGCACGGTGTACTCCATCAACTCCGTGAACTGGGCAGCGCATTCCGCGGCGGTGGAACGCGGGCGGATCCACGGGACGGTGGGGTTCTCGGCGAGGAGCCAGTCGACCTCTTCGGCGAAGAGCGCGCCGAGCCGCTCTGTATCTCCTGCCAGTCGGGCGGCAAGGAAGTCCTGTACGACGGCCCGGGTGGCCTCATCCGTAGAACGCGTGGTGGTGGCACTGGAAATGACGGACATGGCGCTCCTCGTGGCTGCAGCGGGGTCCTGCCGATGTGCCTGATCCTGCCGGTGGAAGGCGGAGCGGTCGATTACCTCGATGGTAATGAGCGGCCACCGGAGACAGGACACACCCCTCGGACGACGCTCACACCCGGTACCACCACCACAAAAGCTGAGCCAGAGCCCGTTCTCGCGAACAGAGCCATCCCCGCACAAGCAGGGACCAGGCGGCCGTGTCGGCCGCCGCACGGAACACGACGGGACCATCCCCGCCCGTACGGGGAACAGCCGCCACCGCCGACTCGCTCGCGTACGAACCGGGACCATCCCCACGCGTACGGGGAACAGCCATGGTAAGTGCGGTGGTAAGCGGACCGCAGGGCATGTCAGCACCCCGGCAGCACTCACCACACCCCACGCAACACAGCGACCGAAGCGACCCGAATACACACCATCCCCCACAGACACAGGGAGCAGGACGTCGCCGTGCTCCTGGTGGTGAGTCACGAGGGACCATCCCCGCGCAAGGGAGGATGGCTCTGTTCACGAGTTTCGGCCTGGCTCAGGTTCTACGGAGTGTCGCTCACCGTGCCGGAGGACCTGGACGGCCGGTCGGCCGGTCGGGGGTGGTTCTCATGACTGGCCGGATCCGTCGAGGCGTTCCGTGGGGCCGGCGAAGGAGAGGAAGAGAGTCCGCGTGGTGAGCAGCCAGGTGTCGTCCACCTTGCAGAACGTGTCCTCGTAGTGCCCCACCTGAACCGGGGGCCGCGGCGGTACGAGACCCTCGTTGTAGCCGTCGACACGGTACGTGGTGAAGTAGGTGGTGGCGCAGGCGGTGTCCGCAGAGGTCACGTTGACCAGGATGTTGGTGCATATCCGGCGGGACAGTCGGTCTGCCGGCCGGTTGCCGAAGTAGACGCGCAGGGCGTCGCGACCCGCGATACGGCGGTCGCCGGCGGGCCATTCCCAAATGCCGTCCTGCGTGAGTACCTGTTCCTGAACCTCGACCGCGCGCCTGGCATAAGGAGCGCTGGGCCTTGGTGAGCGCTGTAGGTGGCCCGCAGGGTAGTTGTCGCGTCGACCGGACGGGCGACGCGAATAGCTGGCCGTCGGATGCACTCCACCCCGACCGCCCCTGCCGGCTCCCTTCTCGGGAACCGGCAGGGGCGGTTTGCGGCTGCCTAGTCCTGGTGGGCGCCCTGGATGATCCGGCCGGCGATGGCCGCGGCCTGCTCTGGGTGCCTCTCCAGCCATGTGCCGAGGTGTTCCCGTACGGCCTTGGCGACGCTGGTGCGCACTGCGGCGCCGCCCAGCATGCCGCGCGTGGAGCCCGAGAACTCGGGCCGGTCCAGCTTCACCGACACGACCGCCGTGAGACCGTGGCCGATCTGGTCGACGCTGAGATCGGGGGCTGCCTCCGCCAGGAGCCGCCGCTCCCGCACGTGCGCGTTGACCGCGGCCGCCACCCCGTCGCGGAACCCTGCCATGTGCGTGCCGCCGTAGGGTGTGGGCTCGCTGTTGGCGTAGCTATGGAGCCGCTCCTCGTGGGAGCCACGCCACCGTAGGGCCACCTCGACCGTCCCGGCGATCCGCGGGTCTTCCCGCTCGAAGTCGATGACGTCCGGGTGGACGGAAGCTTCTCCCTGCGCGTCGAGGAAGGCGACGAAGTCCCGAGCCCCGCCCGGGAACCGGCACCGCACCGATCGGGACCCGCCCGCGGGGCGTTCGTCGGTCAGCGAGATGTCCAGGCCCCGGTTGAGGAAGGCCAGTTCCCTGAAGCGCTCTGCCAGCACCGCGAACGAGCACTCCGCCGTCTCGAAGATGTCGGTATCGGGCCAGAAGGCGATGGTGGTCCCGCCTCTGGTCGTCGGTCCTGTGCTGATGGGTGGGGTGAGCGCGACGCCGCGCGCGTACTCCTGGACCCAGTGGACCCCCTTGCGTCGTACCTCAGCTGTCAGGCGGCTCGACAGGGCGTTGGTGACGCAGGGCCCGACGCCGAAGAGGCTCATGGCCACAGCGTGGCGGCCGCCTGGCTCCGCCCCGGGGTGCATTTGGGTCAGTAAGGCTTCGAGGCCGGGGCCGCCTGTGTCCCCTGCGGCCTCAACGGGGACACCCGGCCCGTCGTCGGCGACACGTACGCCACCGTCGGGCGTGAGGGTGACGTCGACGGCGCTGGCACGGCCGGCCAGGACTTCATTTACCGCCCGGCCGACGACAACGAACACCATCTGGTGCAGGCCGCGCTGGCTGGTCGAGCCAACGTACATCCCGGGCCGCTTCCGAACGGCTTCCAACCCCTCCAGTACCTGGATGTGGCTGGCGTCGTACGGGTTGTCGGCGTCACTCATTAAGTCCCCCAATGGTGTCTCCAGCGGAGCCTCCAGCCTAGGCGGATCTAGGGAAAACGCCAGGTCAGGCCTTATTCGTCGAGGGCGTGGACGGGCGGGTGGGCGCCCGTTCGGAGGAGGTCGGCCCCAGGATCGCGCGCCGCTGTCGGAGGGCAGCCGGGGGCCTGCGGAGGCCGCGCCAGACCCCATTTCCGGCGGCCCCGAGGCCCCCGATTCCGATGCGTCACACGCCTATCCGGAACACAGTGTCCGGTCTCTTCATCGCTGGACTCCTCTCGGAACACGTACATGGTCGGGCGGGCTAACTGGATGCTCGCAGCGACGCCCCTGCAGGACGTGGCGGGACTATCCCTATGCGTACGGGGAGAGCTGCGAGTGCGGCCTCTGCCTGAGCTGCGCGAAGTTCGTCACCACACCTCAGTACGCGCCGCGTCTGCGTGAACGCCTCTGCGTCGAAGGGCAGCTGATCAATGACGCCAGGGATCGCGGCTGGGACCGCGAGATCGAGCGCCACCAGCGCGTCGCCGACCGCATCACCAGCCTCCCGGATGACCTCGGCGAACCACACGACGAGCCGACCGGCTGAATGGCAGGACCGCGCAAATCGCTGTTCGAACAGCTGCTTCCACGACAGGATGCCGCCATGCTCCATACGGACGAAGATGCCGAGCTGCTCAAGTTGATCCGCCGCTATGTCACGCCCGACCGGCGTTACCTCAAACTCGGCGGCAGCCTCCATGGCATGACCGGTCGCGAGCGCGCCAAGTTCATGCGAAAGCTGGGCAAGGCAGCCAGTGAGATCACCCCCCGTGAACTGGGCGTCCTACTCGAAGGCGGATGGCGCGAGCGCAAGACGGCAGCCTGGCTCATCGCTGTCGCCGGAAGAACCGGATTCCGCGAGCGTCTCGGCGAACTCCTGCTCGCCAGCGAAGGACCTTATGCCGGGCAGGCCTACTGCGTCACCCTCGCCAGATTCGGCACCCCTTCCGACGCCGACCTCCTGGCCGCCTACCTCGACCGATACCTTCGCCGCCCCGACCTCTACTACGACCAGGCACCCGCCATCGGCGCGCTCCTGTTGATCGACACCAAGCTCGGTGCCGATCAGGCAGCCCGGTTCCTCGCCCCGGCTGGGCTCTGGCAGCAATGGATCGACGGACCGCCCACCAAGAGCCATGACACCCCCGACAGCTACCGCGAGTTCATCGACCAGCTCTGTGTTTTCGCTGATGAGAGCGCCAGACATTGCCCGGTGTGGAACTCCACGTAATCCCCCATCAGCAGCATCAGGTTCCCCAGCCAAACGTTCGAACACGGCGATGGGTGTCGTCTGTGCTCCCGTCCGGATAATCCTGAGACGGCCTGCAGCAACCTCCGTATCTTGGCGCCATGACGGACGCGGAAGAACCGAAGCTCTACGTGCGCTGGGGCGACACGTCAGATCCAACACCGGAGCGGCGGGGGCCCGCCAGGACGCGTGCTCGTGCTTCGACCAGTCCAGGTCACGCCCGCGAGCCCGCGGCGGGTTCACCACCAACCTGCACCTGACCGTCGAGCAGGGACAGCAGCCCATGTCGATCCTGGTCACGGCAGGGCAGCGCGGAGACAAGCCGCAGTTCGAGCCCGTGCTGGAGAAGGTTCGCGTGCCCCGCCTCGGGCCAGGCCGGCCGCGCGTCCGCCCCCATCGGGTGCGGGCCCACAAGGCGTACGCCTCCCGCAAGAACCGCGCCTACCTGCGCCCCCGCGGGAGCCGCTGCACCATCCCCGACAAGGCCGACCAGGCGCGCACCCGCCAGAAGCTCGGCTCCCGCGGCGGTCGGCCGCCACGCTTCGACCCGGTCGACTACCGCGAGCGTCACGCGGTCGAGTGCGGGATCAACCGCCTCAAGAGGAACCGCGCGGTCGCCACACGATACGACAAGCTCGCCGCCCGCTACGAGGCCACCGTCCTCATCGCTGCTATCAACGAATGGCTGTGACCAGCACCTGCCGTTAGAGCTCCGGCGACTAGAAGAACGTCATGTCCCAGTCACCCGAGATCAGAGCCCGCACGGCTTCCTCGAACCCTTTGGCGACCCGCTGAACTCCCGCGTCGCCGCCAAGAACGATGTCGCCGTTCTCGGCGAGGAGGACCATCTCCTCGGTCTCGAAGGCAATGCCCACCGGCAGGGCGGACATGCCGAGGCGCTTCTCGAAGTACCGCACGTTCGGCGCGAACGCCTCCGCAGCCTCCTCGACTGAGATCGTCAGCGAGGTCTCATCCCCGGTGACGTGCGACGGCCAGAAGGCCGTCGTCTCGCCGTACTTCCCGAGGAACGCCATGAGCTCGTCGGTGACGTCGAAACCCGCCTCCTGGTAGGCCAGGCGGGCCGCCTCGATGTCCACGGGCCTGCACTCGACGCGCGAGGCACCGGTGAACACCCTGCCGAGGGATTCCTCCCTCAGCCTGCTCTGCTCATCACTCATCCGGTGTGCACCTTTCTGACCATGCCGGGCACCCATGTCTCGCAGCTCTTGCACATAGGGAATCTATGCGGGACGGATGGGGCCGGACGTCCAGCAACTGTTGCCGAGGCCAGACGGATGCTTGCCCAGCCCTGACACCCTTCGGCAACAACGGTTCCAGCACCGCCCACTGCTCGTCCGTGAGATCTCCCCGCCCCGTGGAATGAGATTGTCCACAGCGCAAGATCCACTTTGGATACACGGCCTAGTCGCCGCCTGAGCGGCAGGGTCCCGTTGGCCCGGACGGCGGGCGGGCTCAGGCGGCCGCTACGCCCTTCAACGCGCTCTGGAGCCGGCGGACAGCGTCTTCGGCTTCCGTGTACTGCTGGCGGGTCGGCGAGACGGCACCGAAGGTAGAGCCGCCTTCGGACGGCAGCTCGCGCCAATGCAAGACTGGCGAGAGCGCCGTGACAGCAGCACCCAGGAACCAGGCCAGGCGGCCATGGACCTGGGCCAGTGCGATGGCCAGCGCGGCAAGCGCTTCTCGAAGACTTGCCAGCCGGTCGAACGCGGACAGTGTCTCCCGGTACTGCGGATCACCCACCGCGGCCTGGAGGTCGGCGGCGGCCTTCGCGGCGGCGGAACGGTCGGCCGGGCCTGGAACCCACGCCCGCTCACGGATCTGCTGCTCGGCCTCCACCACCAGGTCGTCGATGACCGTCAGCATGCTCATGCGCGTGAGCCTGCCCGGATCCTGTGGATCCGGGCCGCATGCCACTTCAGTAGCGGGGACAGGATTTGAACCTGCGACCTCTGGGTTATGAGCCCAGCGAGCTACCGAGCTGCTCCACCACGCGTCGGAAGGCCCAACTGTACGCCAACCACGGCGTTGCCCAAGACCAGGCCCGATGAAGCCGTCCGTGTCGCCGTGATACTGCGGGCCTGCGCCCCGGCGGCTGCTCCCGCACGAGGAACGGCTCCAGCTGAGACGGACCGTGTCTTCGACATCGCCGAAGACTGCCACAGCGCCGGCCTCGTGTGACGCACTCATTGCGCTGCCGGCGCCGCCTGGGACGAGCGGCAGACCGCTGAGGCCGCGAGGTTCGGCGCCCAGGTCCTGAGCCTGCGGGTGACCGGTGACCGCGGTGTCGCCGCTGCGGCCGGGACGCCGGCCGTCGCGGTGCGGGTGTGCCTTCATCCTCCGAGGCCGCGAGCTGGTTCGCTGGAAGGACGAGACGGCGAGGACGGGGCAGTAGCGGGGAACGCCCCGGCGGCGCGGGGCGTCGGACCGGCCGGCCTTTTGCGCTGCCGCCACGCCGCGCGGGCCCGGTGCTACTTGAGCATGCGGGCCGCCTCCACCCGCTGGAGGTGGATCACGACGTCGTACGACTCCGAGAGCCGGATCTGGGGGGCGTCGGCGATCCCGGGGTAGGTGGCGCCGATGTTTTTGACGGTGCGCGGCGTGGCGAGCCAGGCGCGGGCCGCCGCCGGGGTGTTGCGCAGGTCCACCACGAAGTCGCGGTACCGTACCCGGTCCAGGGTGTGCTCGGCGGTGCCGGGCCCGGCCGGGCCGACGGTGAAGCGGTGGACGGCGCCGTCCGGGCCGAAGGCGTTGAACGATCCGTGGTCGAAGGTGAGACCGACACTCAGGTAGCCGCCGCCCAGCTGCTCGCGCAGGAAGTCGCCCTGGACCTTCGGGTAGGCGCCGGGGATATAGGTCTTGAGGGCGATGTGGCCGTTGTGGGCGGCGAGCACGATCTTGTCGCCCGTTTGCTGCTGCCACCAGGCGATGTTCTCCGCCATGATCCGGTCGCGGTAGAGCATGATGTCGGGGATGGCCTGGGGGTCGTCCCAGTCGAAGGCGAACAGCGTGGTCATCTGGTGGATCGCGGTGGCGTGCTGGACGGCCCAGGCGTGCGCGTCGGCGTCGGCGCCCGTGCCGGGCCGCCGCTTGAGCAGGTCCACCGCCCGGCCGGTCCGCTCGGCGAGCTCCTTGCGTTCGGCCATCGGCTTCGACAGGTAGTCGTTGACGTATGTCTCGGCGTCGGTGGCGGGCCGCAGGCCCCGGTACAGCTCGGTGAGCTGCGGGGTGAGTTCGGGGCGGGACGCGGCCGCGTAGGCGCTCACCTTGTCGTACAGCTCCGCGCCGGCGAACCCGCCGTCGTCACCGACGAAACGGACCGGGTCATTGGGGTGCTTGACGTTGTACGAGCGTATCCACTGGAGCAGCTCGCGGTACTCTGCGTTGTTCCACCACCGGTAAGTGCCCTGGAACTCCTCGTCCATGATCTGCTTCAAGTCACCCTCACCGCGCACGAGGTAGGCATCGAGCCTAAGTCCGGTGCTCCACGGGGCTTCGAGGGCGAAGGCCCGGAAGCCCTTCTCCTCCACCAGGTACCGCAAGATGCGGTGCTTGACAGTGAAGAACTCGTGCGAGCTGTGGGTGGCCTCGCCCAGGCCCACCACCCGAGCGTCGCCGACCATCCGGCCCAACGGGCGCAGGTCGGCCAGACCACCGCGGGGCTCGGTGGTGCGCAGCGGGTGAGCCACCCGGCCCAGAGCCGCCTCGGGGGAACGGAACGCGGCGTCCGGGGCCTCCTCCAGGCCGGCAGATGCGGAGGAGGCGGCGAAGGCCGATACGGCGGCCGGGGCAGGTGGGGTGGCGGCGGAGGCGGCCGGGGCGACGGCCAGGGTGGCACCGAGCGGGACGAGCAGGGCGGCGAGCAGGACCTTGTGCGTGTTCATGGACCCCACTCTGGCCGCGCGGGAGTACCTCGAACCATCCAGTGCACCCCCCGGTCGGCCCGGGAGTCAGCTACACCACCGGTGGGCGGGAGACCGGGGCCCTAGTAGTGCTTTGTTAGGTGGTGTCGTAGGGCTGCCATGGGACGGTCTGTCGGCAGGTGGGACAGGTGCCGGTCCAGGTGGCGATGAGCTGTTGGAGGAGGTCCAGGGCCTGGTAGGGGGTCAGGCCCTGGCAGGGGCTTTTGGGTGTCTCCGCTGTTCGGTCAGGAACAGGTGGGCGGCGGTGACGAGGGTGACGTGCCGGTGCCAGCCGGCGAACGAACGGCCCTCGAAGTGGTCCAGGCCCAGGGCTGTTTTCAGCTCGCGGTAGTCGTGCTCGATCCGCCACCGGGCTTTCGCAAGCCGGACCAGATCCCTGGCGGGGACATCGGACGGCAGGTTCGAGATCCAGTACTGCACCGGTTCGCGCTCACCCTCGGGCCACCGAGCGATCAGCCAGGACAAGGGGATCGTGCCGTCGGCGGCCGGTTTCGGGCGACGGCCCGCGAGCCGGACGCGCAGGAACACGAAGTGCGAGCTCATCGCCGCCTTCGATCCCTTGCGCCAGGTCACGGTCCGACCGCGGCCGCGACCCGCGGCCAGTACGTGCTCGCGCAAGAACATGGGCCGGGTGCGGTAGCGGGGCAGCGGCCTGGGGCCGAGCCCGCCATATCCGGGCTGGTGCGGCACCGCGTCCTGACCGTGGGCGGTCATCTCGCCCTGGCCTGCAGCACCCAGGCCAGGCCGCGTTCGTCCAGGCCGTGGCGGAAGTCGGCGTTCGCGCCGTAGCCGGTATCGACGACCAGCACTGCGGGCCGCAGCCCCAAGCCGGCGAGTTCGTCGAGCATGTCCAGGGCGAGCTGCCACTTGGGACGGTGGCACTCGTCGTCGGGGATCCGGCAGGCCCGCCTGCGGGCCCGGGCGTCGGGACCGTCCCAGCCGGCGGGCAGGAACAGGCGCCAGGACAACGGGCACGAAGCCTCCTCGGAGGCGGCGTGGACACTGACACCGATCTGGCAGTTGCCGACCTTGCCCAGGGTGCCCGAGTACTGCCGGGCCACCCCGGGCGAACAAAGGCCGTCCTTGGGGAAGCCGGTGTCGTCCA
Organism: Streptomyces sp. R44; assembly: GCF_041053105.1. Taxonomy (NCBI): domain Bacteria; kingdom Bacillati; phylum Actinomycetota; class Actinomycetes; order Kitasatosporales; family Streptomycetaceae; genus Streptomyces; species Streptomyces sp. R44. The sequence continues at coordinate 8,863,015 of NZ_CP163444.1, read as the reverse complement.
CCACCCACACCTGCGGCCGCACGAGGGCCACCGCCCGCCACGCCAGCCGGGCCCGCACGTCCCCGACCTGCCACGTCGAGGTCGTCATGAACTGCTGCAACTGCTGGTGATCGACACCGAGCCGTTCAGCCACCGGCTGCATCGACTTCCTGCGGCCGCCCAGCAGCAGCCCCCGCAGATATAACGCACCCTTCGCCCGCTGGCCCCGACGCACCAACGGCGCCAACACCTCCGCCGCGAACTCCTCCAACCGGCCCCGCACCGCGGCAAGCTCCCCAGCCCTCATACAATCAGCGAACTACCACCCACCCACCACGACAAGACCACCACAAAGCACTACTAGGCACTGTCCGGCGGATCATGTGACCGTCTGACCGGTGGCTCGTTGGTTCGGTCGTGGGCCGGGGGGATCTGACGAATCGCGAGTGGTCGCTGCTGGAGCCGCACCTGCCACCACTGGGTGGTCGGGGCGGCCGGTGGAACGACTACCGGATCATGGTCAACGGGATCCCGTTCCGAATCCGCACCGGTGTCCCGTGGCGTGACTCGCCGGAACGCCACGGCTCGTGGAAAACCGTCTATGAGCGGCATCGTCGCTGGTCGGCGGACGGCATCTGGGACCGGATCCTGCACGCGGTCCAGGCCGACGCCGACCTCGCGGGCCGGATCGACTGGTCGATGGTCGGCGCCGACTCGACGTCCTGCCGGGCCCATCAGCACGCGGCCGGGGCCCGCAAGGCCCGGCCGCGGGTTCCGAAAAAGGGGACGACGCCCTGGCACCACCGCCCCGACGAGGGACTCGGACGGTCCCAGGGCGGCCTGACCTGCAAGATCCACCTCACCGGCGATGGCAGCTGCCGCCCCATGGCCTTCCTGGTCACACCAGGCCAGTGGGGTGATGCCCCGCAGATGATCGAGGTCCTGGACCGGATCCGGGTTCCTCGGCCGCTGGGCGGACGGCCCCGGACCCGGCCGGACCACATCAGTGGCGACAAGCCATACAGTTCACGCCGCAACCGTTGTTACCTGCGAAGACATCGGATCCGGCACACCATCCCCGAGCCCAAGGACCAGCTGGCCAATCGCCGACGCAGAGGCAGCTCGGGCGGCCGGCCCATCGTTTTCGACCGCGAGCGCTACCGACGGCGCAACGAAGTCGAGCGGACCATCAACCGGCTCAAGAACTCTCGTGCGGTCGCGACTCGTTACGACAAGAGGGCCTACGTCATCCACGGCACCGTCACCGCAGCAACGGTCCGGTTACGGCTCCGGCCGTGACGAGCCGGACGGTGCCTGGTGACGGGGTCATCAGCGCTGCCAGAGAAACGCGGCCTTGGCGCAGGGGCGGCAGGTGAAGACGTAGCCACGGCCTCCGCCTCCGAAGTTCGCCGAGGTGGCGAAGTCGTGTCCCTCTTCCAGTTCCGCAGCGAATGTCATTCGTGTGCTGCAGGATGGGCAGACGGGGGTCTCGTCGCCCTGGAGCCAGTCCGGCTCGCCGCCCAGTCGCCCCAGAACCGGTTCGAGGGCCGGTGTGCGCTCGGGGTGGAGACGAAGGGCGGTGACCGCACCGAGATCCGTTTCACCTTCGGCCGGAACGATGGCCGGGGAGAGCCGCTCGCCGTCGAAAAGGAAGGCGGCATTGCCTCCGGCAGTGGCGCTCCAGTCGTCACACATACCCGGGTCGTTCTGGCAGAAGAACACCGCCGCCACGCCAAACGGCAGCGGCAGGTGCGCGAGGAACTGCATGGCCCCATCGCACTCGCGGCATAGGGGCCATACGAAGCCCTCCGGAACGAGCGGGACGCCACCGGTGCGCGGGACGGGCGCGCCAGCGGTGGTCTTCCCGTCGTGGATCAGCAACATGCCGCCAGGTTACGTCCGGCCTCGAAGACCAGGACAAAGGGCCAGGAGCCTTCTCGTTTCCTCGGTTCACCGGTGCGCCCCGGCCATGAGCGCAGGACAGGCCTAGGCGTTGGTGAGGTGGAGGCGGCGGACGGTCTGCTTCTGTGCTCCCCCGTCGCGACCGTGCTGTTCTGACGTGCGGATTCGCCATCGGCGTCGGTCCGGGTCTCCTTGATCCAGTCGGTGAACGCGACACTCTTGTCCATACCGCGGGTGATCGTGATCTCGCCCTTCTGCCGTGCCCCCGGCTGCACTGTCCCCCACTCCATGGGGCAGGCCCGTTTCGGCGGCGGACTAGCCTGTGCCCATGAACCGGAAGTACATCGTCCACGAGGAACCGGCGGTCCGTACCGCCTCCCAGCGCATCGCGATGGTCGACCTGGCTCCGTTCGGCTTCCCGAACCTCCACGAGCAGGTATGGCTCGGGGGCCGCGAGGACGACGATCTCTTCATCATGCAGTGCGTGCCTTTCCGGATCTACGGGCTGAACCTCTTCGACGTGGTGCGCCTGGACCAGGACGACATGCTCGTCGAGGTCGTGGAGAAGGGCGGCCACCGCACGCTGCGGGCGCTGCTTGAGGCAGCCCTGGAGCCCCAGGTCTTCGAAGAGGTCGCAGGCGGCATCACCTCGCGGGCCGGAAGCAGGGGCTTCGCCATCGAGTGGAGCGGCCGCCGCCACGCGGCGATCGACGTGCCCGCCGACGGGGACCCGACTTCCCTGGTGGCATACATGGACGCACAGGAGGAGGCCGGGACGCTGTTCTGGGAGTGGAGCGAATCCCAACCGTTCCGCAGCCCCTGACCATGCCCCTCGCCCCCAGCCAAATCCCAGGACCGGGCTCGACGACGGCGCCGCCGAACATGAGGCGGCAGGGTCCCGGCTTGTCTCGTGAGCGCCTCGAAGACGAGGGGCTCAGGACTCGCCAGGTGCTTCCTGACTGTCTTGCGGTCCACCCCCAACCGCGCGGCCAACTCGCTCTTGGAGCGGCCTGCGTACCGGTGGACGTAGATCTCGGTGATGTCGACCACGACGAACGTGCTCCTCGCCATCCGGGCTGCCCATCGGCCATCCGAGCCACGGGACGAGAACATGAGCAGCTCCGCGACGACCAGGTCCCTCGATCCCGGACCCCGCGCTATCCATGGCCAAACAAGGTGAATCTGGATAATGGATCTCGTGAATCCCAAACCGCCCAAGATGGGGAAAGCTTGATCGTCGACACCCGGTGTTGAGCAGGTAATGCCAGTGCAGCATGCGATCTTCGGGCTCGATACTGGCGGCGTGATGATGAGTGCTGCGGATGCCTTGACTGTGATCAGGGCTCTTGAGGTCGCGGGCATCGACGTGTGGCTCGGAGACGGAGGCTGGGGCGTTGACGCCCTCCTCGGAGAGCAGACACGTCCCCACAAGGACGTCGACGTGATCGTCCGGGTCGATCAAGCCCGCGACCTCGTAGCAGCCCTCCAGGCCCGCGGGTTCGCCGTGGCTGAGGGGCGCCTGAATTCCTGCTTCGTCCTGCGTGACCAGAACGGACGCACCGTCGATGTCCACCCTGTCGTCTTCGACCGGGACGGCAACGGCAACTACACGATGGAAAACAGCGAGGTGTGGGTCTATGCCGCCGCATGGTTCGGCGGCAGCGGAGTCATCAAGGGACAGCCCGTACGCTGCCTGACCGCGCAGGGGCAGGTGCTGTGCCACACGGGGTACCCGCTCGACGACGAGGACCGGCAGGACATGGCAGCCCTACACCGACGTTTCGGCGTGGAGTTGCTGCCCGAACAACTGCCTGCCGCCACGAACTGAGCGCAAGTCCTCCCGGCCGCCGTCCCCATGGTGAAGTCCGCGATCGCCCGGGTGGGGAATTGCGTCACGCCCAAGCGGCGCCAAGTCGGGAATTGCATGACCGTCGGCATGCGGCGACCGCCGGCCGGGGCGCTGGGGTCCACTCGACCGTCCTCGAATAGGTGTCTCCCTGGATGCCTATGTATCGACCAGTACGGTCCGGATCACACCGCCGCCCAGGCGCGGCCGTGTCTTCCGTTGGTGCGGCGGGAGAGGTGTTGCGAGGAGCCGCGGCGAGGCGGGAACGCGGCGCGGGCGCGTTGGGCTCCTAGTGCTCCTTGGGACCGGTTTCGACGGTAGAGGCAGGTTGCCGGGCCTGGCCCCGGCAACCTGCCTCCGCTTATGTCGGAGCCGCCAGGAGCGGAAGTGCAAGGGGGCGGTGGATCAGCCTCTTGCGTGCCGGGCGAGGAAGCGGTCGGACCGAAGGCCGGCGATGCCGGCGAGGTGCTTGCGGACTCCCCTGGAGGAGGAGCGCGGCGGCAAGTGCGGGGATGCCCGTCAGGAGCAGAAAGGTCATACCGCCACCCTCGTCATGGGGGTGCTTGTGCGGAGGCGTGTCGCGCCTGCCGCGTTCAGGAGGTGCGTGACGGCCCTGGACCGGTTCGCGAGCCTGCGTTGGCGTCCTCGGCCCAGGGCCCGACGTTCCCGAGCCGCCCGCCCGCTTCCCGCGCTCTGACCGCCGCTGAACGGGCCGCAGCCGGCGAATGGACCGGCCGCGCCCCCCTGTGCTCCCCGGAGGCGTCCCGGCCCGCCCGGCGCCCTCTCGCCGGCCATGCGCCGCTCCCGTAGCGTCGCCAGTGTCCATGATCGTTCTTGCCTGACTGAGCAAGAGTGATCATGGTCGGATCGGAGCGGCTTGATCACGGTTTCGTACAGCGCTGCGCGCTCCTCCGAGGTCAGTCACAGCCCACCGGACAGCCTTGCAGCAAGGCGAAGCGGACTCATGCCGACCGCGCCTGAGAGGATGGGACCGCGCTCACGCTGCCTCGTACGCGTGCGCTCTGCCGCCCCGCCACTCCACCCACTGCGGGTCGTCCAGAACCCTGCCGGCATCCGGCAGACCGGAACGGCGCAGGAACTCGATGAGGTCACGGTCGTCGTACGCGAGGCCAAGGATCTCGCCGCGCGCCGTAACCCGGCGGCCTCCCGTCGGGGAGGGCGCGTGAACGACAATCGGTGCTCCCATACTCAGCGGATTCCCAGCCTCGCCTGGGCGTACACGGCACATCCAGACGCCAAGTGGTTACTTAAAGTAGCGAGCCTGGGCGGGCTGATGCTCCTCTTGATCGTCAAGCGCCTGTGTGCACCGGATCGGCCTTCCCGTGCTGCTGCTTGCTTGACGCTGCTCCGTCGCCCGCCGTAGGCCGTGAGCGACAAGCCCGCACGATCGGTGAGGGGGGCAGCGTGGATCAGGATGCCGCAAACGTGTGGTGGAAAGGTCCTGTCCGTTGGACGGCTGTCGCCGTGCTGGCGTCGACCGTGCTCTCGCTCCCCATCTCGACCCTTCTCCTCGGTCTCCCTCACGGCTGGAAGACGGCCACGTCCTTGGCTGACATCACCCTGCGCACGTCATGGATCGCCCGTTTCCTTGTCCCGGCCACCGTCGTCACGTACCTGGTGGTCCACGCCAGTCGCCGCAGCCGGCTGCACCCCGATGGTTGCCACCAACCCCGGCCCTTCAAGAAGAGCGGTCAGCACCGCTGACCCGGCACTGAGGCCGACGGCCGTGCCCCAGAACAGTCAGGCCGCTCTGAGCCAGTCCCGGTAGGCATCCGCGAGGTTGTCGTCGCGGCGTGCGCCGCGTTCGATGCAGGAGATCATCGCCGGACAGACGCCGAAGCGCTCGGCGACGGTGGGGAGTCGAACCCCGATCTCCTCATGCCCTGCAACGACCGGCACCCGAGGACCTCGCAACGACGGCTTTTGTTCCGGATTGCGCGAGATGCGGCGTGATCGGGATACGCGCACGATGACCGTGACATCACACGTCGATGAAGGGTTCCGTCATGCCCCGTGGTTCCAGCCCCAAGCGCGAGCGTCAGTACGAACACATCAAGGAGTCGGCTGAGAAGCGTGGCATGTCGGAAGGCCGCGCGGAGGAGATGGCCTCCCGAACGGTGTACAAGGAACGCGCCCGTTCCGGCGAGAGCAAGACGGCGAGCCGCAGTTCCACCCGGGGCAAGTCCGCCTCGCAACGCGGCGGCGAGAAGTCCGGCAGCGGCAGCGGCTCCTCCGAACGCACCAAGGACGACCTTTACCAAGAGGCGAAGAAGCGCGGCATCGATGGCCGATCCAAGATGACCAAGCAGCAGCTCAAGAACGCCCTCGGCCACTGACCGGGGAACGCGCTCTCGGGCTGGCCCCGTTCCGCTTTGCTCGACGGCCAAGCCCTGCCGCGCGGTGTGCCGTACCCCTAGCTTTCCGGAAGCAGGAGGAGTCCAGTGGCCGTGCGTCATCAGCTCATCCGGCGCCCCCCTTCGGAGTGCGTGGGCGGGCCGTACTCGCCGACCCGGCCCTGTATGGGGAGCGGGTGGTTGGACCGTCCCACTCCACACCGCTCGATGAGCTGTGGCCGGAGGTCGGATCCCGGCTCCGCTACACCGCGCGATGGGGTCCCTGGTCGTCCGAAGGAGTGACGACGGTACGCCACCGGGAACTCGACAAGGAACTGGAGCTGGAGGCGTCGTTCACGTCGCTCGGCACCGCGAGGATCTTCCTCCAGCTCCGGCCGTGGGGCGAGGAGACCCTCGTCGTCTGCGACGAGCACCCCTGCGTGGCCTGGGCGGATCCGTACACATTCCTGTCATTGAAGCGGCCCTGCAGCTACGGCACCGGGGCATGCTGGCCCCGCCTGGCCAGGGTCGAGGAGCAACAGCCCGGCGAGGTGCTCCGTGCCTGACGCGATGGTGATCGGCGCTGGCCCCAACGGACCGGTGGCCGCGAACCTGCTGCTCGACGCCGGGTGGAGCGTGGAGATCCTGGAGGCGCAGCACGAGCCCGGAGGAGCCGTACCCAGTGACCGCGATGTGCACCCGGACTACATCTCGGACATCTTTCAGCGCCTTCTATCCGCTCGCCGCCACCTCCCCGGTCCTCACCGGTCTCGACCTGGCCTCGGAGGGCCTCCGCTGGACCCACGCTCCCCCCGGGCGCTGGCCCACCCCCTGCCCTCTTCACGCCGTTCCCCCCGGTCCGCTCCGGGCTCCGGCTGGCCGGGAAGCTGACCCTGCCGGTGCGTCGCCTGGGCGAGGAGGAGTTCGCCGGGCACGGGGGGACGCCTCCGCCGTGATGTGCGGCCGCGGAGGCCAGGTAGAGGCCCGTATGCCCACGTCGATTCCGTGCCCGCCGGCGAATGGGTGGGGTCCGCCGTGGTCATCTGGCCGATCAGGGCGAACGGCTCGTCGGGGACGTGTCCCATGGCGATCTGGGCGGCGAGGCGGGGAAGGCTGTCGAGGCCGTCTGCCAGGTGTACCGTTCCCGCCGAGGTGGCCTGCGGCGCCGTCCAGGACACCGGGCTGGTCAGTGCCCAGTCGACCTTGAACGTCGCGAAGTCCCACTGGAAGCGTTGCAGGTCCCGCTGGAGGCGGGACGGGAGGTGCTCTTCGCCCACGAGGTCCCGGTACAGGGTTGGTGCCGACGTGTCGGCGAGCACGGCCCGCGGCGCGCTGCCTCGACGGCGACGTGCACCGGGTGCGCAAGGCGATGTTCATCGCCCTCCTCAAGGACGGCACCGGAGTCGCGGCACTGGGCGAGCACCTCACCCGGCGGTGGCGCGAAGCGATGGCCGATCGGCAGCAGGACCGCATGGTGCTCTTCGACGAAGCAGCCAAAGTCCTCGCGCTTGCGGTCCGCGACTGGGCGGGCCTGCCGCTCTCCGACGCGGCAGCCGCCGGCCTGGCCCGCGACTGCACGTCCATGGTCGACGGGTTCGCCACCCCCGGCCCCCGCCACCTGCGCGCACGCCAGGCGCGGCGCCGCCAGGAGCAAGCCCTCCCCGACCTGATCACTGATGTGCGCCGGGCCCCGGAGGCGGACTCCAAGGGTTCGGCACTGAAGACCGTGGCTTGGCACCGCGACCTGGACAAAACGCTCCTGGGTCCCCGTATCGCCGCGGTCGAGCTGATGAACATCATGCCCCGGTCGCCATCGCCTGGTTCGCGACGTTCGCCGCCCACGCACTGCACCGGTGGCCCCAGCACCGCGATCTGCTGCGCGCCGACGCCGCAGGCACCTACGCCGAGGCGTTCGCCCACGAAGTACGGCGCTTCTATCCCTTCGCTCCCTTCGTGGCGGGCCTCGCCGCACAAGACGTGACCTGGCATGGGGAACACGGTCCGAAGGACGCCCTGGTACTGCTCGACCTGTACGGCCAGAACCACGAACCGGCCCTGTGGGAGGATCCGTACCGGTTCGACCCGCGCCGGTTCGCCAGTCCCGAAGGGCCTCAGGACCCGCTGGCCAACCTCGTCCCCCAAGGCGGCGGCGACCCGGCGCGCGGCCACCGCTGTCCCGGAGAGGACATCACCGTCACCGCACTCGCGGCCATCGCGACGGAACTGGCGCGACTCGACTACGACGTCCCCGACCAAGACCTCGGGATTCCTCTGTCCCGCATGCCCACGCTCCCCCGAAGCGGCTTCGAACTCCTCCTGAAGTAATCGGACAGGCCTGCACCGATCGCTCCGGCAGACGTCGGAGCGATCGGGCTGGTGGTCGGGCGGCCCCATTGGCGCCGTCAAGCGCCGGCCGCAAGCAGTCTCAGCGTGGACCACAGTCAGGCGGGCCGCGACGAGGACGGCACGCGCCCCAGGCGCGGCTCGCCAAAATCCAGCGGCGCGAACGCGTTCGCCTTGCCCGGTGTCAGCCCGCAGGATCCACCCGAAACCGCAGCGCCTGGTAACGCCCGGGACGTTCGCTCAGCCGCTTCGACCGGGAATGATGACGGCCCTCGGTCAGGTGTCCCGGCCGGCGCTCTTCGCCGCTTCGGCGGCGCGACGCTGCGCATCGTTGCTCGGAGTCAACGCGTCGCCGGCTCCCCCTTCGTGCGTGTCGGGAAGCACCGCGTCCTCCGCTTCCTCGCGGGCCTCCGGGTCGCCGCTCTCGCCGGGAGCCTGCGACGGAGGGGTGGGGGCCTGGTCGTGCTCCCTGGACTTGGTCATCGCGCACTCCGTTCGTCGCTCTGAACATGCACATCGGTATGCCCCACGTCTGCCCGGTTCGACCTCCGCATCACATCGGCAACGGACACGAGACATGCCCGAGCTTCCCGAGCGCCTCACGGCTTGACCGTCATCTCCGCGCACCGCGTGACGACCGATGCGAGGTCGTGTCCGTCGGCGTGCAGCCGGCGCTGGGTGCGGGCGCCGTTCCCCCGTTCGAGGAGGTGCGCGATGCCTTCCCGGACCCGCTCGTCATCGCCGTGGTCCTCCAACGCCTGGCGTACGTGCCGGTACAGGGCCTCGACCGCGTCTTCGGCAGACGTCTCCCTCATGGTTTCGGGGTGCAGCAGGGGTCCGTCCAGGCCGGAGCGTCCGGCCCGCCAGGAGGCCAGTCGCAGCAGGCCGGTACCGATCCTGGCCGGAGGCTGCCCGTCCTGCCAGGCGCGGGCCTCCGTCTCGACGAGGCCGCGGATGAGGGCGGCGAGCAGCACCGGGGTAGTGACGTCCAGGCAGACATCGGCGACCCGGACCTCCACGGTGGGGTAGGTGGCCGAGAGGCGGGCGTCGAAGTACACCATCCCCTCGTCGCGCAGCACTCCGGTGTCGAGCATCGCGCGGATCTGCTCGTGGTAGCGGTCGGCGGAGCCGAAAATGTCCACCGGGCCGGCGGAGGGCCAGCGGTTCCACACCCGGCTGCGGTAGCTTCCGTACCCGCTGTCCTCACCCTGCCAGAAGGGCGAGTTCGCGCTCATCGCGGTCAGGACGGCCAGCCAGGGCCTGATGCGGTCCAGGACGGCGACGCCCTCGTCGTCCGAGGCGACCGACACGTGGACGTGGCATCCGCAGGTCAGCTGCTCCTGCGCGGTCAGTCCGAACTGCTCGCCCATCCACCGGTAGCGCCGGCCGACGTTCAGCGACGGCTTGACGGGCAGCAGGGATGTCGCGACCGCCGCCACTACAGCACCGGCACTCGCCGCGTGATGGGCCGCCTCGCGGCGAATCCGGACGATCTCCTCTTGCAGCTCGCCCATCTCGGTGACGGGTTTCGTGGCGAACTCCAACTGCTCCTTCTGCAGTTCCTTCTCGAACTCGTGGTCCCGCCGACCGTGCGTGCCGGGGCGCTGCCAGGTTGACCGCTCCGCGGCCGCCAGCACGGCCCCCGACACAGCGAGCGGGGCACCACTGCCCGCGTCTACGAGCAGCAGCTCTTCTTCCACGCCTACGCTACGCATGTCGCCGCCTGTGCATCGAACCGTCATTAGCCCCGCACCTGCCCTGCCGCCACTCGACCATGCCGCCGTCCTGCAGGTTCTCCCCGTTGGACGCATCCGGCGCCCGAGGGCCGCGGGCAGAGCCGCGCCTCGGGTCCCGATGTCCCGTGCAACCGGGCGGACCCGCCGCCCGAGCATGCACGAGTGGGGCTGGTCCACGCGGCCTCCAACGCCGGTGCGGCTCCGCAGCTGCTCGGTCATTACGACGGAGACATTGCGGTGTGGTCAGGATGGCGGGGAGTTCGGCGGATCGTCTTGAGGCGGGCTTCCAGGAGGTGGCCACGCCCACCACCCACGTGGTCAACGACGTCCCGTTCCACTGCGGCGAAGGGCTGGTAAGAGGTGAAGTCGTATGCCTCGACGCTCTGGAACGTCCGGTGGCCCGGGATGACGTTGCGGCCCACGATTTCACGCTCCACCCGCTCGGCCTGCTCATGGTGCCCCCCTCCCGAAGGAGCCGGACCGCGTCGCCGAGTTCAAAGTCGGCAGTCCCGGTGAGCTGGTGGAACCCGTAGCGATGACCGCGGGCCCGTTCCGTGATTTCCAACGCCTTCGAAAGCGCGCCCAGAGCGCGCACCGTCCTCTCGCCGACACCGGTCCGGAACGTGGTGTGCCGGATCCATCTCGTGGTTGCTGTCCATAGAAATGTTCTGCCTGCTGGACGCCTCACGGGTCGGAGGGGGGCCAAGCGGCGTAAGAAATTCTCCCCGAACGCTTTGACCACGGCACGGATGGCCCTTCCGGTGGGATGCCCGACCATCGCCATGTCGTTCGTCAGGACGGCGTCGCGAACCCGGCACGAGTCGCTGCGGCAGCATCGGCAAGGTCGACAAGCACTCCGACGAGGTCGATGACTCCTACCTGGTGGTCGACACGGGCGTATGGATCTTCGGCAAGGAAGTCCTGCTGCCGGCGAGTACGGTCGTCAAGGTCGACCCGGAGGCCGAGAAGATCTTCGTCGACCGCACCAAGGAGCAGATCAAGAACGCCCCCGAGTTCCACCAGGACAAGCACCTCCGCGATGCCCGCTACAGGGAGGAGCTGGGCACCTACTACGGCACCGGCGCTCCCTTCGGCGGCCGCCCCGCCTGATTGCGTTCCCCTACGACGAGGCCGGTCCCGGCGCCCCCTGGGTGCCGGGACCGGCCTCGTGACGGTGCCGGCCACCCTCGAATTCGAGGACCTCAGCCAAGGCGGATTCCTGCCCATCAACGTCCCCAGAACTCCCGGCAATCCGCGTACCGCCAGGAACGGCCGTCGGACGGCGCGTCCGCGTACAGCACGACGCCCTCACCGCGATTCGGATCGAACGCCGGATGGGAAGTTCGCAGCCGGGCATGGGCTCCTTCGAAGTCCATGGGGCTGCGTGTCCCGCCCTTCGTCACCGGTCAGCGCCCCCTGTCGCGCCGGGGCCCCTTGGGCCATTCTGGTGACATGGCGACCCTCCCGAAGGCTCCCTGCCCTTCTTGCTCCGTTCCCCACGCCTTGCTGCCCACCAAACGCATCGGGTACGGATCGGTCAAGGACCACAAGGTCGAGCCTCGGGCACTGGTGCTGTGTCCGGGCAGCATGGTCCACGTCGCCTACGCCGAGGCGCGAGCGTGGCAGCTCGAGTTCGAGCGCGCACAGCAGGAGGCAGCGGCGCCGGCCGCAGTGGAGGAAATGCTCTTCGAGGGATGAGGAGGAGAGCCGCACCCATGCGCCTCGCAGGATCACCGAGGGGCTTGCGGAATCCACCAGGTCCAGGCGCCCCGCCGATGCCCACAGCTGCTGGGCCCGAAGGACGGTGACTGCCATGAGTGACCTAGAGGCACCGCTGAACGGCCTTGCTCAGCCTGACCGTCGGGTTGCCGGGGCCGTCGGGAGGGCCGCCCGGGTGCGGCGCGTGCGGAGGTGGGCCGCGTCCCGGCCGGCGGCCTCCTCGGCCAGAAGTGCCCGGACGATCTCGGCGGGATCCCGCGCAGCCGGCTGTCACAGACGGAGGCCCAGCGCTGGGCCTTCGCGGTCGGGATGATCTCCGTCATCGGTCCGGTGGATGTGAGGCGGCTTCAACCTTCTGGTCATGGCGATCGCCTCGCCGAACGCGGCGCCGGACGTGGCCGCGACGGCTGAGGCCGGGGCAGCCATCCTGAGCCGGGCAGGTTCGGTTGCCGTGTCAGTCATCAAGGGTTCCTTCTCTGCGTTGGCTAGATTGAGCGAATGTTCGAACGAGTGGGTGTTGAAGAGTCCGCGGCTCTGCAGAAGCTCGCCAGGAGGGTCCGCGACGAGCTGGCCGCCGCGGGCCTGCCCGTGGTCGCGCCGGAACTCGACCCGGTTCTTGCCGGCGGCGCCGAGGTGGACATCGACGACGGTGACGACGCGGCGGGCGGTGTGTTCGTGGGCTGGCAGGCGAGCCCGCGCCTGCGGGCCTGCGCGAGCCGCGCGTTTCGGCTGAAGCAGCTGGACGAGCCGGTGCTGCGGCATTCCAGCGCGGTCCAGGGCGCGATGGTGCAGGCGATGGCCCAGGTCCTGGCCTCGGCTGGCTTCAGCGTCGAGGACGCGCGCGACGAATACCGCCCCCCAGCAGTTGCGGGTCCTGGCGGGACCGCTGTCCGGGCAGGGGCCGGTGTGGGCACTTCGTGACGAGGAGCTGGAGTTGCCCGGCTGGCAGGACAGGCCGACCGGTGGTGCCGGCTGAGACCACGGAGGATCACGGTGTCGTGCACCCGGACCAGGCGGAGGTGCCCGGCTGAAGGCTGTGGGCTTCATTGCCTCGGATCGGTTCCGCGCGGTCGTTCTCGCCCTGGTGGTCCAGCATCGACAGCAGGTCTACCTCGGCGAACCGGCCGATCGTCGCCGCGGTGCCGAGAGCACGGTCGACATCAGCGGTCCCGTGGTGGCGAGCGCCACCGCGTCGACCATCCTCGCCCGGATCCCGCGGACGCCGGTCGCCAGGAACTGAGCTTTGGCCGGGTTCGTCGGCTTCGGCGTGCGTTCGCCGCGCGGGGCGTCGGGGTAGTACTCGTCGGCGATCCGCGGACGCCCCGGCCTCGAGCGCGGGTGGCGGTCGGCCTCCACCGCGCTGCCGGGGACACGGCGGTGACGATCAGCTCGTCGCCGTGGAAGCAGACCCGGACGCGCTCGTCGACGAGCTGGTGCGGGACCGAGTAGCAGATCGCTGCGGAGGGAACGCGGGCCAAGAGAAAACAGCTTCCTGACCCCATCATGAGTGCCTGCCCCTGTCTCAAGCCTCGAAGTGGAACATCTTCGTGGTGCCGGTGAGGTCGAAAAGGCGGCGAAGGTGGGCCGGCAGGGGCCTCGCCAGCACGAGCGTGCCGAAAGCGCTGTGGGCGCGGACGAGGACGTGCAGGAACGAGGAGTCACCGAAGGTGACGGAGGCCAGGTCGAGCCGGATGCGGGTGGCGCCGTCGCGGTGGGCGTCGGCCAGAGCGCGTCGCAGACACTCGACGCTGTCCACGTCGAACTCTCCGGAGGCCTGGAGGCGCGCGGTGCCGTCATACCGGGTCGCCTGCCGGTAGACGGACGCTCCCTCGGGTCCTCTGTCGATGTGCCCGCTGATGGCGGGCGCGTACGTCTCTTCGCAATGGGTGCGGCCGTCGCTCTTCATGAGCGATGCACCTCCGCTTCAGGCACCGACAGTGCCCGGTGCGGCCGTCTGGACCGGCGCTGTGCGCGGGGTCCAGGGCCGGTCAACAAGTGTCAGGGCGATATCGAGACCGTCGCACAGCCGGCGCACCCGCGCCACGACACTGAGCGAGGCGTCGCTGGCCGGGCCGGACGCCATGTGCAGCCGCACGCCCCGAGGCCGGTACGCGAGGACCAGACCCTGCACGTGCAGCGCCGCTGCCGCGCGGGAAGCCACATCGAGATCGGAGGGGACGATCACGGCCAGGATCCGGCCCTCGTAAGCGTGCTGCAGGGGCATAGCTCGCGTCCTTCCGCCGAACCAGCACACGGCACCCCTGGCGCCGATACAGGGATGCCGGATGCGGCAAGACCAGGTCATCGGATTCAAGTGGTGACGGGGGCCGTCACGAGGGACATCAACGACCTGAGCCGGGGAAGTGGCCCCCGGCCGTTTGGCCGGCGGAAGAACCAACCCTCCGGGTTGGAAGGAAGTGCACCGGGTACACGTCTACCGGCCTTCTGGCGGATTCCTACGTACTACATCTGCCCCAACGGAGCCCTGATCACCCGGGGGAGAAATGCGGCAGTACGACTGTGCGGTCGGCGGTACCAGGCCGCCTGTCCAGTGACGCGGACCCGGAGCTCGTACCGTGCACCGTTGCTGATCGCCCGCGCCTGCTCGATCAGGTCAGCACCGGTAAACCCGAGGAGCGCCCGGTCGGCTGCCGTACGGAGCAGCGGCACGATCTCGTCGACCGGCCGGCCGCGGTGCGATACGGCAAGCTCGGCGAAGGCCTGCTGATACGAGGGGCCGTACCGCTCCAAGGAGCGCCTTGCCGTCCTCGGCGCTCGGCAGGTCGCACATGACGCCAGACCGCATCGGCTCGCCGTTGCGCGTCCACGTCAGCCGGTTGGCTTTCTCCACGAGAACGAGAACGAGAACGGGATTCGTTTGTCGATGGGCGCGGGAGACATCCCGAAGGCGGCCAGGTCGATGTTCACGAGTTCGAGGGGCACCCGCTGCTGTCCTGATGGGTACATGTACTCCAGGGGCCGGGTATCAGGAAGCGAACGGCCGAGATTGTCACCAGCTGCGATCGGGCTGGCGACTGCGCCCGCAGGCAGAACCCTGACTACACAGCCGCATCGGTGGGGGCTCCGTCCTGTCGCGGAAGCAGCTCCGGCATCCCCTCCACCAGCACCACGACGCCAGCTACCTCACCGGCCTCGGAACGGCCGACCCACACCGGGTAGGTACCGTCGCCGGTCGTCGCGAAGGACATGAGTTCGCCACCGGAAGCCTCGTCCCAGGTGCGCTGCATGAACATGGAATCGTCGTCGATGTCCTCGTACCCGTCCAGGTCCGGTTCCCCCTGTATCAGTCCCCGCTCAAACAGCGCGGTGAGCGGATTCCAGGACCCGGCGTCGGCGAAGCAGCCCGTGGCACCATCAGTGTCGAACCCGGCTATCTGCTGCTCGATGAACAGCCGGGGATCGTCAGCCGGACCGAGGGCCATCTCCCAGGTCGCGGCGGGGGTCTCGCTGACGAGCAGGCGGACGGCCGTGGCTTGCGTGGACGTGACCTCGGCTTTCCTCCACTCGCACTGGTAGCTGAAGCGGACCCGTGCCTCGTCGAGTACGTACTCCCCGGGCGGGACGGGGACGGTGATGCGCGGCCTGTCGCCGCGGTCGCTGTCCGGGTCGCAGACGGCCAGCAGCCCGCCGGGCACGCGCAGGGTGCCGACCCGGCGCGGCTCCACGACGGTCATCTCGGGGTGGTACCCGTCAGTCACGCGCGCCCCGGGCCGGAACAACTCGTTGATCGGCCCGGGCTGCGCGGGGCGCGGCGGACGCCAGCAGGTAGCAGGGGTGCCTGCGTCACCTGGCTCGGCCGCCTCGGCCACCTCGGCGGCTTCGAAGGCCGGCGGCTCATTGAGCCCGTGCACCTGGGCCGAGAGCAACGGCCACTGCCCGAAGGCGGGGCGGTCCATCCAGCGTTCGTCGTCCCGGAGTTCGGGCGAGGTGGTGCGGGAGCCCCCGCCCTGCCCCTGCCACTCCTCCGTCCGCCGGCCCCTCCCGTCCGGGAAGAGGTCCACGGTGATGCGTGGGCACGCCTTGTCGAACTCCGCCATTTCCGGGCCTGTGTAGTACCAGCCGACGGAGTACCGGCGTAGCAGCCGCGACGGGTCGTCCAGCAGCCTCATGTCCAGATCGTGGGTGCGGCGGCCCTGCGCGTCGTAGACCCACAGCCCGACGTAGTGGTCCCGCCAGGAGACCAGCCGGACTTCCAGCGGGGCCTTTCGCCCCGGCTCCCGGTACACCACCACGTACGGAAGCCCGGCGGCATCCCGCTCCCCGGCCTCCTCGGCGGACATCGGCCTCCAGGGCGCACAGGCCTCCAGGTCCCACGCCTGCGCGTACCCCACCTCGACGACCATTGCCGCTCCTCTTCCTACACCCTGCCGTGGCTCTCTGCCGAGCTGCAAGGTAACCGCTGCCTGTGACAATGCCCTTGTCAGGCGGGCGGCGGGCCGACTCCGGCGCCGAGACGGTCGTGGCGGAGGGCCGGGCAGAGACAGGGCGGCCCCACCTGGTCGACCATGGCACACCTCCTTGGGCATGCGGGATCAGAGCGGTCGGAGCTGGACCACCCGCACCTATCTACGTCAGATCGACGAGAGTCTGGATTCCCGCCTCACTCACCTGCCCTGAGGCATCGCTGGTTCCGATCCCAACGACCCGACTGGTCGCCGGAGATCACGAAAGGTGGCTGACATCTGACCCGCTGTCAGTGGTGGGCCCTACATTGGTCGGCTGCGCGGGATGCGCGCGATCGACCAGGGGAGGGGGCTTCGGCCTTGCCGTTCGTCAAGGGGTACACCAAGCAGGACGGGACAGTGGTGCGGGCGCACTGGAGGGCGCCGGCCGGAACGAGTCAGCAGACCGCGCTGGCCATCGGTATCGTGGCGGCTGTGTTCATCTTCGGCGGCTCCGGCACGTCGACGGGCAGCGGAGCGGGCACGGGGCGGTTACCGGCGCCACGGTCCTCGTCGGCGGTGACGTACCCCATCAAGTGGCCAGGCTGGGAAAAGGCGACGCCCCGCCAGGCACCGACGCCGGCGGTGTCGTATCCGATTCGCCGGCCGGGGTGGAAAGAGACCGCGCCGCGTCCGGTGCCGACGGTGTCGTACCCGATCAAGTGGGACCGGAACGGAGCGGGGAGGTGAGCCGGCGTCCGGCCCGGCGGCGGCCGCGAAAGGCGGACGGGACCGAGCAGCTCCTCCTCGTCCTCGGCGGCCTGGTCATCGCGGGAGCTGTGGTCGCGGCGGTGGTGGACTTCGTGCGCGCCCATCCATGGGTCCCTCTCGTCCTGGTGCTGCTCGGCGGCGCAGCAGCGGCGGCCTGGATGGTCAGCCGTCAGCGGGCCGCGCGGTGGGAGAGGGTGCGTTCCCTGGGACTGCGGTACGCGCTGACGCAGCTGGACGCGCTGCATCACCGGCAGTTCGAGCACGCGGTACGGGACCTGATGCGGCGCGACGGGTGCGCGAACGCCGTGCAGGTCGGGGGCGCCGGAGACAACGGCGCGGACGTGAAGGCCACCGACCCCTACGGGCGGCGCTGGGTGATCCAGTGCAAGCACCGGCGGGCCGGTCTGTCCGGAGCCGCGGTAGGCACCCCGGACCTGCAGGTCCTCAATGGCACGGGCCGGCCCGTCCACAAGGGCGACGTCGTCGTGCTCGTCACCAACGGCAGATTCTCCAAACCGGCAATCGACTTCGCCCGCTCCCAACGGCTGCACCTGGTGGACCGCACCATGCTGGGCGAGTGGGCAAGCGGCTCACGCCCCCTGTGGGAACTGCTGCGGGCAGTGCCACCGCCCCGTCGACCTCTCTCTGGATGACTGGATTCTGTACGAAGAAACCCGGACGAACATAAGGGCGTCCCCGTCCGTCGCGGGCGAGGTGGGAGCGCAGGCTCGGCCTCGTCTTGGCCCGGGCTTGCGAACAGGCCGATGCGGTGAAACCGCCCGCCGGGTGAGTCGCCCCGTAAGGGCCTTCCCGGTGAGAAAGCCGCGGCGCTCTCGTCCACAGGCATGATGCCAAACTCGACGCGGCGTCTTGTGGCTGTTGGCTCGGTCCTGAACGCGTGAGAGACGTCGAGGACGATCCCACGCGTTGGCCCTCCCTGCTACACGACGGTCGCTGCGGTCTCGGCTCCGTACAGGGCCCCGAGTGCCGTGGCGAGGGTGCCGAGGAGCAGGCGCAGGAGGGTTTCGGGGAGATGGGGTTGGAGGCGCGCGCCGATGTAGCCGCCGATGAGTCCGCCGAGGCCGCAAGCGAGACCGAGGGACCAGTCTGGGGCGATATTGCCGGTCGGGGTGAGGGAGAGCAGGGCATAAGTGGTGGCGCCGACAAGGGAGGTGGCGAAGGTGGAGGCGAGGGCGGCGGGTGCGGCCTTGGCGACGGAGATTCCGCGGCCCACGAGGATCGGGCCGAGGATCGACCCTCCACCGATGCCGTAGATCCCTCCCACGACGCCGACGGCGAGCGCCAGGCAGGTGATGGTCCGCGGTGCGGGTTCGGGTCGACCGGCCTTCGGCTCCCGGGGGCGAAGGGTGCGAACAACGAGCCAGATACCCAGGGGCAGCATCAGGGCGGCGACCAGCAGCCGGAAGACATGCGGGCCGGGCAGGACGAAGACGCGCAGGACGGCACCGATGACCACGCCGGGCAGGGTGCCCAGAACCAGCAGCCGTACGAGCGGAGCTCTCAGCGCACCGCTCCGGTGGTGACGCAACAGGGCCCCGGGTCCTGCCACGACGTTGTAGAGCAGGTTCGTGGGCGTGACGGCCGGGTTGGGGACGCCGAACACGCTGAGCTGGAGCGGGAGCAGGAACACGGCTCCCGACACCCCCACCGGCGCGGTCACCACCGCGATCAGCATCCCGGCCACCAGACCGGCCGCCCCCAGTTCCCACTCCACCCGTTCCCCCTCGTGTCGCGTTCGGCTTCCGGCCCCATCTCGCGCGCGCCATGCCGCGATCAGTTCCCGGTGCGTACGGCAGGGTGCCTCGGGCACGGACAGGCCGGCCTGCCCGGCATGCGCTCCGGCCGCCCCGCCGCGCTCTCAGTCGGCAGCGCCCCCGATTTCCAGGGGTCGTGCCGGATCCCCCGACCACTCCTCCAGGGAGCCGTCGTACAGCGAGACGTCCTCTCGGCCGAGCAGGGTGAGGGCCAGCGCCGCGCCCGCGGCCGAGATGCCGCCGCCGCAGTACAGGACGACCGGTGAATCAGCGGCGCCGAGCACCGCGCCGACCCTGGCGGCGAGTTCGGTGGCGGGCAGTACCCGGCCGGCGGAGTCGAGCAGTTCGCGGCCGGGCAGGCTGCTGCTGCCGGGGATGTGGCCGCGACGGCTGTAGCGCGTGGGCGCCGAACCGTCGAAGCCCCCGGCCGGCAGGGCGCACACCAGGGTGCCGGGGAGTTCACCACGGCTGAGGGCGGTCACGGTCTCGATGTCCGTCCACAGTTCTGGACGCGGGACCGGGACGACGGGGGTGACGGCTGTCGCCCGCCCGGTGTTCTCGCCGGAGGCGAGCGGATGTCCGGCCGCCGTCCATGCTTCGAGGCCGCCGTCGAGGACGGCCGCGGGAACGGAGATCGCCCGCAGCATCCACCACAGGCGGGCGGCCCAGATGCCGCCCCCGCTGTCGTAGGCGACGACCGAGTGACCCGCGCCGACGCCCAGCCGGGCGAGTGCGGCGGCCAGCGCCTCAGGACCCGGGACGGCGAAGTGGTACGGCGCGTCGTGGTCCGAGAAGTCTCCTGTCAGATCTGCGTGTCGGGAGCCGGGGATGTGTCGCTCGGCCCAGCCCTCGCGTCCGCTCGCGCAACGGTGGTCGCCGTCGTGCCGGGGCGAGGGCAGCAGGGTGGTGGCGTCGAGCACGATCAGGCGGGGGTCGTCCAGACGGTCGGCGAGCCAGGTGGAGTCGACCAGCGGGCCGGGCAGCAGGGAGGTCATGGCGGCCGATCGTACGCCTCTGAACTGGGCGTCTTACTGGTCGAGCCACTTGATCCCATATTTCGGACCCCGCTTGCGCGGCATCGGGGGCCTGCGGCTATGGTTTCGGCCATCTACGCGGGAGCCCCTACCCGGCTGGGCTGAGAGGGCGTCTGGGATCCGTTCGTCGAGCGCGATCCCCATGGGGACGCCGACCGCACCAATCGCGCCTTCTGGCGTCCCGCGTAGGAGTTCACGTGTTCGCAGCAGTCGAGTCGACGCCCCTGGCGACCAACGCCCCGGCGTCCGCCTCCTGTTGTTGTCGCGCGTGCTGTCGTCGGTCCCACTGACCGTTCCGCCTCGCCTTCCCTCCCTCCCCATCGCCTTGCGCTGCCGCGCGCCGCTTCCGGAGTACCCTCATGTCACACATTCGGGTCATGCTCGACTATTTCCACCCCTGGCCGAATTCTGCCGGTTTCTATGTCGCCCGCGCCCGCCGCTGGTTCGCCGAGGCGGGCCTGGACGTCGAACTGGTCGTACAGGATCCCGGGCGCGGCGACACACTGGAGTACCTCGCTCAGGGCGAGGTGGACTTCGGCGTCTTCCCGCCCAACCGACTGCTCGCCCGCCGTGCCGCGCAGGGTCAGCCGCTGATCGCGGTCGCGGCCGTCAACCACCGGGGCCTGGAGGCAATCCAGACCACGACGTCGACCGGCATCAAACGTCCTCGCGACCTCGCCGGCCGCCGCATCGCCCTCAACCCGACCCCGCGCGGCCTGGCCATGGTCCGTCATCTGGTGGCGGCCGACGGCGGCGATCCGGATGCCGTGGCGATCATCGACGCGGGCGCCCGCGAGCTGACCGTGGACGACATAGCCGCGGGCGAGGCGGACGCCACTTTCGGCAACTACTGGTCGTGGGACGCGCTGCGCGGCGACCTGCCCGAGGAGCAGCGGCTGACCTGGCCCGTAGACGAGATCGGCGCGCCGCGCTACCACAGCTATCTGCTCGGCACGAGCGAACGACTGCTGGACCGACAGCCCTCCCTGGTACGGAACTTCCTCGCCGTCACAGCTCGCGGTTACGCGGCCGCTGCCCAGGAGCCCGACGCCACGCTGGAGCTGTTGGAGCGAGTGATCCCGTACTTCCCGCGTTCGCTGATCGCACGCTCCCTCTCCCTGGTCGCCCCCACCTGGACAGACGCGCACGGCCGCTGGGGCGTGATCGACGAGGACCGTATGGGGCCGTACGCGCACTGGCTCGCGGAACACGGCGCCGTCGGGCACGCCCGCGACTGGGACCGGTCCTTCACCAACAGCCTCCTGGACGTGCCGGCGTGAAGGTCCTGACCTGCCAGGCGCGATCGCTCACCCGGCGTCTCGCCGTCGACTTCATGCGGATGGACGGGGCGCTGTGTCGGCCGTGACCACCACTCCGACACCACCCGACTCCCCTCCTGTACGAAGGACCCCGGCATGCACCACCGCCCCCTCATCCCCGCCATGGCCGCGATCTCCCTGCTCGCCGTCACCACCGCCTGCTCCGCCGACACCGACGCCGGTGCCTCGACCACCGCGAAGGACGGCACGACCACCGTCACGCTCGCCCTCGACTGGACCCCCAACACCAACCACACCGGCATCTACGTCGCCCAGGCCAAGGGCTGGTTCAAGGCCGCGGGCATCGACCTGAAGATCGTCCCCTACGGCGCGACCGCGCCCGAGACCCTCGTCGCGGCCCACAAGGCCGACTTCGGCATCTCCTACCAGGAAGGCGTCACCACTGCGCGTGCGGCCGGCCAGGACATCACCTCCGTCTACGCGGTCACGCAGAAGACGAACGTGACCGTCGCCGTGCGCGCCGACCGCGCCGACATCGGCTCCCCGAAGGATCTGGACGGCGCGACATACGCCGGTTTCGGCGCCCCCTACGAGAAGCCGCTGCTCCAAGAGGTGGTCCGGAACGCCGGCGGCAAGGGCGACTTCAAGCAGGTCACTCTCAGCACCTCCGCGTACGCGGCGCTCTACGCGGGCAAGGCCGACTTCGCGATGCCGATGCCGACGTGGGAGGGGCTGGAGGCCGAGCTGAGCGGGAAGCCGCTGAAGAACTTCCAGCTGTCGGAGTACGGCTTCCCGGCGATCTACTCGACGCTGGTGGCTTCCTCCGACCAGTACCTGAAGAAGAACCCGGAGACCGCGAAGAAGTTCCTGGCGGCCCTCGACAAGGGCTACCGCTACGCCGTCGACCGGCCGGACGAGGCGGCCGACCTGCTGATCTCCGCGAACAAGAGCATCCTCACCAACACCGAACTGGTGAAGAAGAGCGAGCGGCTGCTGGCGAAGGAGTACTACAAGGGCGCCGACGGGGCCATCGGTACGCAGAGTGCCGAGCGCTGGCAGGCCTTCGCCGACTTCGAGTACAAGGCGGGGCTGCTCGTCGACGCGAACGGCAAGAAGCAGACGAAGACCCCGGACGCCTCGGAGTTCTTCACCAACGCCTACCTCCCGGTCGCCAAGTGAGTCGGGTGCTGCGGTCGCTGTGGCCGCCCTTGCTGGTCCTCGCCGTCGTCGTGGGCGGCTGGCAGGTGTACGTGACGGCTACCGGGGTCGACCCGACGGCCCTGCCGAGTCCCGCGCGAGTGGTGGAGCAGGGCTGGGAGAACCGGGCGGAGTTGTGGACGCAGACGCTGCCCACGCTCCAGGAGACGCTGCTCGGCTTCGCCCTCTCCTTCGTGGCCGCCTGGCTGATCGCCGTCCTGCTGGACTTCTCGGCGGCGGCCCGCCGGGGCCTGTATCCGCTCCTCGTCGCCACGCAGACGATCCCGATCGTGGCGGTGGCACCCCTGCTCATCATCTGGTTCGGCTTCGGGCTGCTGCCGAAGATGCTGGTGGTGACGCTGACGACGTTCTTCCCGCTCGCGGCGAACCTCGCCGCCGGGTTCGCCTCGACCGACCGGGAGGCGATGCGGCTGCTGCGCACACTCGGCGCGGGCCGATGGCGGGCCTTCCGGCTGGTCCGCGTGCCCAGTGCGATGCCGTACTTCTTCGCGGGGCTGCGGGTGAGCGTCACGTACGCGGTCGTCGGGGCGGTCTTCGCCGAGTACGCGGGCGCCGAGGCCGGCCTCGGCATCTACATGCAGGCGCAGAAGAGCGCGTTCCGTACGGACCTGGTGTTCGCGGCGGTCGGAGTGACGGCGGCGCTGAGCATCGCGCTGTTCGGGGCCACCTACCTGCTGCAGCGGCTGGTCCTGCCCTGGGAGCGGGCGCAGAGGAAGGTGACGTCGTGAGCGGTCTGCGCGTCGAGGGGGTCGGCAAGACCTTCGGATCGCTGGAGGTGCTGCGGGACCTGGATCTGTTCGTGGAACCGGGCGAGTTCGCGGCCGTCATCGGACCCAGCGGCAGCGGCAAGAGCACGCTGTTCAACCTCGTCTCCGGCCTCGACCGGCCCACCTCGGGACAGGTACGGGTGGAGGGTGAGCCACCCGGTGGGAGGTCCGGCAAGGTCGCGTACATGCCGCAGAAGGACCTGCTGTTCCCCTGGCGGACCGTGCTGGACAACACTGCCCTGGGCCTTGAGGCGCAGGGAGTGCGGAGGAAGGAGGCGAGGGCGCGGGCCGACGCGCTCTTCGCGGACTTCGGGCTCGACGGCTTCCAGAAGGCGTACCCGTCGCAGCTCAGCGGCGGGATGCGACAGCGGGCCGCACTGCTGCGGACGGTCGTCCTTGAGCGGCCGGTGCTCCTGCTCGACGAGCCGTTCGGCGCACTCGACTCGCTGACCAGGAGCGACATGCAGATCTGGCTGGCCGGGATGTGGCAGAAGTACCGCTGGACGGTGGTCCTTGTCACCCATGACATCCGTGAGGCCGTGCTGCTCGCGGACACCGTGCACGTCCTGTCGCCGCGTCCGGCCACGGTGGTCGAGCGGTTCGAGGTGCCGCTGTCCCGCCCGCGGGGCGCGGAGGATGTCACGACACCTGGGTTCGGGGCGGCCGAGCGCCGGGTCCTGGACGCGCTGCGCGGCACAACGGCAGTGGGTGCACCGTGAGTTCACACATGGCGCACGGCATGGGCACCAAGGCTGTGGAGCCGGACTGGGCGCCGCTCACCGACGCGGAGGTGACGGATGTGGCCGGGCCCTCGCGCGTGGTGTGGCGCAGCCCGCGCCCCTTGTCCGCGGCGGCCGTCGTGGAGCGGGATGGTCGACGCCTGTTCGTGAAACGGCACCATGTCTCCGTACGGACGGCAGAGGGGCTCGCCGAGGAACACGCGTTCCTGCGTCACCTGCGGAACCGCGGCACCCCGGTGGTGGAGGTGCTGGACACGGCCGTTCGCGGTGAGTGGACGTACGAGGTTCACTCGGCCGGCGTCGGCATGGATCTGTACCGGGACGCGCTGTCCTGGTCGCCGTTCCGCTCCCCCGCCCACGCGCGGGCGGCCGGTATGGCGCTGGCCCGGCTGCACCTGGCGGCGGAGGGCTTCGACGCACCGCGCCGTCGGGCGCAGCCGCTGGTGGCGTCGTTCACGGTGTTCGCCTCGGACGAGCCGCTGCAGGCGCTGGAACGTCACGTGGCCGAGCGGCCCGCCCTGGAGGAGGGGCTGAAGATCTTCCCTTGGCGCGAGGACACGGAGCGCATCCTGCTGCCGCTGCACGAGCGGCTGGGTCCGCTCCTCCCCGGCCTCGTCCCGCTGTGGACCCACAACGACTGGCACGCCTCGAACCTGCTGTGGGACGCCGACGGCGAGGTGTCCACCGTCCTGGACTTCGGCATGAGCGACCGGACGACGGCCGTTCACGACCTGGCCACGGCCATCGAGCGCAACGCCGTCCAGTGGCTGCAGACGGGCTGCCCCGTGCGCGAGGAGGACGCCGTGGCCCTCCTCGACGGCTACCGGTCCGTGCGGCCACTGACCGCCCAGGAGTCGGCAGCGCTCCCCGTGCTCCTGCCGCTGGTGCACGCGGAGTTCGCGCTCTCCGAGCTCGGCTACTTCCACGGCATCACACGCTCGGCGGAGAACACCCGCCTGGCGTACGACTACTACGTCGGCCATGCGGAGTGGTTCACCGGGTCCGCCGGCAGACGGCTGCTGCGGCGACTGGCGGAAGGGTGACCATCTCCGTCCACGGTGCCGCGGCGCGCGCCCGCCGTCACGGTCCCGTGGCCGGTCTCCGCCCGACTCAGGGCGGAGATCGGCTGGTCCACGTGCTCGGCGTCGCCCTCGACAGCCGCCCGAGGTCAACCAGCCGGACAGGGCCGCCCGACGCCGCCACGGCACGACCGACGCGACGCTCACGGGGCTGAGCAACCCGCACCTGCAGCCCCGGCGTCGGCCGCCGCGGAGCCCTGGGTAACCTCCCGGAACCTGACCGGAGGGTCAGCCTTCACTCAGCGTGCGCATCACGGAAAGCGAGCCAGAACCCGTTCTCACGCACGGAGTCACGTCCCAGTCGTTCTGAAAGAACGAGGCGAGGCCCTGGACCAGAGGAGGTCACTCGTCGAGGGCTCGGATCATCCCGTGGGTGAGACTCTGGCCGCGCGAATGGCAACCGCTCCAATCTTGGTCCTGACCGGGGCAGGAAAGCGCCGCTGGGCGCTAAGTTCCGCAGCCGGGAAGCGTTGCCTCCTGGCGGGGCATGGTGAGAAATCGCCGGGACTTGTCACCGCTGGTCAAGGCCGCTGCGGATCACACCCGTAATAGGGCGACCAACAGACCCCCCGGTGACCGGCCCCTTGTCAAGGGCGTCAAGGAGAGAACCGGGGGCACGATCCGCCACCCGCTCTGCAGCGTGTCACCGACGCACCGTAGGCTCCCGCCCATGAACGACTCGGAGCCCGGCAGACGGGTGATCGATGGCCGCTTCGAGCTCCAGACGCGGCTCGGCGGCGGCGGGATGGGCACGGTGTGGCGTGCGAGGGACATCGTGCTCGACCGGGCCGTCGCCCTCAAAGAGGTGCGCCCACCCGACCCGGGGCTCGCCGAGTACGACCCGCAGGCGGCTCGCATGCTGCGCGAGCGCGTGCTGCGCGAGGCACAGGCGCTCGCTCGGGTCCAGCACCCTGGTGTCGTGACCATCCACCACATCGTGGACGGCGGCGAAGACACCTACCCCTGGCTCGTCATGGAACTGGTGACCGGCGGCTCGCTCGCGGACCAGTTGGCAATCGGGCCCATGGAACCCGTAGCGGCGGCCAGACTCGGACGCGAACTGCTCACCGCGCTGCGGGCCGCGCACGACGCCGGCATCCAGCACCGGGACGTGAAGCCGGCCAACGTACTGCTGCGGCCCGACGGCCGTCCCGTGCTCACCGACTTCGGCATCGCCGCCATCCGGGAATCGACCGCGCTGACCGCCACCGGCTCCATCATCGGGACCCCCGACTACATGGCACCTGAGCGCATCTCCGGCGACGAGGGCGGCCCCGCGTCCGACCTGTGGTCACTCGCGATGCTGCTGTACGTCGCCGTGGAAGGCGCGCACCCGCTGCGCAGGGGATCCACGCTGGCCACACTGGCAGCCGTCCTCAGCGAGCCACTGCCGCCGCCGCGTCGGGCAGGGGCGCTCGCAACAACACTGTCCGCCGTCCTCGTCAAGGACCCCACGGCGCGGCCCGACGCCGCCGCTCTGGACGCACTCCTCGCCGCAGCCGCCGCGGGCACGCCCCCCGGCACAGTCTCGGACGCCGCCACGTCCACCTCCTACCACCTCCTCCCGCCCGCGACGGCCACCGCACCTGCGCCGGCGACCCCGCCCGCGACCGGCTTCGGCCCGGCGACACCGTGGCCACCCGAAGGGACGTCCCACCCGTCCGTCAGGCCGACGTCCTATCCGGCCGGCCCCACCGCCCACCCCACACCGGGCCCAACCCCGTGGGACAGCGTGCCGCCAATCGCTCCGCACGGGTCGCACGAGCCAGGGCACGCCGAACAGGCCCGGCGTCGTGCCCGCGGAATCGCCGTCGGTTCCACCGTGGCCGCGACGGTGCTGGCAGGGCTCCTCGCGTGGACTCTCATCCCCGGCCTCGGCGGCTCCAAGGACCAGAACGCCCAGCCCTCCGGCCCGACCACGTCCGGCTCCCGCACTCCCGCACCCAGCGCCTCCAACGCGGCAGACGTACCTGCGAACACGGGCGACGACGAGGGGAAGCCGGCCGTGCGCAACCTGCTGACCCCGGATGGCATCCGCACGGCGCTCAAGGCGCTGAAAGAGGCCACGGGCACCAACCAGGTATGCGACCTCACCGTCTACCCGGAATACGTCTCGGCCCAGGTCATGGTCAAGGGCAGCAAGAGCCGCTACGACAACTGGACCTACCGCCCCGAAACCGGCCCCGAAAAAGGAATCATCAGCGGCAGCGTCGGCCCCATGGACAGCCCCTTCAGCATGGACGACTTCAACTGGGATGCCCTCCCCGCCCTGCTGAAGCGAGCAGACAAGGAACTCAACGTCAAAGACATCTCGACGCGGTACCTGCTCGTCACAGGCGACGACCCGACCTTCGGCGACCCCAAGCACATGTCGATCTACGTCTCGAACAACTACAACCAGAGCGGCCGCATCGAAACCGACCCCACCGGCAAAGTCACCAAAGTCATGCCCAACGACGCAAAAGACTGACCCGGCCCCGACTCACAGCGCCACGGGGGACAGCCGCCCGACACCTCCAGCGGGCCGGCCAGCGCGGAAGGCGTCGACAGAATCCGCTCACACCGGAGGCTTGCTGGCACC
This sequence comes from Streptomyces sp. R44, assembly GCF_041053105.1. Taxonomy (NCBI): domain Bacteria; kingdom Bacillati; phylum Actinomycetota; class Actinomycetes; order Kitasatosporales; family Streptomycetaceae; genus Streptomyces; species Streptomyces sp. R44. The sequence continues at coordinate 8,835,488 of NZ_CP163444.1, read as the reverse complement.
CTCACGAGCATCGGATCTGGTTTCAGAATGAGTTGAGCTCAGCACTTGCACTTGGCGATCTTGATCGGCAGAGAGTCCGGAGTATGTGCTGATCTTGCTCCTGACGACCTGTGGGAGCGGGTGGCCGCGCTGCCGTCGCCCGCTCCCCCGCGCCGGCGCTTTTATCCCCAGGCGGTTACGCTGCATCGGCTCAAACGGCTCCGCACCCGGTACGAACGACGCGCCGACCTCCATCGCGGACTGCTCGAACTGGCTTGCGGACTCATCTGTCTACGGCGGCTCCTGCACGCGCGCCCACCACCGCGTCAGTAGCGGAGGCGAGCCTCGGATCCGTCGATGCGCAGCATGCAGTTCTTGAGAACCTGCAACGAAGGCTGCCGGCCGTCAACAGGAACCAGTCTGAGCTCCAGGTCCTGCAACGGCTTGAGCACAGCCGTGGTCCGAGACCCGTCCGGGTCCGGCCCGCTAAGGGCCGCCGATGCCTCGCACAAGGCCCTCACACTCTCCCAGCCTGGCCCCGGAGTGAAGCGCGCCAGGAAGAACGGCTGATCGCAGCCGTACTCACTGAGCTCGCCGATCAGGATGTCCCCTCGCAAGAGATGCCACTGCGTCATCATGCGTCCTGCCCATCACCGCCGAGTCGACATCGCATCCTCGCAGTGCACAACAGCCTGGCCAAACACTTCACCCTGAAACGATCGGTAAGGCGGGGCCCTGAGCGCTTCTGCGCGGTGTACCGAAGGACGCAGCGCCCGGTTGAGGTGCATTGCAGGATTCTGGGTTCCGGTCTGGCGAAACCGGAATCGCAAATCGTATAATTTCAGGCATGGAGCAGGTCGAGCCTCGGACCAGCTGGACGTTCGTCACCAACCACGCCCGGATCCTCGCCATGATCCTTCGCGATCCGGAGATCCGGCAGCGTGACCTGGCTGACAGCTGCGGGCTCACGGAACGGGCGGCCGGAGCCATCGTCCGCGACCTGGAGAACGCGGGGTACCTCACCCGGGTACGCCAGGGCCGCCGCAACCACTACGAGGTCGCACCCGGGACCCTCTTCCGCCACCCGGCCGAGGGGCGCCACGAGGTAGCGGACCTCCTACACCTGCTGGTCGACCTCGACCCACGGGCCGGAGCGGCCGGCCACCCTCCCACGGACGGTGCCTACCGTGAGCTCGAACCTCCCGGCTGACCCGTGCACCGGCGCGGCCCCGGGTCCAGCATGCCGCCGCCTCCCGCCAGGCCTTCTTCCCGCGGTCTCGGAGCGTGAAGGGAAAAGACCATGATCTCTCTTCCCGACCGGCTGCCCGTCATTGCGGCGGAGCACATCAGCCGCACCGTGCGCCCATCCCTCGTCAGTGTGGTCTTCGAGCACGGGCGGGATCGGGTCCTGGCCCGCGTACGCGGCGAGATCGACATGGACGACGGCGACGGACTGCGCGGGGACCTCATCTCAGCTCTGAACTCCAGCCGCGACGGCCTCGACCTGGACCTGTCTGCCGTCACCTTCTGCGACACCACCGGACTGCACATCCTGCTGGACCTGGATCAGCTGGCCCTGGCGGCCGATAAATCCCTCGTGCTGGCCGCCCTCAGCCACCCGGTCGCCCGCCTGCTACGCCTGAGCGGCGTGGAGCGTGTGCTGACCATCCGCGCGCGGCCCACGCCTCCCCGCCGGGGAAGGAAGCCTGTACTCGGAGAGACTGCTGTGGCACGTGATCGGACCGGCCTGAGCTACGTGCTGGAGGCAGCCGAGAACGCCGCACCCGTGCACTCCCTCGATGTCGTGGCACGCGATCTCCGCGACCGCTTCGACGCCCGATTCGTATCGTTCCTGTTCCTAGACATCGTCGGCCGACGCCTCCTGCGCGTCCACGACACAGCCGCCGAGCCCGGGCAACCGCCTGCAGAACAAGTCCCCCTCGCGGGCAGCAGCATCTACGACGACGTGCTGCGCAGCCAGGATCTAGTGGTGACCGCAGACGGCCAGGACGGGCATCGGGTGCTGGCCCCGGTCACCAACCGCGGTGACACCATCGGCGTCCTGGAGCTCTTCCTCCCCCGGGCCACCACACCAGAGGTACGCACTCAGGTTCATGAAGCCGCGCATGCGCTCGCGTACATCATCGTCACCGACCGCCGCTTCACCGACCTCTACCACTGGGGCAACCGCACCGGGCCGGTCAGCCTCTCCGCAGAGATCCAACGCCAGCTCCTGCCCTCCGCCTCCTGCTGCGAGGCCCCCGAGTTCACCCTGGCGGGCGCCCTGGTCCCGGCCTCCGACATCGCGGGCGACACCTACGACTACAGCCTGGACACCCGCACCCTGCACCTGTCGATCACCGACGCCATGGGCCACGACGTCAGCGCCTCACTCATGGCCACCCTGCTCGTCAACGCCTCCCGCGGCGCCCGTCGCGCCGGCGCCGGCCTCGCGGAACAGGCCCGCCAGATCCACCAGGCCCTCCTCGACCACGGCCACCAGAGCCTCGCCACCGGACAGTTGCTGCGCATCGCGCTCGACGGCACCCGCTCCCAGCTCGTCAACGCCGGCCACCCGCGGCCCTACCTGTTGCGCGACGGTGCGGTCACCGAGCTGGCCCTGGCCGTGAACCTGCCGTTCGGGATCCCCTCCCAAGGCGCCTACCAGGTCCAAGACCTCGACCTGCGCCCTGGTGACCGCCTCCTGCTCCACACCGACGGCATGCAGGAACGCGACGCCGACGTGGTGGACCTGCCCGCTCTCCTGCGCAAGACCGAAGCCGAACACCCCCGCGAGGTCGTGCGCACCCTGGTCGGCGCTGTCACCGACGCCTACGGGGGCCACCCGCCGAAGGACGACGCCACCGTCCTGTGCCTGGACTGGCACGGGCCGGCCCCCACGCACACAGCAGGTGAACGGTCCACCCCCGCAGACGCCTAGAACGCCGCGCGCCGGACGATCGCGGCTGAGCGCCAGCAGTGACAGCGCGTCGTGGGGGCGCCGGTGCGGGCAGTCGACCAGCTGGGCCCCGGTCCGGATCGCGCGCGGACGACACGCCAGGGCCGGCTGCGACGGCCTTCGCGGGACTTGGCGAGGGCGTTGTCGGCGAGCTGGTTCTTGGGTCGTGCTGGAGCGCCCTCTGACGCCGGCCTTGGTGGCCTTCTTGTACAGCTCGGCCTTGGTCAGCGACTGAAGCGACCCGGCGCCCGAAGTGCCGGTGCGCTTCTTCGCGGCAGGCTTCTACCCGCGCCCGGTATGGGCGGCGCCGGCCTTCTCGCCGGTGGCCTTCGGACTGCGAGCCTGCTCGACGCCGGCGCGCAGTGCCTCCATCGGTCGACGGCGCCAGTGGGCTTCGTGATGGGGATTCTTGGAAACGAGCGGACCGACTACTGCTCGCCCCAGTCACTCCGATTCGCAACAGAGTGAGGAGGTTTTGAGAGTGCGGCGCCAAAGACGGGGTCGACGCTGCTGGCGTCGATGTAGAGCTTGCCTCGCCCGAGGTCGAAGTGAGCGAGGAGGGGATCGAAGGCGCCCTCGCACTCATGACCCTTATGGCCCTCATTGCCTTCAAGGCCTTCATGGCCGTTGAGTAATTGGCCGACCTCTGCGACACCCTCACCGACGACTACACCGAAGACCTCCATGCGGTGGTCAGCGCCAGGGCAGAACATCGCGCGCCCGCCGGACCCGTAGGCGAGGAGGCTCCGACGAAGGCGGCAGTGCCCCGGCGCCGGAAGTCCGCCTGACAGACTTCTCAATGCCGTTGTCCAGCCGCATCAGGTGCGGTCCGGATGAGATCACTCAGCTGGTGCCACGATCACCTCGACGGCCCTTACCCGAAGGTGAATCGCCAGGACCTCCATCTCGACGAGTGTGCCGGTGAGACCGTTCTCGGCGAGTTGCTTGGCCTGAGCTCGTACATCGCCAAGGCATCGTCCCCGTGCGTCTCGGAGGGCCTGCAGCACGGGAACGATGTTCGGCATGTCTTCGGACAGGCGAAGCCGCGCCGTCCCATGCGTCTGTAGCAGAGCTTGTCGGATGTTCTCGGGTGTGACGGGTCCGCTGTCTTGCTCGCACCACGTATTCGGGCAGTCCGCGCAGCGTCCTTCGGTGCCCCAGCAGAGCATGCCGTGGTCGAAGAACTGGCCGACATCGCAGGTCGTCACGCCTCCGCAGGCATCACACCGGCCTGTGACCTGTACTCCTTGCGTGATCACAGGGCTCCTCAGCGTCATCGGTACATGCCGATGGGATCCTCCTTGAAAAGTCGGCTCTCGTCGATCGGGTCCGTTCGAGAGCGAACGGGGCGGATGGTGTCTGGTGGGTCATGGGCCGAGGTCCCGATTATCGGGATGAGTGGTTTGACGAGCAGTGCGGCGGGCGCCGGTTCTGGGTCGCGCTGAGCGGCGAGCTGGGTGGTGACTGGGGAGCCTGCACCCACGCCGCGTCGACGTCCGATGGGCAGGTGCGCTTCGAGCACGACGGCTGTGCCTTCTTCACGGTCCGCGAAGACGGCTCGTTCGGCTGACGGGAGCAGTAGCGAAGCGGCTAGTCGGCCACCGTCAGGGCAGACGCTGGTGGAATGGCCGCGGCCTCATCGAAGCGGTGGCCGTGCCGGAGGCAGTGATAGAACTGGCCGATCATGCGATGGAACAGGTTCCGCTGGGCTGACGCGTGCCAGTCGCCCTGGTCACGGCGGCGCCGGTAGTGGGCCTTGGCACCAGGAACTGCCCACCGATCCACGGGAAGGCGTCACCGGACCGGATGAAGTCAGATGTCACAGCGCTGGCGCTCTCTAACAGCTCGGCCCCTTCGCAATCGGCCAAGCCGTCCTCAAATACGGCTTAGGCGAGGAGCAGGATCATGGCAGCGAAACGGACCGTCTACCACGTCGAACCGTCCGGCGAGCGGGCGGCGGCAGCAGGCGTGAAGTGGCAGGTCGAGGCCAGAGAGGGACGTCGGCTGCTGCACGAGCCGCACCGCACTCAGCAGGAGGCGATCGCCGCCGCCCGCCAGCGCGCCAAGGAGCACACCCCGGCACAGGTTGTCGTCCACGCCCGCGACGGGCACATCCGCACCGCGTACATCTACGGCGACACCCTGGCGTCCCCTGACGGGCGTGGCCGCAGACCAGGACAGCGCGGAGGCGTCTTCTAACTGATCGTTTCAGAATGACTTGATGCGGCGGTGGCCGCCGAGCGGGTGTCGGCTGCAGTCGTCTGAAGATCTGCCCTGGTCCCAACACGTCAGCGGCCCTGGCTGTCGTCGACGTCATGGCTTCGAGTGATCACCTGCTCGCGGGGGGTACTGCCTGTGCGCCGACGACGGCGGTCGGCGCGCAGTGGTGTCCGCGAGATCTGAAGGGGCTGGCGGGCTGATCGCCGACGACCTGGCGGGCGCCCTGGAGATCATCATCGGACTTTAATGGCAGGACTGCCCTGGCTTCTCCGGCGGCGATCTGGCTCCGCCTGCACGAGATCCTCCTCACCGAGCTGAGGGTCAACGGCCTCTTGGACCCCTGGCTGCGGATCTGCGCCGCCGACGTGGTCGTCACGCACGGCGACCAGAACGCCGGCGGGGAGTCGGCCGCCGCCGCCCCACCCTCATCCTCCCCCTGGGACCCGCCCCCTCGTCGCGCCCCTGACGGCCGCCTCCGGGGGCCGGCGTTCGGCCGATCGCACGCTGCGCCGGGGGCTACCAGCACGAACGTCGGGATACGGGAGAGACATCGGGGTAGCCGGACCACATGGACACCACGACCGAGACCACGCCGCTGCGCGCCGTCGCGCTGGTCTGCACCCTGTCCCCGTCGCCGAAGCAGTCCAGCTCCCAGTTGCTGGCCGAGCAGACCATGGAGGCCCTCGCCGAGCACGGTGTCACCGGGAAGGTGATCCGGATCGCCGACCACGACGTCAGACCGGGTGTCGAGGTCGACATGGGAAGCGGTGACGCCTGGCCGGAGATCCGCGACACGATCCTGGGCTGCGACATCCTGGTCCTGTCCACGCCCATCTGGCTCGGCCACCCTTCCAGCATCGCCCAGCGCGTCCTGGAGCGCCTCGACGCCGAACTGGGCGAGAGCGACGACGAGGGCCGCATGCTCACCTACGGGAAGGCCGCGGCCGTGTGCGTCGTCGGCAATGAGGACGGCGCCCACCATGTCAGCGCCGAACTCTTCCAGGGCCTCAACGATGTGGGGTTCTCCCTCGCGCCGAACGCGGTCACCTACTGGGTCGGCGAAGCCATGCAGGGCACCGACTACCAGGACCTCGACAAGACTCCCGAGAAGACCGCCGCGACGACCCGGACCCTCGCCGCGAACACCGCGCACCTCGCGCGCCGCCTCAAGGCCGCCCCCTACCCGCCCTCTTCCTGACCGTCGCCCCGGCCGACCGTGCCGGAAGGAGACAGCGATGTCCTCCCCCGAGCAGCCCCAGCTCATCGATCCGGCGCAGCTGTACCCCCGGCCCCCGTTTCCCGAGCAGGATCAGGACCACCCCGGCTCGACCGAGGCGATGGACCCCCGCCCCGACCACGGCGAAGACACCTACCGGGGCCACGCCCTGCTGCACGGCCGCAGGACGCTGGTCACCGGCGGAGACTCCGGGATCGGCCGGGCCGTCTGTCTGGCCTTCGCACGCGAGGGAGCCGACGTCGTCTTCACCCACCTCGCCGAGGAGACGGAGGAGGCCGAGGAGACCTCCCGCCTCATCCGCCAGGCCGGTCGCACGGCGGTGGCCGTCGCCTGCGATCTTCGGCACGAAGGTGAGTGCACCGCCCTCGCCGACAGGACGGCGGGCGAACTGGGCGGCATCGACGTGCTCGTCAACAACGCCGCCTATCAGATGGCGCAGCCGGACGGGATCGAGGCGATCACCACCGAGCAGTTCGACCGGGTGATGAAGACCAATCTGTACGGGATGTTCTGGCTGACCAAGGCCGCGCTGGCCCACATGCCGCGCGGCGCCTGCGTGATCAACACCGCTTCCGTGCAGGGCTACCAGCCCAGCCCGCACCTCCTCGACTACGCCATGACCAAGTCCGCGATCATCTCCTTCACCCACAGCCTGGCCCAGATGCTGGCCGAGCGCGGTATCCGCGTCAACGCCGTGGCCCCCGGACCGGTCTGGACCCCGCTCATCCCCGCGACGATGCCCGACCCGACGAGGTTCGGCGAACGGTCGCTGTGGGGGCGGCCCGCTCAGCCGGCCGAGATGGCACCCGCGTACGTCTTCCTCGCCTCCGACCAGGCCTCGTACATCACCGGTGAGATCGTCAACGCCACCGGCGGGACCCCCCTGCCATGACCCCGGACGAGGCTCTGCGCCGGATCGCCTTCCTCCTCGAATGGCGCGGGGCCTCCCCGTACCGGGTGCGGGCCTTCCACACGGCGGCCGAGGCCGTCCGGGACCTGCCCCCGGGCCCCGTGGACACCGAGCAGGTGCGACGGCTGCGCGGGGTGGGCCCGGTCACCGCCGAGGTGATCTCGCAGGCGTCGACCGGATCCGTACCGCGCTACCTGGCCCGCCTGCAGGCCGAAGCCGATACGGACGCCGGAGCCGGGTGGGCCCTCGCGGCCGCGAGCACCGGGGACTGCCATCTGCACTCCGACTGGTCGGACGGCGGGAGCCCGCTCGAGGACATGGCCGAAGCCGCCCGTGCTCTGGGCCACCGGTGGGCCGTTCTGACCGATCACTCACCGCGGCTGACGATCGCCCACGGGCTGAGTCCGGACCGGCTCAGAAGGCAACTACGGGCCGTCGCGGCCGTGAACTCCGAGCTGGGCCCCGGTTTCCGGCTGCTGACCGGAATCGAGTGCGACATCTTGGAGGACGGCTCACTCGACCAGGAAGAGGACTTGCTGGGCCGGCTCGACATCGTGGTGGCCTCCGTGCACTCCAAGCTCCGCTCGGAACCCGGACCGATGACCGCCCGCCTGCTGGCCGCGGTGCGCAACCCGCGCGTGGACGTGCTGGGACACTGCACGGGACGGATCATCACCGGCCGGGGGCGACCGCAGTCCCGTTTCGACGCCGAGGCCGTGTTCGCCGCCTGCGCGGAGGCCGGCACCGCGGTGGAGATCAACTGCCGGCCGGAGCGACGCGACCCGCCGGACGACCTGCTCGTGCAGGCCGCCGCCGCGGGCTGCCGGTTCGCCGTGGACACCGACGCCCACGCCCCCGATCAGCTGCGCTGGCAGAGCTCGGGCTACGCACGCGCGGCGCGGATCGGCCTCGGTTCGGACCGGCTGGTCACGACCTGGCCGCTCGAACGGCTGCTGGCCGGCAGAAGCGGCTGAGCGTGCACCAGCCCCGAATCTCACCCTCTCGGTGAGGTTCAGACTTCTTCGCGCAGAACCCTGACACTCCTCGCGTCGGTGTCGACGGCATCGGGCACGACCATGCCGGCCTCGACGCCGGTGCGGAGGTAGCGCAGCACGTCCATCGTCAGCCGTTCACCGGGCATGGCGGCGGGGATGCCGGGCGGGTACGGCGTGAGCATCTCGGCGGCGATGCGTCCTTCGGCCCGCTCCCAAGGGACCTGCTCCGTGCGTCCGAAGAACGCGTCGCGCGGCAGAGCCGCCTGCTCCAGGCGGAGTTCGGCGGGCGAGGGGACATCGACGGGCTGCCCCGTGCGCAGCCGGGGCGCGTGCGTGGCGAAGTCGGTGAGCGCGGTGAGCAGGATGTCCGCCGTGTGGTCGTCGTCGGCGTGGGTGAGCTGGGCGCTGATCCGACGGTGGTCGGAGACGTGGAGGTTGATGCGGTGGTTCCGGCGAAGCCAGTCGGCCGCCCGGTATCCGGTGACGTCACAGGCGCTGATGTCGATGATGATCTGGAGGGGGTCCAGATCAAGGGCTTTGCCGGGGCCGCAGAAGTCGGCGCGGCCGTGGACGTGGAGGCCGTCGATACGGGAGATCAGGTCACGGACCCGCTCGGCGAGGGCGAGCGCGTCGTCGTAGAGGGCCTTGCCGTGCTCGACCATCTGGCGCCGCCAGCCGTCGAGGGCCGCGTACACGAGGACGGAGGGGCTGGTGGTCCCCAGCAGATCCTCACGGCCTTTCAGCACTTCGGGGGCCACCAGGTCGCCCTGGAGGTGGAAGACCGAGCTCTGTTCGAGAGCGGAGCCCATCTTGTGCACCGAGGTGACGCACACGTCCGCTCCGGCGTCCATCGCCCAGGTCGGCAGCTCGGGGTGGAAGGGCAGATGGGCACCCCACGCCTCGTCGACGATGAGGGGGACGCCGCGGCGGTGGCAGACCTCGGCGATGGCGGAGAGGTCCGAGCAGGTTCCGTAGGGGGTGGGGGTGGTGACCAGTGCTCCCCGTGCGTCGGGGTGCCCGGCCAGCGCTTCCTCGAACGCGTCGGCGGCCGGGGGGTGGGCCAGGTGGCGGTCGGCGTCCCACTGCGGATCGACCCAGACGGGACGGATGCCGGACAGGACGAGACCCGACACCACCGACTTGTGCGCGTCGCGGCCGATCACCAGCTCCTCGTGCGGGCCGGCGACCGAGAGCATGGCGGACTTCACGGACAGCGAGCTGCCGCAGGTGGAGAAGAAGGCGTGCTCGGCGCCGACGGCCTCGGCCATGAGCGCCTGTGCTTCCTCGATGATCCCGTGGGAGGAGGTGCGGTCGTCCAGACCGCTGGTGGCCAGGACGTCCGAACGGAAGACCGCGTCGCCGAGTACGGCGCGCACCCGGGGGTCCGCCCCGCGTCCCTGCTTGTGTCCGGGCGGGGTGAACGGTGTCTGGCCGGATGCGTGGTAGGAGGCCAATGCGTCCAGTACGGGCGTTTTCGACTGATCCATACCTGCCGCCTGCCCCCCGCAGGGTCGCGGAAACGCCGGGCTCAGGCCGCCGTGGCTCGGTCGTCGGGATGGAAGAGGACCTTCACCATGTTGTCCCGCTTCTTCTGGAAGTCGGCGTACGCCCGTGGGGCCTCGTCCAGGGGCAGGTGGTGGGTGGCGAAGCCCTCAACCCCGAGGGGATCCCCGTCGGTCAGCAGAGGCAGCAGGTCGTCGACCCACCGGTGGACGTTGGCCTGCCCCATGCGCAGCTGGATCTGCTTGTCGAACATCGTGAGCAGCGGCAACGGGTCCGCGGCACCGCCGTAGACACCGGAGAGGGAGATGGTGCCGCCGCGGCGTACGAGTTCGATGGCGAGCTTCAGTGCGCCCAGCTTGTCCACCCCGGCCTTCTTCATCACGGCAGAGGCCAGGGCGTCCGGGAGCAGGCCGGTCACGGTCTGCGCGGCCTGGGTTCCGACACTGCCGTGCGCCTCCATGCCGACGGCGTCGATCACGGCGTCCGGGCCGCGGCCGTCCGTCGCGTCGCGGACCGCGTCGACGAGATGATCTCCGTACTGGGACAGGTCGTAGATCTGTACGCCGTGGGCGGCCGCGCGGGCCAGCCGTTCGGGCACCAGGTCGATGCCGATCACCTGTCCGGCCCCGCGATGGGCGGCGACGCGGGTGCACATGTCGCCGATGGGCCCGAGCCCCAGAACGGCGACGCTGCCGCCGGGCGGGACGTCGGCGTAGACGACCGCCTGCCAGGCGGTCGGCAGGACGTCCGAGAGGTACACGAACCGTTCGTCCGGTGGCCCCTCGGGAACTCGGATCGGGAGCGTGTCGGCGAAGGGGACGCGCAGGTACTCGGCCTGTCCACCCGGCACCTGCCCGTAGAGCTTCGTGTACCCGAAGAGGCTCGCGCCGCTGCCGTGCTCACGGACCTGGGTCGTCTCGCACTGGGAGTGAAGGCCGCGCTCGCACATGAAGCAGGTACCGCAGGACACGTTGAACGGCACGACGACCCGGTCGCCGGCCTTCAGCTCCCGCGCCTCGCGCCCCACCTCGGCGACGACTCCCATCGGCTCGTGGCCGAGGATGTCCCCCGCGTCCAGGAACGGTCCGAGCACCTCGTACAGATGCAGGTCCGATCCGCACAGGCCCGTCGTCGTCACCTGGATCACGGCGTCCGTGGGATCGACGATCCGCGGATCCGGAACGGTCACCACCTCGATCTTCCGGCGGCCCTGCCATGTCACGGCTTTCATCACGCCTCCTCGGTCACGTATGCGAACTGCTTCCCCCCGCCGGGTCAGCTGGAGAGTGCTTCGAGGAGTTCGCCGACCTGCGGGTCGGGCAGGGCGCGTGCGACGTCTGCCTGGGCGACGATGCCGACGAGGGTGTGGCCGTCGATCACGGGCAGGCGGCGGACCTTGTGCTCGGTCATCGTCCGAAGGACCTCGGCGGCGTCGTCGTCGGCACCGATGGTGACCGCCTCACCCTGGGCGAACTCGCCGGCCGTACACGTGGCGGGGTCCTTTCCGGCGCCGAGGACCTTCACGACGATGTCGCGGTCCGTGAGCATGCCCTTGAGACGTTCGTCGCGTCCGCAGATGGGCAGCGCGCCCACCCCGAGGTCGGTCATCTTCTTCGCCGCGTTCAGGATGCTGTCGCCGGCGCCGATGCAGGTGGCGTCCGGCGTCATGATCTCGCGTGCTGTGGTCACGATCCATCTCCCGGGATTCGGTCGGTCGGGCCACCGGGCAGGCGGCCTGGTATCAGCGCGCCTGCCCCCGACCGGACGCCTCAAGCAGCCCTCGGTTCATTCACCCTCCGAATGATTCCGCCGATACGGGTGACTCGCGGGACATGAGGAGACGCGACCCCCCACCCCCACCCGCACCCGCACCCGCACCCGCACCCGGAATCCGAATCGGACCTGGAATCGTCGCCGTGGTCACGGGCGCGTCGAGCGGGATCGGGCGCGCCGTCGCCCGTGCGTTCGCCGCCCGCGGTGCCCGGACCGTCGTCACCGCCCGCAGCGCGGACGTGCTGAACGAGGTCGTGCGGGAATGCGCGGCCGCCCATCCCCTGGCCGAGGCGGTCGCCGTGAGCGCGGACGTCGGCGACGCGCAGGCGGTGGCCCGTGTCGCCCAGACCGCACTCGACCGGTACGGCCGCATCGACGTCTGGGTGAACGCCGCCGGTGTCGGGATCCTCGGCCGGCTCGACCAAGTGCCCCCGGAGGAGGTGCGCCGTCTCTGGGAGGTCAACGTGCTGGGCACCCTCCACGGGGCGCACGCCGCGCTCACCGTGATGCGGCGTCAGGGGCACGGGGTCCTCATCGACCTGTCCTCCGTCCTCGGGGGCGCGGTCGAAGCGCCGTACATGGGCGCCTATGCCGTCTCGAAGGCCGCTCTTGCCACCCTGGACGACGTGCTGCGTCAGGAACTGGCGCTCACGGGTGACCACGGCGTCCATGTGTGCACGGTCCTGCCCGCCGGCGTCGACACACCGTTCTTCGCGCACGCCGCCAATCACACCGGCCGCCGCGTGCGGTCCATGCCCGCCCTCGCCACTCCCGAACGAGTGGCACGGGCCGTGGTGCGCGCCGCGGCCCACCCCCGACGACGCGTGCTCGTCGGCCCCGGCGCCCGGCTTCTGCCCTGGTCCCACGCTGTCGCCCCAGGGCTCGTACGCGCCCTGATCCGGCACCGCACCGAGCACGGCTATCTCGGCGCTCCCGGCACGGCGGCGGTCACGCCCGGCGCGCTCCACACACCGTCAGGCGACACCGCGGCCGTGAGCGGTGGCCACCACGGACGGGCGCGCACGGCGGCCCGCCGCGTCGCGGCGCTGGCGCTGCTGGCCGGTGCCGCGGGCGCCCTCGGTACCCGTATCCGTACCCGGCCCTTGTGAGGAGATCTGCCGTGGCACAGTGGAACCGACTCATCGAAGCCCCGCCCGACGCCGTCTGGTCGGTACTGAGCAACGGCGAGGCCTACTCGCGGTTCGTGGTGGGAACCCACGACTCCTGGGAGCAGGAGGGGAAGTGGCCCGCCCCGGGCTCGGCGTTGGGCTACACACTCCGCATCGGACCGTGGCCCTACCGCGGCCGGACGATCTCGCGCCTCTGCGAACCGGTCCGCCGGCTCGAACTGGAGGCTCACACCGACCTGGGCACCGCCCGCATCGCCTTCCTCGTCGAACCGTGGGGCGACGACACCCTCGTCATCGTCGACGAACACCCCCTGCGCGGGCCGACGGCACGTTGGCACAATTCCGCCCTCGACGCGCTCACCCGCTGGCGGAACCGGCGGATGCTCGTCCGTCTGGGCGAGATCGCCGAGTCTGAGCAGGAGCGGAACCGTGACCGTGCCTGACGCCGTTGTCATCGGCTCGGGCCCCAACGGTCTGGTGGCGGCGAACATCCTGGCCGACGCCGGCTGGCACGTCGTCGTCGTGGAGGCCAGCGACAGGCCCGGGGGCGCCGTGCGCAGCGACCGCGGTGTCCACCCCGACTACGTGCACGACGTGTTCAGCGCGTTCTACCCGCTGGCGGCGGCGTCGCCCGCCATCCATGACCTGGCGCTCGACCGGTACGGCCTGCGCTGGAGTCACGCCCCCGAGGTCGTCGCCCACCCGCTCGCGGACGGCCGATGCCCGGTCCTCAGTCGGGACCTCGGGCGCACCGCTGCCTCGTTGGCGGGCTTCGCCGCCACCGACGGCCCCGCCTGGGAACGCCTGCACCGTCTGTGGGGCCGCGTCGGCGAGGATCTCGTGGGGTGCCTCTTCACCCCGTTCCCGCCCGTTCGGGCGGCACTTCGGCTGGCCGCTCGTACCGGAGCCGACGAGTGTCTGCGCCTGCTGCGCATGATGCTGCTGCCCGCCCGCCGGTTCGGCGAGGAGCACTTCGCCGGCGACGGGGGCCGCCTGCTCATCGCCGGCAACGCCCTCCATGCCGACCTAGGTCCTGAATCTGCCCTGGGAGGGGGCTTCGGCTGGCTGATGTGCATGCTCGGCCAGGATCATGGCTTCCCCGTGCCGGTCGGCGGCGCCGGCCGGCTCACCGATGCCCTCGTCGCGCGCCTGCGCGACCACGGAGGCAGGGTGCTCTGCGGCCGTACGGTCTCCCGCGTCATCGTCCGCAACGGCCGGGCGGTCGGCGTACGCGTCGGCGACGGTACGGAGATCGCGGCGCGCCGTGCGGTTCTCGCCGACGTCCCCGCTCCCCTGCTGTACGAACGGCTCCTCGGTGAGGAGCACCTGCCGACGCCACTCCGCGCCGATCTCCGCCGCTTCCAGTGGGACTTCGCCACCGTCAAGGTGGACTGGGCCCTGTCACGACCGATCCCCTGGGCGTCCGCGGGCGCGCGGCGGGCGGGGACGGTGCATCTCGCCGAGGGCGTCGACGCGCTGACCCGCTTCGCCGGGCAGCTCGCGATGAACCAGGTGCCGGACGTGCCGTTCTTGGTGCTCGGGCAGATGACCACGGCCGATCCCAGCCGTTCTCCGGCCGGTACCGAATCGGCGTGGGCCTACACCCACGTCCCCCAGCGCATCCGCTCCGACGCGGGGGAAGAGGGCATCGCCGGCCGCTGGGACACTCCCGAGAAGGAGGCGATCGCCGCCCGCGTCGAGTCGATCGTCGAACGTCTGGCACCCGGATTCCGCGCCGCCATCCTGGCCCGGCGCGTGCTGGCTCCTCCCGACCTGGAGCGGCTCAACCCCGCCTTGGTGGGGGGTGCCGTCAACCAGGGGACGACCAGCCTTCACCAGCAATTGATGTTCCGCCCGCTCCCCGGCACCGGGCGACCAGGCACCCCGATCCGCGGGCTCTACCTCTGCTCCGCCACGGCGCACCCCGGCGGAGGCGTCCACGGTGCCCCCGGCGCCAACGCGGCCCGAGCCGCACTACGAGTGCCACACCTTCCGCGCCGCTGCCGGTGAACGACATCCGGCGCACGCGAAGACGACCTTCTCCACAGCGCTGGAGGTCCTGCACCTTCGTCCGAAGCCACCGCCCAGCCGCACCAGGATCTCGGCACTGCGCCGCCGCGTACGACAGCAGGAGCCTCGTTCGACAGCAGGAGCCTCGTTCGACAGCAGGAGCCGCGTACCACAGCGGGAGGAGCTCCATCGCTCGCTCCCCGTCCTCCTGTGAGCGCAACTGGAGCTCCAGGTCGCCCGTGCCGTGGTGTCCCCACCCCGTCACGTCCCGAGTGAATCCCGGCACGAGCTCGATCTCCACCGGCACGACCTCGAGGTGAGCCAGCAGCTTGTCCCGTCTCCGGTATGCCGCAAGCGAAGTTCCGAGGGCGCTGGTAGGCGTCGTACTGCTTGGGCTCGACCCTCTTCACGCTGGTGAGGCGACGTCGTTCGCCCAGCCCGCGATGCATGCCGCCGGAGCGTCGCAGCCGTGCCGGCAGCCCTCCGGCCGAGCCCTGGCCGAACGCCTGGGGTTGGCCGTTTGCGGCAGCCGGCGGTGCCTACGGTGCGTTACCGGCATCCTATGATCCACTTGATATAGATTGCCCCGTTGTGGAAGAAAGCGGCAGAATCACCCGTCGGTCAGTGGTGAAGGCCTTCCACGTCGCAGGTCTGGCGGTGGCGTCCGGTGGATTCCTGGGCCGGCGGCGCGCGGTTGCGGCGTCGACGCCCTTCCCGCAGCCTCCCGTGTTGACCTCGCGACTGGTGCCCGGTTCGGCGTCGGCGGTGATGGAAGAGACGCTCGACGTCCGGTTCACGGACGTTTCGGTGCCGGGCTACGGCCGGATCACCACCCGTACGTACAACGGAACGATCCCGGGACCGACCCTGCGCGTACGGGGCGGGGAGACCCTGCGGCTGACGCATGTCAACGGCCTTCCGCCCAACCCGCCCCACGTCGGCGGCCACAACACGCCGCACCACCCCAACAGCTTCAACCTGCACACCCACGGAATGCACGTCTCCCCGTCCGGGCTCGCCGACAACGTCCTGCGCGAGTTCGCGCCGCGCACCCCGGACGAGGCCGCCGCCGGTGCCCCGGAGCCGCGGTACGTGACGATCGTCGACGTGTCGGCCAACCACCCCGCCGGCACCTACTGGTACCACCCGCATCTGCACGGTGCCATCGCAGAGCAGATCGTCGGCGGCATGACCGGAGTGATCATCGTCGAGGGCGACGTCGACGACGTCCCCGAGATCAGCGCGGCCGCCGACCTCGTCGTGTGCATCAACGAACTCAAGGTCAAGGACGGCAAGATCCCCGCCTTCACCTCGGGCGGCTGGATGATCGGCGTCCCCTCCACCTTCACTGTCAACGGCGCGGTCAACCCCACCGTCCGCCTGCGCCCCGGCGAGGTGCAGCGGTGGCGGCTGGTCGCCGCGACCGCGTTCACCGCCCTGAGGCTCCGGGTCGTCGGAGACCGAGAAGGTCCGACGATGCACCAGATCGCGCAGGACGGAGTCTCCTTCGCCAGACCCGTCGCCCTGAAGCTGCTGGACCTGGCCATGGGCAACCGCGCTGACGTGCTGGTCCAGGGCGATACCTCCGGCCGGTACGAACTGCGGGCCGACGGGGTGCCCGTACCGCTGATGACGATCGAGGTCGCTGGAGAGCCTGTCGAACCGCGGATGAAGCTGCCGACCTCACTGCCGCGGGGCAGGCCGTTTCTCGACGAGCGGGACATCGTCAACCCCGACGCGGACCGGGAGGTGATCTTCCACTCCGATGCGGGCGTCTTCCCCGGGGCGTTCCCGAATGCCTTCCGCGTCCTGGGTACCGGCGCCACCCCCGCAGCCGATCCGAACGGCGATCTCACCCATGACCCGGCCTACGGCCTGTTCGACCCCGAGCACACCAACCACACCCTGCGCCTCGGCTCCGTCGAGCGATGGACCGTCCGCACCGACGAAACCCTGCCGGCGCACCAGCACCCCTTCCACCTGCACACCAACCAGGTCCTCCTCACCCACCGCAACGGCGCACGGCTCGACCCGCCGGTCTGGCACGACACCATCGGCCTGGCTGGGGGCAAACCAGGTGAATCGGCCACCTTCCTGGTCAAGTACGAGGACTTCACCGGCCGCACCATCGCCCATTGCCACCAGCTCCACCATGAAGACCTCGGAATGATGCAAACCGTCGACTACGTCGACCGTCAGAGCCCTGCACGAACGGGCCTCGCCTCACGGCATTAAGCGCTATAGCGGTCACTGAATCGAATGGCGATAGAACGAGTGCCGCCAGCTCGTGCCAGTTGCCGGTCAGCCCCGAAAGAACGGCTGAGCGGGCGTCTCGCCCCGGTCGGCGAGAAGGAGAAGTGCATCGAACGTGCCTGGCGCAACACCACCCCTACCTGCCTGCCCCCACGCCGACGCTCGCCTGAGGCTTCGCACCGGGCCTCCAGCCCCTCGACGGCTCTCTGACGGGTGGGCCTTGGGAGCAGGCGGCATCCATTCACGCGGGTCCGGGTCGGTGTTCTGACGGTTCGACAGCGCGGAGACGGCGCCACCAGCGATGCCGGCCAGTCAGAATCCACGCTGGAAGAGGCCCCCCACACGCCTACGCGTTGCTCCGCGTCTGGAAGCGAGCACCGCCGAGTGGCTGAAGAAGCTTACGAGCCGTTCTGACCGGCACGCCCTGCGTCCGGCAACTCTGCGGCACACGACCGGCTCTGGGTGGTCAGTTGGTGTCGCCGAGTATCAATGAGGAATAGGCACCGGCTTGACGGCCACCGACCCGAACCGTAGACGTTCCCTATCGAGACGCCACCCCAGAGCACCGGCCAGCTCATCGAGACCCTCAAGCCCCAGTCCGCGGTAAGCACTGACGGGAAGCGAGATCGTCTCGTCAGGGCCCTGGGAACCTTGTGCGATCGCCCGCCGCAGGGCGAAGCCTGCACGCTCCCGCCACTGCGCGGGTGTGCCGTTCCGTTCCAGCTGGTACTGGCGCCGGGACAGCAACACGCTGTCACCGTACGGGTCCTTCGGAACCCCCTTCGGTGTGCTGCCGAACAGCGGTGTCCCGCCGCCACCGGCGAAGAGCGAGGCGACCATGGCCACGGCGAGACCTACGGGAAGATAGATCCACTGCAGATAGAACTGGCATCTCAGCCCCCAGACTGAGCGCGGCGGCAGCGGTCCGTATTCGATCCTGCCCGATGTCCCCGCGCGTGAGCCCCCACCCATGAACAGCCCCCGCTTTCCACCCCGACGTACTGCTACCGGCGTGAATCATGCCGTGGATCCGGTAGGTCTGTCACGACACCCCTTCGGAGTCCCGGCCACGCGGGTCGGCCCGACATCACCGGTCCAAGGCGCCGTGGAGGATTCGCTGTAAAACGAGCCCTTCATCTGCTGACGCGGAAGCGACAGAGGCTGCTGCCGGAGCGGCACACGCCGGCCTACGTTGCTGATGGCGACACCGGAGAAGGCAACGTCCTTCGATAGCGCCTTCTTTGCTCCGCTCCGCTCCCATCCCCGCCCTGACGGACTGCCGTCCTCCGCACATCACTTCGTGAGGGGCCTCGGGAGCGGTGGGCTCCCGGCCGGATACCCGGGAGGAGCCACTGCCCGGGCTGCTGGCGTTTCACCCGTGCTTGGTTGTGTTCAGCGCTGTTCTGCACGGTATGACCGCCGAAACCATGGCCCGCCGGTCTCTGTGGCACGGCCGCCGCAGACACCGCCGGATAAACCCGGGGCGTGGCCGGAGCAATTCGCCCGGCCCCCCTCTCACCGGTATCGAACTGGTCTTCGCATCACCGGGATGACCAGCTGGGACATCAGCCCGTTCGAGGAGGACGGACTGCGCGTGGCGCCCCTGCGGTCGCCGGTCCTGCCGGGCCGGCGCGACACGGTGAGGAGTCGTCGGACGGCGACGCACGGCTGTCACCGTCCTGAGAGAGGCTCGAACGGACTGGCATGCCGCGGAGTACCGCAAGCTCAGCCAGCTCCGAGCGGGCTACACGCTGGAGAAAATCCAGAAAGAGCTGGGTCCGCCCGTCTTCCGCACCTCTCTCGAAAGCGGTGGCCCGTACGTGAGGAACGTCTATCGACCCAGGGAGCAGTACTGGGTCGAGGTGATCTCCGACAAGAACAACGCTGCCATGACGTACGCAGTGACGACCTGCGATCCCGCCTTTCGCCCCGAGTTCTTCTACGGAGGCCACGTCCAAAAGGGCGGGGTGGTCCTGAACGAGAACACGCTGTCGGACGTGCTTCCTGCGGCGGAGCAGCGCGAGGAATCGCTCAAGATCTTCTTCGGCTACACGGCGGGCAGTCCCGGTGCGGTGTTCCAGGTGTACGACCGGGGCGCTGGAAGCTCCTACCGTCAGTTCGCATGGGGCCTCAACGAGGTCTGCCCGACATGGCACTCGAAGACCCCGGGGTACGACCCCCAAGCTTCATGGGCCAGTTGGTATGGGAAGCACCAGGGGCTGAAGGAGCCCCCTCCGGGGCACTCCTTCCTTGCCGAGGAGCTGAACGAGGGAGCGAGGCCCATCATGGCCGAGTCCGTCGTCAACACCTACGCCGAGTGTGCGGCCGGTGAGACGCTCCTTACCTACTATCCGACTCAGATCGGCGTGGATCGGCTCGTCGTTCGGTAGCGCCCCTCATCCGGCTCAGCCGGGGCGGAAGGCGACGCGGGCCGCGTCGTTCGCCGGGACGATGAGGACGCTGCCGCCCGTCGCCCCCAGTCCTCCGGGAGCAGGAACATCCGGCCGTTCGCTTCACCGAGGAGGCGCAGGCCCTCGTAGCGGAAGCGGAAACGCTGGGCATGCCGGGCGGAGGGAGGCGGGCCTGGTGGACCTGTTCGGGCGGGAAGTAGAGGCGTTCTGCGGTGTCGAGGTCACGGCTGGACGCAGCCACAGGGGGTGGGCCCAGTAGCGGGCGTCGTCGCCGCCGTGCTCCTTCACGTAGGCGTGGGCCGCTCAGGAAGGAACACAGGCCGACCAGCGCGATGACGAGGGCGAGCGCCAGCCGCTCGCGGCCACCGGATGGCGGCGTCAGCGACCTTGAAGGCCAGGAGCCGGCCGGACACCATCAGCACCGGGACGCTGCCGAGGAGGAGAGGGGTGTCCTTCGCTCCGGCCTCCCATGCGCGGAAGCCGCCCAGCATGCCGATGACGAAGAGGACCACGCCGCAGGCCGAGAGCAGATACGGCGTCAGGCGCAGCCACGCGGGCCGCGGCGGCGTGTGGTTCCCCAGGCGGCGCTCCGCGTAGGGGACCGGGACGCAGACCAGGGCGACGACGAGCGCCGTTCCGGCGGGCGCATAAAGCGCACCAGCGCTGCACAGCACGTACTCCTGGGTGGAGAAGCTGGGGGGGTGGCGGCGGCGACGCCGAAGTACGCGTAGAGGGGCCTCGGGTGTAGGCGTAGCCGAAGTCGAGCAGCAAGGCGCCGATGAAGGTAGTGGGGGTCACCAGGGTGGCGAACGTGCCCACCCAGTTGCGCCTTCCGGTGGCCAACAGGCGGGGGTTGCCGCTGGCGTCGAGCAGTTCGCGCAGCGTGGTCGTGCGCGTGGACGAGCACGAGCTCGTCCGCTGCCCCGTCCCGTTCACCGAGCTGTTGAGCGGGGCGCCGAGGGTGGGTGGCCGGCCTGACTCGGCGCCTGGCCGCGCCTTGGCTTCCCGAGTCGGTGATTCCGGGGAACCAGTCAGAACATGGTGTTTTCGTTCTCGGAGGTGGGCGGGATTGCCTGGAGGACGTCCCAGTGTTCGACGATCTTGCCGTCGGCGTCGAAGCGGAAGATGTCGATGCCCGCATAGTCCTCGTCGCCGGGCCAGGTCTGGTGGCAGTGCAGGATGACGTGGTCGCCGTCGGCGAAGGCTCGTTTGTACTCGACGTGCTTGCCGGGGTACTCGGCCGCCATACGCTCGAAGTAATCGATGAACGCCTGCTTGCCGTCACCGACGTGCGGGTTGTGCTGGATGTAGGTGTCGCCGGCGTACTGGTCGATCGCCTCGGCGGGTCGGCACTGGTTGAACATCAGGTCGTAGAACGCCTTGGCGGTGGCCTTGTTCTTCTCCGGGTCGCTCATGCCGCCACCGTAGGCCCGGCAGCTGGATACAGCGCGGTCAGTACGTCGAGCAGGTGGTGGGCGGGGTGCTGGAACGGGCACGACCCGGTCCGCGAGGTCGGCGACGCGGCGGGTCTGGGTCAGGCCGACGCGTACGAGCCGTGCGGAAGCAAGAGGGGGAGGACGAGGTGTCTGGATCCGGGGCCGGATTCCAGGGCCAGGAGGCGGGTGTCGTTGCCGGCCGTGCCCCGCGGGAAGGTAGCGGCGTCGACGAACCCGGGCCCGCCGCGGGATGCTGACCCCGCTCTCACCGCCGCACGTCCGGCAGCGCGGCAGGGCGCGCGGGGGTGATGACGGCGCCGGTGGCCCAGTCGCAGGCGGCGAGGAACAGGCCGCCTCGGGCCACCTTCGAAACGTTGGTATGGCCACCCCCCGTCGGCGCGGGGAGCAGGTCGGGACCGGCTACCGATCAATGACGGGTATCAAGAGGTGAACGCTTACCTGTGAGTCACAGCGGTATCACCGGCATCGATGGAACTACCTCGTCCGATACGGACGACGCGGGTCGCCCACAGGGCCACGGCATGTGTCCCCTGCCGCTCAGTCAATCAGCCTGAGCCCTCCTTCCTCCGGAGTTCGGCCAACTCGTCGACGCGGGAAGCGCCGCCACCGGACGACGCCGTTCTACCGGCAGACCAACGCGACAGCGCCGGACAGGCCGGCACGACCAGCATCCAGCTCTAACGCCACCGGCCTGCGGCGAGTACGACAACGATCAACAGCACCAGGACCGCGACGAGCACCCCTTCCACTCCGGTGCGTGCATGCAGAAGCCCGCCGGACAGGGCACCTGCGGCAAGGACCGCCACCGACACCCCGCGTCGCACAGTCGCAGGCCCAGGGCGGTCCGCCGCCAGCCCCGTCAAGGTCCGGGTCATGACAGTGGTGGTCAGATCAGGCACGCCCAAACGGTGCACAACAGCATTCTGCAGGCCCATGCCGCAGGCCAGAGGGATCAGCACGGCGTAGCGTCCCCACCCCGCCACCTCCGCGGCAAGCGCGATCGCGACCAAGAACGTCTGCACCGCCACCAGTGGTACGAGAAGCCTTCCCGCCTCCACGTCCCGACGCCACGCACCACCCACCAGCACCCCGGACACGAAACCCGTCAACGCCACGGCCGCAGCCAGGGCCGACAGCTGGGCGACGCCGGACAGCGCAAACCCGAGAAAGACCACGTTGCCGGTCATGTTGGCCACGAACACCCGGCCGATCCCGAGGAAACTCGCCGCGTCGACCAAGCCACTGACGAACGTCAACGCGAGAAGCAGCGGGGCAAACCTCGCATAGCGGTGGCCTTCGGGAAACATCCACCGCCCTGTTGCCCCTCCCCTCCCGCCCCCAGCCGTCCTCACCCACTTCACGATCACAGTGGAACAGAACCCACCACAGCCCGCGAACGACCCACAACCAACGTGAGCACGCCCTCACACGACCCATCGCCCCCTCCGTCCCCTCGGCATCTCCGCGGTCGGACCACAACACCGCCGTCGCCGGCCCGCCATCCACCGACCAGATGACGCACTCATCTGGGACCCAGCTGCAGCGACGGCAGAACCCCGCCAGACGCGGGCGACAGACAGTCAGCGACTGAGCTCCCCCCGGGGCCGTCGGCGGCCCGCTTCCGTGGCCGGTTGTGGGCACCCTTGGTGGATCCGAGGGAATCGGCCTAGGCCGGGGTCGTCCCCCCGGCCGTGCGAACGTCCAGAGGGACGCCGCCCATGCGGTAGCCCTGTTCGTCGAGGAGATGGCCGCTGAGCTTCAGCGGCCACAGGGCCACGGCCCGGTCGGTGATCTCCAGGCCGGGGACGCGCTGGGCGAGTCGTACCTCGAAGCGCTGCACGTCGGTGAGGGACTTCACCCAGGCGATGATGAGGACGTTGTTCCGGCCGGTGACGCCGGCGCACAGCCGTACCTCCCGGGCCCCGGTGACTCCGCGCGAGACGCGTTCCAGCTCCCCCGCGGCCGCGCGCCCCCATTGGATCACCGTGACCGGCCACTCCGACAGGGGGCGTGCGACCTCGCAGCGGGTCTGGAGCATGCCGGCGGCGAAGAGCCGGCCGAGTCGTCGGCGGACCGTGTCCGGGCTCGCCCCGCAGGCGTCGGCGAGCGCGCGGTAGGTGGCGCGGCCGTTCATGGAAAGGGCGGCGACGAGGGCGTGGTCCAGGTCGGTGAGCGGGAAGACGGGTGCCCCGGTGCGGGCGGTTTCGGTGTCGGAGAGGCGGGCGATCTGGGTGCGGTCGAGGGCGCGCAGCCGCCAGCGGCTTCCCTCTGTGTAGACGGTGCTCGCGAGGTGGGTGCGGCTGGCGATGACGCCGGGCATGGCTCCGATGCCGCGGGTCATCCAGTGGGCGAGTGCCGCGAGGTCCGGTGCCATCACGGTGAGCAGCAGGTCGCGGTCTCCGCTGACGTGTTCGACGGCAGTGACGTGGGGCAGCCGGGCGAGGGCCTGGGCCACGGTCAGCAGGCTGCCGCCGGCGCAGTCCACTTCGACGAAGGCGAGGACTCCCTGTCCAGCCGAGGCGAGGGCGGGCGACGGGGAGCAGCTGATCCAGGCGGCGCCTGCTTCGGTGAGCCGTTGCCAGCGTCGTGCCACGGTCACGGCGTCGAGGCCGAGTACGGCGCCGATCTCGTTCCACCCGGCCCGTGGGGCGATCTGCAGTGCGTGCACCAGGGCCTGGTCGACGTCGTCGAGCGCCCGAACCGCACCGCGTGCGGAATGCTGCGTCATTCGATGCCCCTTGCGTGTTTCCTGCGATTCAGAGCCGACGGGGTGGTGAGTACTTCAGTCTTGCCCCACCGAAAGCCGGAACCGTACCAGGAGGTTGACGCAGCATGTCTGTACTGGAACGCGCCAGGGAGCTCCAGCCCGATCTCGTGCGGCTGCGCCGCTCGCTCCACCGCGAGCCTGAGCTCGGTCTGCGGCTGCCGCGTACGCAGGAGAAAGTCCTTGCCGCGCTCGACGGTCTCCCGCTCGACATCACGCTCGGCCGGGAGCTGACGTCCGTCACAGCCGTGCTGCGGGGTGGCCGTCCCGGCGGGGCGGTCCTGCTGCGGGGCGACATGGACGCACTGCCGGTGGATGAACTCACCGGGGTGGAGTACGCCTCCGAGGTGCCGGGCCGGATGCACGGCTGCGGGCACGATCTGCACACCGCCGGCCTCGTCGGCGCGGCGACGCTGCTCGCGGACCGCAGGGAGAGCCTCCAGGGCGACGTGGTGTTCATGTTCCAGCCGGGCGAGGAGGGACACAACGGCGCGGGTGCGATGATCGCCGAGGGTGTCCTGGACGCGGCGGGCAAGCCGCTCGACGCGGCCTTCGCACTCCATGTGTCGGCCAACCGGCTGCCGGGCGGCTGGGTCGCGTCCCGGCCCGGCACCGTCATGACGGCGTCCGACGTCCTGCGGGTGACGGTGCGGGGTGAGGGAGGGCACGGTTCGGCTCCGCACCATGCCAAGGACCCGGTGCCCGCGGTCTGCGAGATGGTGACCGCGCTGCAGAACTGGGTGACGCGTACCTTCGACGTCTTCGACCCGGTGGTGGTGACCGTCGGACGGTTGCACGCCGGTACGCAGCAGAACGTCATCCCGGACACGGCCGAGTTCGAGGCGACCGTACGCAGCTACTCGGAGGCCAACCACGAGCGGCTGGCCCAGGGGCTGCCGCGTCTGGTGCGCGGGATCGCGGCCGCGCACGGCCTGGAGGCGGACGTGGAGTACCAGATGCTCTACCCGGTCACGGTCAACGAACCGGCCGCGACGGAGTTCGCCCTGGAGACGGCACGCGACCTGTTCGGCGCGGGCGAGGTGTGGCACGCCCCGCAGCCCGCCAACGGTTCGGAGGACTTCTCCCTGGTGCTGAACCAGGTGCCCGGCGCGATGCTGATGGTCGGCGCGGCGCCCGAGGATGTGGACGTGGAGAAGGCGCCGCAGAACCACTCCCCGCGGGCCATGTTCGACGACCGGGTGCTCCACCGCCAGGCGGCGCTGCTCGCCGAGCTGGCGGAGCGGCGGCTCGCCGCAGGGGCGTCCGCATGACAGCGCCTGGCGGTACGGAGAAGGTGGCGGCGCCCCGGGTCACCGCCGTCGTCGGTCTGCTGGTCGTCTTCGAGCTGGTCAGTGGCCTCCTTCAGGGGTCGGGCCCGGCGCTGGTGCCCGCCGTGCAGGACTGGCAGTCCATCAGCGCGTCGCAGGCGCAGTGGTACATGGCGGTCCAGTTCCTGGCCGCCGCGGTGGGGGTGCCGGTGTTCGGGCGCCTCGGCGATCTGTACGGGCACCGTCGACTGGTCCGGATCGCGCTGGTCTGTATCGCGGCGGGCACCGTACTGGTGGCCCTCGCACCGAATCTGACGGTACTGCTGGTGGGCCGTGCTCTCATGGGCCCCCTGGCGGCGCTGCTGCCGTTGGAGATCGGTCTCGTACGGGACCGGCTCGACCTCGAGGGCGCGCGGCGGGCGGTAGCGCTTCTCGTCGGCGCTCTCACCTTCGGCTCGGTCCTCGGCCACGGCCTGGCCGGCCCCCTGCTCGAACTCACCGGTGGCGTCCAGGCGACGCTCTGCGTCCTCGCCGCCATCGCGTGCGCCTGTGTGGCCCTCTCGTACTGCGCTATCCCCGAGTCCCGGACGCGCGCTCCCGGTCGGATGGACTGGGCAGGAGCACTTCTGCTCGGCCTGGCGCTGCTGCTGTTCCTCGGCACGATGGCGCGCGGCCAGGCGTGGGGCTGGACCTCGCCGCGCACCCTGGGCGGCCTCGTTCTCTCCCTGTCGCTGCTCGCCTGGTGGGTCCGGCTCGAACGGGACCGGCCGCACGCCCTGGTCGACGTCCGGGCAGTGGCCCACCCCCGCTCCGCGACGTATTACGTCTCCGGTTTCCTCTTCGGCGCCGTGATGCTGGGCGGACAGGCAGTCGGCATCTCGTACCTTGCCGCGTCGACGGCCGACGAGGGGTACGGCTTCGGGCTCACGTCCTGGGAGATCAGCGCGTGGGGCGCGGTGCCCCACGTCCTGGCCTTCGCCGGGGCGAGCCTCGTGGCCCGGGTGGCGGCCCGCACCGGCTACCGTCGCGTCCTGCTGCTCGCCTTCACGCTGATGGCCGCCGGCAACGTGGGGCTGATCACCGGCCACGCCACGCTGCCGCTGTTCGCCCTGGCTTCCGCCGTTTCCGGTTTCGGCATGGGCCTGGCCTTGGGCGGCCTGCCCACACTGATCGCGGAGCGCAGTACCCCGGACCGCACAGCGAGTGCGACCGCCGTCTACAACAACCTCAAGACCCTGGGCGGCAGCCTCGCGGGCGCGGGCTCGGCCGTCGTCCTCGGCTCCCTGGTCGTCAGGGACACGGACGTCCCAGCGCTCTCCGCCTATCTGACGATCTGGGCGCTGAACGCGCTGCTGTGCGTGGGTGCGCTCGCACTCCAAGTCCTGACCAACCGTGAGACCGATGCCCCGGGTGCGGCAAAGAATCGCCGCTCAGATACTCGTCCGCACAGCGACGCGGGCACGTCAGCCGGAGCGTAGCGGGCGATACCGGAGATCCCTCCCAGCGCCTGGACGAACAGCTGCCGGGTCGATGTCGGCGGCGGGATTGACGACGACGGCGACCGTGCCCCGGCGCCGTCGTCGGGGGTCTGCTTCAAGCCAGGCGGCAGACCTGCAAGGCCACGACTCCGCATGGTGAAGTCGCCGGTGAGCGGCGTGGTAAGCCCGGTGGTAAGCCAGCCCCACAGACCCGGATACGGGATCATGGCTACTCGATCGAGCGGAGATTCGACGACTGGGGTGGGAATGGGCGTCAGCGAACTGGTGCGCGCCGAGCTGGCGCGGCACGACTGGACCGCGCTGAGTTGCGCCTGCGGCGACTCGGCAGAGCATGTGCCGCTGTTGTTCGAGACGCTGTTGAATGCCGAGAGTCCCCAGGACTCGTTCGGCTACGACCTCGCCGGACATGTCGAGGACAGCTGCTTCATCGCCGAGTGCACCGGCCCGGCGATCGGCGTCATCCTCGCAGCACTGGCCGGTGAGGTTTCGCCGGAGGTCCGCAGTGACTTCCTGGAGACGCTGATGTGCGCGGCCTACGGCACGGGTTACGACGATGCCTCGCCGGCGGCGCGTGCGAATGACGAGTACCGTGCGATGTTCCAGGAGGGCTTCTGGCTGCTCATGCAGGCCGGTCTCACCGGTAGTGCGCAGGACGCCGCGACGATGGCCGAGCTCTGCGAGTACTACGACCTCGGTGGTCAGAAGTCGGCGCACTACCAGGCGCTGCTGCGAGAACGCGTACGAGCAAAGACCAAACGCCGAGCGGCACGCCGATAGCAGGGCGGGGTATCGGTTCCGGAGTGGGCCGGGTGGCGCTGCAGTCACCCAGACCTCCTGGCCTGCATCAGGTGCCTTGCATGTTTCGATCGACGCCCCGGCGGGCCGCGATGACACGCAGGTGTTTCTCAGCCTCCCGGCAGGCGTTTCCCTGCCACCCGGGGATCATTCCGGCTGCCGGTGTCCTCACACCTGTCGGACCACGGGCAGCGGCAGTTCGCCAGCTGTCACGTTCACGACTCAGGACGGAGCAGCGGGGCTACCTCTTCGAGGGCGGGCGACTCGCAGTGCGGTGGTTCGAACCCGCAGTCGGACCGGAAATCCCTCAGCCCCTCACCCCGCAGACCCGGCAGATCTGAGCCGCCCGAGTCCGGGCAGGTGCCGGTCGCCGTACTCACCGGTGCGTCTATCCAGGTCACTCTGGGCGTCCTCCGGTGGAGAGACGCCCGGCAGGGGTATGTCGTTTCGCGCCAGGGACCCCTGAAAACCATAAGGAGATCGCCCATGTACGCGGTAATCCGGCGTTACGAAGGAGTGACCGACTCTGCCGAGGCAGGACGCCGAGTGGACGAGGGATTCGTGCCCATCCTTCGCAGAGTCCCCGGTTTCGTCGCCTACTACTGGGTGGACGCTGGAGACGGAGTGATGGTCTCCACCAGCGTCTTCGAAGACCAAGCCGGGGCCGAGGAATCGATCAAGCAGGCGGCCGCCTTCGTCAGGGACAACCTCGCACCCCTGCTCCCGCACGGTCCACAGGTCACCGCCGGCCCGGTCGTGGCCAAGGGGTAGCGACCTGCGCAGCGGGGCGCCACATCCTCGCCGCCTGCTCCGGCGTCTCGATCGGTCCAGTGAGAGCGGTCGAAGGTTCGAGCGCCGCCACGAAACCCGCGCCGGCTCTAACCGACGCGGCCATCGCCTGCCGGCCACCCTCAGCCTCATCGCCGTGGAGATGTACGTGGCCTGGGCCCCCACAAGTACGAACACCCGCCATAGCGCACTGCGGTGCCGGGATGCCACGGACCCGGTCACCGTAGTGCTCGGCGGGAGCACTCCGGCGTCACCGCCCCGGCGCGCCGAAGGGCGTCCGCCCAGCGCACTCTGATGGGCGGCTGGGCCGGGGGCCGCCGCGGGGCCAGGCTGCGTTGACTGTCTCGCCTTCGCCACTGGAGCGATCTTCCAGAGTGAAAGGGTTGGCAAATCAGGACAAATCAACCCCTCGGGGGCTAGATTCCCCTTTCAGTGGGCGGTCGAGCATGGTCGTCCGTCACTTCCTCGCGCAGGGGGCACCGGTGGAGACCGAGGAGCAAGGCGGGCCGACCCGGTCTGCGCTGCGCGTGCCCTCAGGCTGCGGCCGGCCGGTGGTCGCTGCCCCAACGGAACGCTCCCGTCTACGAGGTACGCCATGACCCATCCGGAAACCAGTACCGAGGTTCCTTCCGCCGGGTCGCCGCCCACGGCCAAGCTGACGCTGCTGACGCTCACCGCCATGGTCGTCGGCTCCATGGTCGGAGCCGGCGTCTTCTCCCTGCCTCGGCGGTTCGCCCAGGAGACGGGCGTCGCGGGCGCGCTGATCGCCTGGGCGGTCGCCGGCGTCGGCATGCTGATGCTCGCCTTCGTCTTCCAGACGCTCGCGGTCCGGCGCCCGGACCTGGACGCCGGCGTCTACGCGTACGCCAAGGCCGGCTTCGGCGAGTACCTCGGCTTCTTCTCCGCCTTCGGCTACTGGGCCAGCGCCTGCGTCGGCAACGTGACCTACTGGGTCCTCATCATGTCGACGATCGGCGCCATCGCCCCGGCACTCGGCGACGGCGACACCGCCCTTGCGATCGTCCTGTCCTCCGTCGGGCTCTGGTGCTTCTTCCTCCTCATCCGCCGGGGGGTGAAGGAGGCGGCTGCGATCAACCGGATCGTCACCGTCGCCAAGATCGTCCCCATCATCGTCTTCATCATCCTGGCGCTCTTCTACTTCGAGCCGTCCGTCTTCGCGGACAACTTCGGAGGCGCCGACTACGCGGGATCGCTGTTCAACCAGGTCAGCGGCACGATGCTCGCCACCGTCTTCGTCTTCCTCGGCGTCGAGGGCGCGAGCGTCTACTCCCGGCACGCCAAGCGCCGGGAGGACGTCGGACGGGCCACGATCCTGGGCTTCCTCAGCGTCTTCGCGATCTTCGCCTCGGTGACCATCGTGTCGTACGGCATCCTGCCGATGAGCGAGATCGCCGAGCTGCGGCAGCCCTCCATGGCGGGCGTTCTGGAGGCCGCCGTCGGTACCTGGGGCAAGGCCTTCGTCAGCGTCGGCCTGATCGTCTCCGTGCTCGGCGCCTATCTCGCCTGGACACTGATGGCCGCAGAAGTGCTGTTCGTCGCGGCCAAGGACAAGGACATGCCCCGCTTCCTCGGGCGCTCCAGCGGTGACGACGTTCCGGTCCCGGCCCTGCTCTTGACGACGTTCCTCAGCCAGGTCGTCCTGGTCGTCACGGCTTTCTCCGACGACGCGTTCAACTTCGCCCTGGACCTGACGAGCGCCCTGAGTCTCATCCCGTTCCTCCTGGCCGCCGCCTTTGCCGTGAAGATCGCGCTGCGGCCGCAGGCGGAGCGGGCGGTCGGGGGCGGCACCCGGCGCGAGCTGGTCGTCGCCGCCGTCGCCACCCTCTACACAGCCTTCCTCCTGTACGCGGCCGGGCTCAAGTTCGTCCTCGTCTCCTTCATCCTCTACGCCCCCGCCACCTTCCTGTTCGTCAAGGCCAGGCGGGAGCAGAACCGGCGCCTGTTCTCCCCAGCCGAAGCCGTCATCTGTGCGGTCTCCGTCGTCGGGGCCGTCATCGGAGTCATTGCCCTCGCCGCCGGCTGGATCGAGCTCTGAACCTGTCGGGATACGTATCCGGCTGGACACGTATCCGGCTCGACACGCATCCGGCTCGACACGTATCCGACTTCCCTCGGAAAGGCTGACCATGAATAGCACCCAGACCGGCTCCGTCCCGTCCGCGCTCGGCGTCCACTCCGAGGTCGGACGGCTGCGCAAGGTCCTGGTCTGCGCCCCCGGCCTCGCGCACCGGAGGCTGACCCCGACCAACTCCGACGATCTGCTCTTCGACGACGTCATGTGGGTGGAGAACGCCCAGCGCGACCACGCCGACTTCGTCAACAAACTCACGCAGCGCGGTGTCGACGTCGTCGAACTGCACCAGCTGCTCGCCGAGACCATGGCGATCTCCGAGGCGAAGGCCTGGCTCCTCGACCGGAAGATCGTGCCCAACGAGGTCGGCCTCGGGCTGGTCGACGACACCCGCGCGTTCCTCGACTCCCTCGCCCCGCGCGAGCTTGCGGAGTTCCTCATCGGCGGACTGTCCACGGCCGACCTGCCCGATGATTTCCGCTCCGGGTACGTGTCCCTCGCTAGGGAGGGAATCGGGGCACGCGAGTACCTCATGCCGCCCCTGCCGAACACGCTCTACACCCGCGACACCACCTGCTGGCTGTACGGCGGCGTCACCCTGAACCCGCTGTACTGGCCTGCCCGTCACGGCGAGACGCTTCTCATGAAGGCCGTCTACACCTTCCACCCCGACTTCAAGGGTTCGAACGTCTGGTGGGGCGACCCCGAACAGGACTGGGGCCAGGCCACCTTCGAGGGCGGTGACATCATGCCGGTCGGCAACGGAGTCGTCCTCATGGGCATGAGCGAGCGCACCTCACGCCAGGCCATCACCCAGGTCGCCGCCGCTCTGTTCAGGAACGGCGCCGCCGAGCATGTGATCGTGGCCGGCATGCCGAAGCTGCGCGCGGCCATGCACCTCGACACCGTGTTCACCTTCGCCGACCGCGACATCGTCACGCTCTACCCGACGATCATGGACGCCGTCCACACCTTCTCGCTGCGGCCGACCGACAAGGCGCCGGGCGTCGAGATCACCGACGAGGGCACCACCCCGTTCGTCGACGTCGTCGCCAAGGGCCTCGGTCTGCCCGAGCTCCAGGTGATCGAGACCGGCGGAGACGTCTACGCCTCCGAACGCCAGCAGTGGGACAGCGGAAACAACGCCGTGGCGCTCGAACCCGGTGTCGTCTTCACCTACGACCGCAACACCCAGACCAACACCTTGCTGCGCAAGGCTGGGGTGGAGGTCATCACCATCATCGGCGCCGAACTCGGCCGCGGCCGGGGCGGCGGCCATTGCATGACCTGCCCGCTGATCCGCGACGCGGTCGACTTCTGATCCGCGACGCGGTCGACTTCTGATCCACGACGCGGTCGACTTCTGAACCGCGACGCGGTCGACTTCTGAACCGCCCCACGCGCGTCCAGACGCCCACGGGGCTGCCGACTCCCTTGTGAGGGAGTCGGCAGCCCCGTGGCTCGCGTGCGTTCCCGAGGACAGTTCGGCCCTGGAGTCAGCCCGCCGTCTCGGGATCGGGACCAGCGAGCTGCTCGGCGAGCTCCCGCTCGCTCTCCTGCGGGAGGGAGGTCTTGAGGACCGTTCCACCGAAGGGCTCCATGGCGGCGGCGAACCGGTCCTCGGTGACCTTGGAGGCCATGATCACGACGGCTGCCGAGCCGGGCTCGAGAAGTTCACTCACCTTCTTCCGGAACCCGTTGTCGACACCCATCTGGGTCAGCTTGCCGATGAGACCTCCGAGAGCCGCGCCCACCACCCCCATGGCCGGGGTGAGGATCAGGATGCCGAAGACCATGCCCCACAGCGCGCCGGCCGTGGCGGAGAGGGCGATCTCCTCCTTCTTGGCGGGGGTGTCCACATGTGTCTCACCGTCCTCGTCGACCCTGACGACAGCGAGACCGTTCAGGTCGACGACATGGTCGTCGCGGAGCTTCTGGACCTCTTTGAAGGCCTTGGTCGCAACCTTGTGATCGTCGTAGCCGATGACGATGAGCTCGGACATACGGTGTTCCTCTCTCAGTACCTCTGTGCTTGGGTGAGGCGCGGCGTGAGCACCGGCTCCGGGGGCTGTCTGCTGATGACCAGGGGCTGCTTCCGCTCGCCGGGCGCGAGGTCCTCGGCGCCGACGAACTGGGTCTCGACGACCTTTCCCGACGGGTCGAGGAAGTCGACCCGGACGGCGTAGGAGGCCTTCGCGCTCGTCTTGTTGGTGATGGTGACGACGACGGTGAGCAGGCCGTTCGTGTCGGCCCGGGGCTTGCCGGTCATACCGACCTCGTTCAGGGCGTTCCCCCTGCCCTCGACACCCTTCAGGGCGTCCTCCGCCGCCTGCCGGGATCGTTCGACCTCGGCGCCGATCGACGCCTGGCGCGACGCCTCCCGGGCGGAGGCCGAAGCCGCCGCGGACGATGCCGAGGCCTGCGCGGAGGCGATCCGCGACTCCGCCGCCGAGGCGACGGAGGAGGGGTGTTCGCCGGAGAACGAGGCGGTGTCGGGCGCCGTGGGACGGTCACTGAACGCGGGTCTCCCTGCGCCGTCCCCGCCCGAGTCGCAGGACACGAGGCCTGCCGCCGCGAGCGCGGTCGCGACGACGGCGACGGCGGCGCCGGCCGCCCGGGCGCGGACCGGCCGGGCGCGGACCGGCCGGCTCCCGTGGGGCGATGAGGTGTTCACGGTTCCTCCCGTGGCGTGCGGTCGTGGGCGATGACCGTCGTCGCCGTCAGTAGCGCAGTGCCGCGGCGATGCGATTCACGTCCGCCAGGGCGTCGTCGTGGACGAACCGCACCTCGGCGCCCGTCTCCAGCGCCTGTTCGACGATCTCGTCCACGATGTCGTCGCGGGAGTCGAGGTCGGACGGATCCGCGGGTTCGAGATGATCGCCGTAGTCACGTACGACGGTCCGGTAGTGCTCCTCGACGCCGAGCAGACGGATCCGGCCTTCCTTCGCCGCCTCGTGCACCTCGTCGAGACCGCCGGCGTACTCACGTCGCCCCCGTGCCGCGTCCAGCTCGGCCAGCACGGTGGCCGTCACCGCCTCCTCGTGGGCGGCGAGCAGCGGCGCCACGGCCTTCCGCACGGCTTCCTCGGGCCCGTGTCCGAGACCGCCCTGATGGAGGGTGTCCGTGCCCTGCGGCAGCGATCCCGTCTCTTCGAAGAGAGCGACCGCCGGCGGCTCGCCGATCACGTACAGCTGTCGGCGCTCGGAGGCGAGGACGGTCCGCAACGCCTCGTGCGCATCCCGGAAGAAGGTGCGCGTGTCCTCGTCGCGGAAGGTGCTCGGCAGGTCCCCGATGCGTTCCTTGCGTTCGGCGTCCGGGTCGTCCAGGCTCCGCGTCAGCGGGAATCCGTCACCCGTGTGCTCGACGGCCCGCTCGGGTGAGCCGTTCCACAGCGAGATCCGGTCCGCCGCCACCGTCAGGGCCCAGTAGGGACGCTCGGCGGAGCGGGCGGCGACGAGATTGCGTGTGAGGAAGGTGTCGGCGATGACCACCCGCTCCGGGACCGTCCGCGCCACCGTCCACACGTGGTGCTCGCCCGGCGCCACGTAGATCACCAGGCCGTCCTCCGCGTGGACGAGGTCGACCTCGGCGACCGCCCGCTCCAGCTGGCTCAGCACGTCCGCACGCCGCTCGCGCGTCACGCCGGGGTCATTCTCGAGGTCCTTCTCGGCCCGGGCCAGGAGGTTGCGCAGCCGTACGGGATCCTGAGCGTTGTCCGGCGCGCGACGGTGGGTCGGCATCAAGAGCGACACCGCGGGGTACGGACGAGGCTGGCGCAGCTTGCCAAGCGCTTCGGTACTGAGCTCCGGGTACATGAAACACCTTTCGATGGACAGGAAGGACCGCGGCGATGCAAAGGGCCGGCGCTCCGATGCCGGGCTTGCCACGTCACCGTCGGCGACCGGGTCCGAGAGCGGTGGGCGCCCTGCTGATGCCGGCTCTGCGGCGGTCGTGCCGATGACCTCGAACATCACGGACCATGACTTCATGGCTTCATGGCTTCATGGCTTCATGGCGGCGTGGTGGAACCTCTCCTCAGCGACAAGGACGAGATGACGCCCGTGTCGTCGGCACAGGGCCGGTCAGGGCGTCGAACGAGACGACCGCGTACCCGTTCAAACCCACGGCGTGGCCGCGCTGCAGCGCCTGCATCGTGCAGCAGGCCTTTTCGGCCACGGCGTGAGCGTCGCATCTGACGACGGTGAGCTCGGACATCCACACCCTCCAGAGAGTCCCGCAACCGGCTGCCGGCGCGAGCTGGGGCACACGGGGTCTCGGCGCACCGAAGCCCGATCCACAATTCGTCATCATTGCCCGAAAGAGACCCATTCGCGAGTCGGCGAAGCGGCACCAGCGGCGATGGCTCGTGACCGTGGCATCACGCCCCGGACCGCACACCGAACACCCCGCACGCCCGGGCGCGGAAACCGGCGGAAGCGAAAGCAGCGGGCACCCTCGGCTCTGCCCGACTCCCCCTGCTGACAGTCCCTCTGACGGGACCACTCACTCGACTGCCCGCAGTTCCCGAAGCGCCGTGCTACGAGTGGTGGGACGCCGACGAGCCCGGTCCGTCGCCGCCCACTGCCATTACCGTCTCGCCCCGGCCTTCGAGAAGCTCTAGGAGACCTGCGCCATGCACCTCGCTGACGCCTGGGTCCGTGATGCCCTCCAGGACCAGGGTCCGTGGTGCCCGTGGAGGGAAGCCGGCTTCTCGACCAGCACATGGGGGTCGATGTCCTGCGAGGGGGACAGAGGCTCGCGGTCGAGCGCTGTGGTGCGTGGGCAGCTGTGCGGCGCACAGGCTGTTCGTTTAGCGGCAGGTACAACGCTGCCTGCGAGAGTGGCCGGGCAGGACGAGGAGTGGGTCGAACGGCTCATCGGCATCACCGGCTGGATCCAGCCGCCGCAGCGACCAGACCCCGACTGGGCGCAGATCGAGGCGCGCAGGGGCACGCGCCTTCCCGGCGACTACAAGCGCATGGTGGAGACGTTCGGGTAGGGCTCCTTCGACGCGTACCTCCATCTGAACCAGGAACCGTGGACCGACTTGGAGGAGGACGGCCTGCTTGTCTGGGCAGACACCGAGCACGAGAACCTGTACTGCTCGCGTATCGACGACGGAGACCCCGACCACTGGCCCGTCACCATGCAGACGTCCGACGGCGCGAGTGCGGTAAGCGGCTCTCGCGGTGGCCTGTCCGCCCAAGGCCGTACGGGGACACGGGAGGAAGCTTGTGGTGCAGACAACAGCGCCCCGACTCTTGGCTGTTGGGCGCGGGCCGTGAGATCGTCCGCAGGTGAGCGACGCTGCTGGGGAAACGATTTCGGCACGACCGGACGACCGTACCCCGTCCGTTCTGCGCTTTGCGGTGGAACTCGTCGCCTGGGTGGCGACGCCCTGGGCGCTGGCCAGCCACTCATGGCTGCTCGCCGCCCTGTCCGTGGTGCTCCTGATCGGCCTTCCCACGTGCTTCTCCACCCCGGGTGACAAGGCGAACGTGATCATCGCAGTGCCGGGCTGGGTCACGATCCTTCTGGTGCTTCTCCAGCTCGCCGCAGCCGTGGCCTCCTCGTGGCTGGCCTGGCCCGCGTGGGCGGCGGGCCCCGTGACCCTGCTGGCCGCCGCCACCCTCGTCACGGAGCGCCGACGCTGGCGGTGGCTGGCATCCGGCGCACCGACTCGTCGGCTGAGGCGGCCTTCCGCCAACTGAAACGCTCAGTCACAGCTGAGTCGAAGCTCGATACCTGTCACCCGGCGTGCCGATCGACGTAGGTGAAGGTGCGCGATCAAGCATGGCGGTTGTCACTGGATCAGCGCACTAGTAGTGCTCCACTACGTCGAGGGATCACGCCTGGTGGTGGGCTCCTTCGGTCATGAGGCTCAGGGAGTGGAACGGCTCCGGGGTGAGTTGTGGGGGTTGTCTGCGGGGTCTCATGCTGGACGGTCGGCGGAAATCGATCCAGCCGATGGCCGAGCTGCTGGCGGACGGGAAATGCGGGCCCCGCAGCAGTTCGTGAACCAGTCGCCGTGGGATCCGCTGCCGGTACGGCGGCGGATCAGCGAGCGGTTGTGTGAGGCGCCCCGGCCTGAGGTGTGGATCGACTATGTGTCGTTCCCCAGGTGCGGCACGGCGTCGGATGAGCTCGCGGTCGTCGTAGA
Organism: Streptomyces sp. R44; assembly: GCF_041053105.1. Classification (NCBI taxonomy): domain Bacteria; kingdom Bacillati; phylum Actinomycetota; class Actinomycetes; order Kitasatosporales; family Streptomycetaceae; genus Streptomyces; species Streptomyces sp. R44. The sequence goes on along the minus strand of NZ_CP163444.1, from coordinate 8,799,284 downwards.
CGAGACCGTGGATCTCGCCCCGCGCGGTGACGCGGCGGCCCCCGGTTGGAGAGGGGGATGAATGAACGGCGATCGGTGCTCCCACACCCGGGGAGTGCTCCCTGCCTGGAGTGCACGGCGTGCCCGGGGTGTCGACCGGCTGCGGGAACGGTGTCACGCACTGTTCGGTGACGGCGGCCGGGCGGCGTGCTGCGTACCGTCAGCCCATGCACGATCAGCAGTACCAGGATCAGGACATCGCCTCCGGGGCTACGGCTGCCGAAGCCGTGGTGTTCGCTTGCGTGACATGCGGATTCGCGCTGCGGGCCGTTCAGGCGGCTGCCCACTGTTCCCGAGGCTCCGTACTGCGCGTGGTGGGATGCGGATGAGCCGGGCCCGTCGTCGGCGACTGCGCGGTCAGGCTGCGATGCGGCCGAGACGGAGCCGTACGGTGCGCCCTTGGTCGTGCCCGAGGTGCCCGGGCCTGTGATGCCGCAGTTCGACGAGGATGTCGTCCTCGTCGAAGGGCCGGGTCCACTTGCCTTTCAACCTCCGCTGCCAGCCTCGACGGTCTCACCGCCAGAAACAGCAGTGACTTCGCCCCTCCATGTCCAGGGTTCCTGGCGTGGTTCCCACGTCACCTCAACGGTGGTGTCGTGGAAGTCGCGCGCAAGGTTCTTCAGCATCGTGGCAGCGGCGGCCAGCGCCACTTCGGGATCGAGCAACACCTCGCTGAGACGCCCGCAGACCATCCCGCCGTCGACGGTGAGGATGCTGTGGCGCCAGCCCTCCGGCGTCGCCAGCAGGACGATCCCCCCGGGCAGACCGAAGGGAGGCCGCTTCTTCTTCTGTCGTGTCACCACGCAGACATCCAACACCGGCAGGGCCGTAAGCCCCGGACATGGGCTGCGAAACATCCCCACACAGACGAACGGGAGGCCTGGGGCGGAGGAGTTCTAGGCGCGCTGGACCGGCCCTGAGGTGAGATCACCTGACCGGCGTCACGATGGTCGCGGTGTTGTTCACCTCGTTCGGGTCGGGCGTGGTGCTGCTCACCTTCGCTGAGTCGGTCACCACCCCGCCTCTCGCCGCGACGACCCTGACCACGATCTGGGCCGTGGCCTGTGCGCCGCCCTCGAGGGATCCCAGCGAGCAGGTCACCGTGTCCGAGGAGCCCACCGGAGGCACCTTGCAGCTGCCCTGTCCGGAGCTGGCGCTGACGAACCGGGCGTCGGGAGGCAGCGTGTTGTTGAACTGGACGTTCTCGGCATCGGTCGGCCCGTGGTTGGTCACGGTGACCGTGTAGGTCAGATTGGCTCCGCTGACCACGCTGTCCGGGACGCCACTGAGCGCGAGGGCCAGATCGGCGGTCGGCCGGGTGAGGGCGAGGCTGTATTGATCGCCCGCGGCGATGGCCGTCACACCACTGAGGGAGTAGCGGCACGGTGCGGTCAGCCCGGACGCGCAAGCCTTCACCGGCGTGTTCCTTTGACCGACGGTCGAGCCGTCGCCGAGCTGGCCGGACAAGTTGGCTCCCCAGCTGTGGACGGTGCCATTGACGACGGCCAGGCTGTGGCCGAGCCCGGTTCCGGCATCGCCGGCACTGGCGGCGATGGCAGTGACTCCGGTGAGGGGGTTGGCGGCACAGCTGGTCTGACCGACGGCGCAGACCGGAACGGGCGTCAGTCTCCGGTCCGTCGTACCGTCACCCAGCTGACCTGCGTCATTGGACCCCCAGCTGCGGGCGGTGCGGTCGGACAGCACGGCCAGGCTGTGTTCGTTGCCGGCGGCGATGGCAGTGACTCCGGTGAGGGGGTTGGTGGCACAGCTGGTCTGACCGACGGCGCAGACCGGAACGGGCCTCAGTCTCCGGTCCGTCGTGCCGTCGCCCAGCTGGCCGAAGATGTTGTCCCCCCAGCTTCGGGCAGTGCCGTCGGACAGCACGGCCAGGCTGTGGAGATCGCCCGCGGCAATGTCGGTCACACGGCTCAGTACACCGACGGGTGTGCTTCTCGGGATTTGCGTGCCGTCGCCTACCTGTCCGAACGTGTTGTAACCCCATCCAAGGGCACGGGAGTTGGATTGCAGCGCCAGGCTGTGGCTACCTCCGGCGGCAATGGCGGTGACCCCGGTGAGGGGGTTGGCGGCGCAGTCGGACTGGTCGGGCGCGCAGACCTGCACGGGCGTGAGCCGTTCATTGTCGCTCGTGCCATCACCCAGCTGGCCGACGGCGTTCAGGCCCCAGGCCACCACCGTGCCGTCGGCCCGTACGGCCAGGTTGTGACCGTCGCCTGCTGCGACGGCGATCACGCCGCTGAGGAAGGAATTGCAGGGCGCCGTTTGTCCGACGGCGCAGACCTGCACGGGGGCGCTTCTCTGGACCTTCGTGCCGTCACCGAGCTCACCGTGAAAGTTCGCCCCCCAGGTCCACACCGTGCCGTCGGCGCGCAATGCCGTGGTGTGCCGGTCTCCAGCAGCCACGGCCACGACGCGATCCAGGGGCGAGGAACAGGGCGAGGCACCGCACACCCGGACCGGTGTGCGGCTGTAATCGATCGTGGCGTCGTCACCGAGCTGGCCTTCGCGGTTGCTCCCCCAGGAGAACTCTGTCCCCGGGTCCCCACGCTGACCATCACTCGCCTGGGCGCTCTGCAACGCCCCGGGGTATAGCCCGCTGCACAGCAATGCGACCACGCCGGCGGTCAGGGCACGTCTCGCCGGAGACCGGCCATGGAAGGCAAATCTCATGATCATCCTCTCGTGCGGATCGCGAACGGTCCTGGGCGAGCTCTCCTGGGGGCGCCCTAAGGACGAATCCTTGGGGCGAAGATCCCTGCCCGCACCCGCACGAGTCATTTGGCTGCCCCCTGTCATCCGTCGAGCGACCGCGAGGCGCGTGCGGGCACGCCGTTGACGACGGCTTCAACGACACCGTGGAGACCTACGGGCCCCGCCACGAACCACCCGGTGGACGCAGCCCTCGCTCAAACACATCCCTGGACGCCTCAAGGACCATCGCCGGCGGACCCTGCATCGTCGACGAGAGGCCCTGGATCGGTCTGCCACGGCTTCGACGATCACGTCCGTGCGACGCGCACTCAACCGGCCACCGAGTGTCGGACTGGCCGTCAGCGTGGATGGCACAGCCGCGAAGCTGCCTGATGTACGAAGCCGATCACGATGCCCCGGAACCCGGCGCCCAGCCCAGGCCCAGCTACGTGAAAGGACGGGTAGGCGGTCAGTTGACGGCCTGCTGTTCGGCGTCACCGGCCGGGGCCCGGACGACCTCGCCGAGGGCACCGCGCTCATCACCGAGAGCGGACACTACGGAACCGGAGGGCGCGCCCCGTACGGCCGGAGAGCTGGTCAGGCGCGGTACTTCGAAGGGGAGGGGCACTCCCCCTGACCCTGGACTGACCGCCGTAGGCTGACCTCATGGGTTTCTTCGAACGACTGAACGGCACCCGGCGACCGGCAGGCGGCGTGACACCGCTCACCGCAGCCGGTGTCCGCGATGTCATCCTCGCGGTGAGCGGTCCGGAGTCGCCCTACCGGGTGCGCCTCGCCAGCCCTTCGGAGAAGGCCGACCTGATAGCGGACTGGCGGATCCAGCACCGTTCCTTCGGCGAGGATGTGGACCTGCATCTGAGCATCCGTATGCGGCTGGACCCTCACCGGCGTGAGGTGCGGGCCTTCCAGGAGCAGCGGTCGAGTACCCGGGGCCGGCTGTCGGCGTCGCGTGAGTACGGACGGGGGGCCGGGTTCTCGGTGGACTGGACATACGAGCGGGGCCCCGACGGTCGCCGCCGCAGGGTCAAGACGTTCGACACCCGGGACATGAGTAACGTCCTCCGCGAGGCGGTTCTCGGCGCCGGGTGGACATGGCGGCCCAGCCTGCTGAAGCTCTGACCGACTGCGACCGGCGCACCCCCGCACCAACGGTGCCCATGGAGGGACCGTTCCCGAACAGGTTGAGCGGATCGATCTGCTCGTGGTCCGGGGCGCCGTCCTGCCCGAGGCGAGGCTCTTCGGCTCTTCGGCTCTCTGCATCCGAAGTTCAAGGCGGCCGGTGGAAGACCTTCACCCTGCCCGAGCGGCGCGAGATCGCGAAGATCGCGAAGCCCAAGCCGACCGAACACGACCTGCGGCTACCTGCGCAGCCTCGACCTGCCCGAAGTCCTCATGTCTGATCGTGCTCGGGACTTCCGCCCGCACCTGACCACGTAGAAGTCGACGGCACCCATCACGCCAGCCACAAGGAACAGGGCAGCGTGAGCCGCCACTACATCATCTGGCGGAACGGGCACACTGCCGATATTCACTTGCGCTCCCTCGTCACTCAGGTCAACGTCGCGTGACACCTGACGAAGGCAGAGAGAATGACCACGCGGACCCATCCCGTCGACCACGAGCTCATCCAGGCAGCGGCGCACGTCGCTCGTACTCGCTGCCGGGGCGACAACCACACCATGGCAGCCGCGGCCCGCGCCCGGGACGGCCGCATCGTCACCGCCGTGAACGCCTACCACTTCACGGGAGGGCCCTGCGCCGAGTTGGTCCTCATCGGCACGGCAGCCGCCCGGGGCGTTAACGAGCTGGACACGATCGTCGCGGTGGGCGACCGTGACCGAGGGGTTGTTCCCCCGTGCGGCCGGTGTCGCCAGGTCCTCCTCGACTACTTCCCTGCCCTCAAGGTCATCGTCGGCGAAGGCGATCGCATCCGAACCGTCCTCATCACCGACCTGCTGCCCGAAAGCTACGTCTGGGCTGACCACCAGCTCGACGTCGAGTAACCGCGCTACTCAGCACACGTCGGCAAGGTAGGCCGACAACAGGGCAAACGATGCCTGATGCGGCACTGGTCGTGCGACGCTGCGGGGAAGGACCACCTGATCGTCTCCTTCAAGACGGACTGACCGGCCCCCGGGGCCGACGGCCTGAGACAGACGAAAGGGGTGTCACCCACGTGCGGGTGACACCCCCTCTTCGTGCGTCCTACATGGAGGAGTCGTCGAACGGGTTGTTCATCACGCCTGAGGCCTCGCAGCTCGCGATCGCGCCGCTGCTGGCGCCGATCTTGCAGACCTCGAAGTAGGCGTTGTCGATCCAGCCGGCCTCCAAGTACGTGCTCCAGGAGGCGCTCGTCTGGCCGGTGGGCACGGTCCGCATCTTCCAGACCTTGTGGCCGGCTTCGCCGTTGGTGATGAGGCGGATGCCGATGACGTAGCCGTCGGTCGCGCGGTCCTCGGCGGTGATCTGGATCGGGTCGAGACGGTAGGGGTTGATCCGCCAGCCGATGACCATCCGCCCGTAGTACCAGTTGGTCGAGACCGTTTGCTCGGTGCCGGACGCCGCGGCCGCGGGGCTGGCGAGGAGCGGAGTGACGACGGCGGCCAGAGCCGCGGCGCTGGCGACGAGACTGCTCTTGAAACGCAAGGATCCCCCAGGGTAAATATACTGGCACAAATTGCATGCTCTAGGTCGAATCTGATCATGCCTGACCACACCTCAACTTGCCTAATCCGGCGTTCCCTTCCGCCTTCCGTGGCTGCCGGCCGCTACCCGCGGCCAGCAGCGACAGCCAGCGTGCAGCTTGCGGGGGCAGGAGCCGTCGCCGTACTCGTGCGCGGGCTCGGCGACACCGGCCCGGCCCGGCCCGGCCAAGGACGCCGTCGTCGATCCGGAGTGTGCGAGCACGGCCGGGAACGACAGGCTCGATCAGGGGGTGAAGTCCGACAAGGACCCCTTCGACTGGATGCCGTCCGTGAACCGCTGCCAGTACGTGCGCGAGTGGACGAGCGTCAAGCTCGCCTGGAATCTCTCGGCTGACTGGGAAGAGAAGATGGCCCTGCATTTCAGGGCCGCCGAGTGCGATGCCCATGTCCGGGGCGAGTGAGCTGTGTGGCGACCCCGAAGACGACTCCTGGTGCTGATGCGTCTGCCGCAAGTGCGGCCTCTGCGAGGACGACGACACCGACGCCGGTAATCGGCAACTCCCTGTAGAGGAAGGGGATATCCCATGACCATCAACAAGGCCGAGGTGTATCGGAAGGCCGCCGAGATCATCGTCCGCGACGGGAAGACCCGGAAGGCCCTCGTTGAGGGTCATGGGCGCGACGAGACGGATGAGAAGCTCCGCGAGCTGCTCAAGACCAGCGCTGATGAATCAGGAGCTGGAGCGGGCGGACGCCGGCCATGGGGCTCGGCGTCCGCCAGGATGCCTGTCAGACGGCGGTGATGCTGTAGCCCTGGTTGTCGCCATAGTGGCACGTCCACAGACGCGCGGGAGCGCCGTTCTCACGGCTCCAGTCGGCTATCTCCAGGCACTTGTTCGGGACGTATGCAGCCTCCGTGGCGAGACGATTGCCATAAAGCCCGCTATAGAAGAGCTGGTTAAGGCCGTAGTGACAGTCCCACTGATTGGCCGTGGCACCGTCATTGGTCGCCCAACCGCCGATCTCCAGACACTTTCCGCTGTGCACGTTCACGTAGTAGTACGAGCCTTCGGGGTTGCCCGACCACCACCACCGCTGCCACTGCTGGTTGGCTCCGCCGGTGCAGGTCCACTGACGCACAGCGGCGCCGTTCGCCGTGCTCCAGTCCGCCACCTCAAGGCACTTGTCATGGTCGGGGTTGTGGTCAGGGCGGATCGTGACGGTGGCGAGGTAGTACCAAGACGGAGATGCGGCCTGGGCCGGCGTGGCCGAGAGGCCGAGGATGAGACCCAAAGAGGCGGTAAGAACAAGCAGCCCGTGCCTGGCCCGGGCAAACGCGGTGAGTTTCATGGTCCCCTGCGATCGATGAGAGAGATCCGGCGAGCGGCCGGAAATCGATGATCATGATCGCATAGGTAGAGGGCTGTAACTCATCGTCGACAAGACCTACTTGAACCAAGACTGGTCGTACGTTCCACCGGATCGGGCGCATCTTCCCGCCTCCGTCTGAGGCTGAACCGCCCGCGGTGTCGAGTCCGTTTCGAAGGGAGAACCTCGATGGCAGACAAGCCCCACGTCTTCGGCCTGTGGGACAAGGTCCGCCGGCGCTGGTTCTACGTCGCCGCCTGCCACCAGTGCGATTGGGCGTACGGCTTCAACCAGGACATCACCTGGTCGATGGCGATGACCACGGCCGAGGCCCACGCCTGGATCCAGAACGTCGCCCACCCGACAGGGGCGGCACGGTGAAGATCCGCGTCCAGGGATACCGGGGCGTCCGGTACTGGCGGTACCGGCCGAGTGCCCCTGCGGCTGGTCCCACGACATCCCCGCGGAATACCTCGGCTACGAGTGCGCCGCCATCCGCGACCACCAACTCACCTGCCACCGACAGAAGATACGAGCACACCCATGACCCGACGCATGCAAGCCAACGAACAATACCGGCGCGAATGCAAGTACCCAACCTCGTTCTCACGCCTCCACTTCGAAGAACACGACGAGACGCCCGGCTGTAAACAGAGGCCAGCCTGCACCCCCATCGCCAACACCGTCACCGTCCCCGCCACCGGCACCGTCCTCGTCGTCGACGGCGTCGTGCAGGAAGTGAAGCCGGTCCGGCAGCAGTACAGGCAGAAGCCGAGCGACACGCACTGGACGGTGGAGTACAAGTTCACGATCGAGCCGCCGAAGCCGACGTTCTTCGAGCCGGGCAAGACGTACGAGCGGTTCGCCGACTGGAGTATCCGCGCCCAGGCCTACACGGTCATGGAGCGCTTCGACTGCACCGCGGTCGAGAAGGATGGCGACGGCAACCTGGTCGCGTTCGGGCGCATTACCAGCACCAAGGGCGGCCGGAACGACACCGGAATTGGCCTCTGGTACCCGCTGCACAAGTACGAGTGGACGAACGAGGACTGGACGGAGCAGTCGTGACCGAGGTCGCCCCCTGGGAGGAGGGCCTACCGCTGCGACCACAACGAGACCCCGGCGGCTCCGCCGACCATGGTGATCAGGCTGATGAGCCATCCGGGGACGCGCTGTACCGTCAAGTGCACTCCACCCATGCGGAGTTCGATGAGCGGCTGCGTGCTGACCTCGGGCGTGGCAGTGCGCTTGGGCATGGAAATGCCCTCTCTCTGAGGTGGGATGAGGTGGCCGTTCAGAGCCAGTGCCGCCGATCGTAGCTATCCGCACCAGGACATCGATCGGTGTGCCGGAGCACAGGGGGGCGCATGCCCCTGGTCAGCGACTCGTGCTTGTAGGAGCACCAATGCACTGGTCCTGAGCACGTCTCGGCAAACGTGCAGCTCAGGTGACGACCGGATACCCGCGACTACTCGATCACGATGCCTATCCGCATAGCCCTTCCCAGCTGATGCGCCGGACGAGGCATTCGCCTACCGCTCCGAAGGAGCCCCCGTGTCCAGACGTATGCAGGCCAACCCCAGTCGCATGAACAGCTACCACCGCGAGGAGCATGACGAGGCCGCCATGTGCCAGTAACCGGTCCGACTGCGAACCCGTCGAGGAGAAGCACGTGCCCCGCCGCCGCATGAAGGGCTACTACCCCGCTGGAGTACACGCCGGCGAACACAATGAAACCCTCGACTGCCGCCTCGGCACCCCCTGCGAACCCGTCGCCGACACCGTCACCGTCCCCGCCACCGGCACCGTCCTCGTCGTCGACGGGCGAGTGATCCCGGAGGAGGAAGTGAAGTCCCAGCGTCGTACCAAATTCGACAGCGGAGGCGTCGGCTACACCTTCCTGCTGAAGCCGCCGAAGCCGACATTCTTCGAGGAGGGGAAGACGTACCGGCGCGTCGGCGTCGCCAAGACCTTCACCGTCACCCACGTCGACACCCACCCCGTCACAGGCATCCCCTACGCCCACGGCTGGATACGGGAGGCCTACCCCTCGGGGATGGACCACACCTGGTCCGGGAGCCTCGCGAACCGCGCCGGCGGGGAGGAGGTTCCGACGTGACCGAACACCTCAACAAGCTCGTGGCCGAGGCCGAGCAGTGGCGGCGCGACCATCCGTGGCTGTCCCGCTGGTACGGACTCCGGCGCCGTACCGGGAAGGCCTGGCGCTGGCTGAAGCGGCAGCCCCGGCACCGCTGGGAGAGGGCGCGGCGCGGCTTCAGCTACATGGACGCCTGGGGTTTCGACCTCTACATCGCCGGCGTCATCGCCGACGCCTGCGACCACCTGAGGAAGGTCAGGCACGGCCGCCCCGTCGACATGACCGAGGCCGAGTGGGACGCCTACCTCGACAGTGTCGCCGGCCCCCTCCACCGGTACGGCGACGGCGACCCCGACGCCACCTATGACGAGGACGCCGCCGCCTACACCGACGCCGTCGCCGCCATGCACCGCTTCGCCGACAAGTTCGGCTCTTTCTGGGACTAACGAGGAGGTACCGGTGCCCGACAGCGACAACCGGCGAAAGCATGCGACAGAACGGCGGACTGCGGTCGCCGACGAGGCAATGACGATCCGTCACAACCTGGGCAGGCAGGACATCACCGTCACCGTGTGGGCCGAGGACGACGGCCAGCCGTTCCGGTCCACCGTATGGGCCGAGGACGACAACACCGTCACCGTCACCTTCAAGGGCCGGCCGGGACGTAACTGTCGTGTCGAAGTGTCCGACCCCGACACCCGCCCACCCGCCGCCCTGCCCGGGGGGCGGGTGTGAACCGCGGAGAAGAAGGGCGGCCCGACGGTACTGCCCCCGGGATACCCCTGGGCGCCGGGCCTCGCCCACGCACGCCATATCGGCGTGGGCTGACGCCACCCTACTGGGGCCGCACGGGCGCGCACCACAGGTTCGTTCGCGACCTACGCCACCCGCCGCCACAGCCGCCGGCGCTGCTGCGGCACCGTCGGGGCGACGTCGTCGTTGGCCCTCAGCATCTCGCGCGTGGCCACGATCAGTTCACCACTCGCGTGTTGGACGCGGAGATGCGCCTCCCTATATTCATCGGAGCACAATCTTCAGGACGCGCGTAGTAGGACAGGAGCGCATTTATGCGCGCATCCGAAAGCGTGGGTGTGACTGCCTGAAGCCGTGTCGCAGCGGCACGCATAGCGTCAACCCGGCCAGCGCTTGAGGATCCCTGATAGCCAAGCAACGCGACTATGGCCGATGTGGCGCCTTGCGAAACTCGATCACCACGAAGGCGTGTCAGATAGGTTTGCGCATAGACCTCCTGCCCATGCTCAAGGCCAACCTTCACGAACGCCGCCATGGTCTCATTCACCTCCTTTAGAACGTCGACCACTGGGAGCGTCGCAGTCAATTCCAACCCAGCCCGCTTCTGCATCAACGTGAGCCAATCTTCGTCCAGTTGGCTACGCAGATGGCCATCCTCATCGTCTTCCTTGAACAGTTTCTTCGTTGCCTCAACGACTACACGAGTCTGATGAATGTAATCCGCCGCCAAGACCTGCCGCACCGTCCATAGGGCAGCCACACGCTGCGCCTCGGCAGCGATCTGCGCCGCCTCCCTGGCCGCCGCCGCCTGGTCCCGACCACCGTTCGCCTGGATCTTCGCGCCGATGACGCTGCCGAGGAGGCCGCCGCCGATGGCGAGGAAGGCCACCAGCGCGGCGAAGATCTCGTTGTTCTCTTCGAAGTACTTCCACAGTCCACCCACCGGCACATCATGCCGAACACACGTGGGGCGTGTCTGGGTTACACCGCTCGTCGCCTGATCGCGGTCCTCCCGGCTACAACGAGCGGGGGGCGTAGTACATCCATGTGGCGTACAGGCCAACTACGATGCCGTGGTCGTCGAAGTGATGTGTGCTCACTACGAGTTCGCCAGGCCCAGCGGAGGGATAGTTCGTGGCGATCCTGGCAACGTCACGCGGATCGCGATAATAGCCCATCCAGTGCCATATCGGCAGCGGGACAAAGACGCCAGGGCCTCGAATATCTTCCCTCTGCGTGAGGAGCTTCCGTCGCCGCTGCTCCTCTTCGACGACGCGCTCGACGATTCCATTCTTTAGCTGGATGCCTTCCTCTGCCGTGCGCATCTCGTCAGCGATCTCTTCGAGGCTTCGGTAGTTCATGCCGACCACCTGTGCAGTAGGCCCCCGCAACACCATGCGCCCTCCCGATCTAAACCGCCACCCGACCAGAGGAACCGGCTGACCGCCCACCACCCGCCCTTACTCGGCCTACTCCGCTGACCCACGCGACGCCCTCGTCATCGACGCCGATTCTGCGACCTGATCTGCCCCGTCAGTGACGGCGTCATCGCCACGGGAACTGGTCGTCCCGGCGCCGGGCCTCGGCGAGGACCCGCCACAGCCACACCGTCCAGTCGCGAGGCATGGGCAGCGTGAACTTCTGCCGGGCCGAGATCGCGGCGCCGTAGACGCCCCGCGCCCAGGCGGCCACCGCCCGGCGCTCGTTGTCGTGCCCCTCCGGCCACGCCTCGCACAGGCCCCAGTCCTCCAGGCATCGGCGACGATCAGCCACTCCAGGGCCCCGTACGAGATCGCGTACGACTCGCGGCGCAGTTCCACTCTCACCCGCGCACCCTAACCCGCGAAGGAATTGATCAGTTATGGACCCCGAAGCGAAGAAGATCCTCGAAGACACCTACAACATCCTCGAAGCGCGCGGCTGGTGCCAGGGAACGATGCAGCAGGCCGACGGCAAGGTCTGCCTCGAAGGCGCGTTCCGCGCCGCCTGCGGATACGGAGACACCGAGGAGGAGTACCCCTACTGGGCGTCCACCCCGACCGGCGGGGCGTGGGAAACGCTTTGCCGCACCGTCGAGCAGGAGTGCGGAGATGCCGCTCCCTGGATATGGAACGACGCCCCCGAGCGCACCGTCGAGGACGTGAAGCTCATCCTGAAGCGGGCGATCGAGTCGTGAGCCACTTCAAAGAGGGCGACGTCGTCTACTACGACGACAACCGCCTGAAGATCCTGGCCGGCCCGTTCACGACCGCCGAATACCCGACCATCGACCAGTACCACGTCAGCGGCCCCGGCGTCTACATCGGCACCGCCTGGGAGTCCGACCTGGCATCCGAGGACGACTCCATCGCCTTCGAGACCGGGTGCCTAATCGAGGAGCTGGAGGCCGACTGATGCCCTACGAAGTGAAGATCACCGTCACCGAGAGCGCCATCGCCACCCACGCCGACGCCGTCACCCGCGCCCGGCGGCTACCTACTCTGGGGAGACTACGTCGGCGATGAGCGGCTGCAGCCGACCCACGGCTACGGTCGCCCGGTGTCCTACGAGTCGTACCTCCTGCCCCTCGACCGCTTGGTCGACCTGCTGGAACAGGCCGGGCTCGTCGTCACCGCGAGGCTGGAGCAGGAGCCCGGCGGGCTGGCGAACAGACCGCACGCCTGCCTGCTGGCCCGCAAGCCCGAAACACCCTGACGGGCCGTTGCCCGGGATGAGGCCGCTCGGCTGGACCGCGGAGACGATCACGGGGTCGGCAGTTGAGACCGCCGGTTGAGAAAACGCGCGGCCGGAAGTCCTGGACGGCGTGCGTTCCGGTTGTGCCAGGGCAAGCAGTGGTGCAGCGCGCGGGTCTTGAGTCGTGTGGTGGCTGAATGGATGACGAAGTCCGCGTCGTCAGCCTGAGCAGGTGGGGGCGGTCTCCCGCCCGCCGAGGGGGTCATGCGCTGCCCCATAAGGGCGGGTCGTGCAGGCTGACAGCTTGCCGCGTACCGTCAGCGCATGCACGATCAGCAAGATCAAGATCACGGCAGCATCTCCGAGGCGATGGAGGCCGAAGCGGTGGTGTTCGTGTGCGCGACATGTGGAGTCGCGCTGACGGGGCCGCTCATACGGCTGCCTGCTGTTCCCGAGGCTCCGTACTACGCGTGGTGGGAAGCGGATGAGCCGGGCCCGTCGCCGGCGACTGTGCCGTCGGGCTGCTATGCGGTCGAGACGGAGCCGTACGGTGCGCCCTTGGTCGTCGCTGCGGTGCCCGGGCCTGTGATGCCGCGCCATGGGGAGCACTGGAACGTGGACGGGAAGCCGTTGGTGTCGCAGGGCCCACGAGGCAACATCGTCATCAACCCGGACGATGCACGTGGCCTGGAGCTGCGGCACGCATCCCCCGCCTGCTGCGGAGCGACCCCGACCGGCGGAATGAACCAACAGTGCGCCTGCGGAACCCTCGTCGCTACCCTCTGCTCCGACTGCTGCCTGCCGTACGAACTGCATCTCTCGGCCGACCACGTTCGCGCGGTTCGCCCGTGAGCTGGGTGCGGGCCACTGCCCATGCGTCACCGGGGAGGACGCCATGTGGGAGAGGCGGCGAGGCCATGCGGGGGCATCCCGGCGGAGGCGGGGAGTCGAGCTTGGCAGCCATGGCGTTTGTGGCGGCCTGCGCACCCCCGACGTTTATCGTCATGCAGACGAATATTGCATGGCCTTCCATGCATGAGATTGGCGCTGTGACACGTGACCCAGCGGGAGTCACGCCGTCGAAGAAGAGCCCGGCCCTCTCGTACGCAGGAAGCCGCCGGCCCCAGCCGTCTCACTCGATCCGGTCCACGCAGACCAACGAGACCCCGTCGGCAGGGCCACGTGCCGGCCGGCTTGCAGGGTCGGCGCGGCGCGCGGCACCCTGAGAGTCGAGAGCAGGTGCTGACGTGCACACCAGCGACGAGATCTACCACCGTGTGCTCTGGGATCCGCGATTCGATCCCGAGCGGTTCGTGATGGGGATCGCGGAGCGCGGCGCCCCGCCGAAGCGCGTCCTGCTCGGCGACTTCGTACCCGGCGGGGAGATCCCCTGGCACCGGGTGGTGTTCTTCGAGGCGGACGGCAAGGTCGTCTGGGACCGCGTCTCCGGCGTCGACCGGCTCGATGAGACCCTCGCCGGGCAGGTCGGTCACGTGCCGGCCCCGGCGCCCAGCGACATCCTCGTCGTCCCGCCGACGAACCGCAGCGCCGTCGCCTGGCTGCCCCCGGAGCAGCTGTGGCCGCCGATCCAGCACATTCGCCGCGAACACGACCGGCAGATCCGCCGCTGGCCGCCGCACGTCAACGTGCTCTTCGGTTTCGTCCCCGAGGCCGAGTTCGCCCGGGCCCTGCCACTGGTCGCCGCGGCGCTCGCCGAGACGCCGCCGTTCACCGCCCGCCTGGCGGGCGTCCACTGGTTCGGCCACCGCGAGGACGCCACCGTCTGGCTCGACCCTGCCGCCGCCGACCAAGAGCCCTGGTCACGGATGCGGGAGTCCCTGGAGCTCCGCTTCCCGCTGTGCGGATCCCGCTCTCACGGCTTCACCCCGCACCTGTCCCTCGGCCGTACCCAGGACCCGCATCTCCTCGCTCGCAAGGTGGAGGAACTCCTCGGGCCCATGGCGGCCCGGGTCGACGAGCTGGTCGTGCTCTCCCGGCGCGACGACGAGCCGATGCGGGTGCGGGCCCACGTCATGCTCGGCAGCGGCGACGTCCGTCACCCGGAGAACTCGACTTCTCCAGGAAACCCTCCGCCGCCGCCACCCCCTCCAGAACGTTGATCCTTCACTCGAAGTCCCTCTCCCCCGGTCACGTACGGCCGAGGGTGCCCGGTGCTGCCGCTCCGGATCAGTTCTTCCGCCGGTAGGCGCCGGGTGCGGTCCCGTGCGTGCGTTTGAACGCGTTGGCGAAGGCGAACTCGGATGCGTAGCCCACCTGGGTGGCGACGGATCTCAACGGTGCGTCTGATGTGCGGAGCAAGCGCGCGGCCGTGGTCATCCGCCACCAGGTCAGGTAGCCGAGGGGCGGTCGGCCGATCAGCATGGCGAAGCGTCTCGCGAAGGGTGCTCGCGAGAGCCCGGCTTCCGCGGCGAGTGTCGCCACGGTCCAGGGAGCCGCCGGGTCACGGTGGATGGCGTGGAGGGCGGCGGTGACCGGCGGGTCGTTCAGCGCGGCAGCCCATCCCGTGGTGTCTCCTCGGGAGGGCTGTTCCTTGAACCAGACGCGCAGGATGTACAGCAGAAGAGTGTCCAGGAGCGCGGGGACGATGGCGCTCGTGCCCAGGCGCGGGTTCTCCAGCTCGGCGGCCAGAAGCCCCACGGCCGAGCGCAACTCGGGGTGGCGGTCCTCGTGTGCGGGCAAGTGGATCAGGTCCGGGAGTGTCAGCAGCAGCGGGTGCGTGCGGGACGGGTCGAGCTGGTAGGCCCCGCAGAGCACGACGGTGACCGGGCCGCCTTCTCCGCTCCGGTCGACGCTGTCCGAGGCGTAGGCGTTGTCCGGCTCGTGGTCGTCGGGCGGCCCGCAGGCAGGGGCTGTCAGCGCGGTTCCGGGGCTGTCGGCCAGCGTGTGCCCGCTGCCGTGGGGAAGGAACACGACGTCGCCCGCGTCCAGTTGGATGGGCTGTGCATCCGCGCGCAGGAGCCAACAGGAACCCTGAAGGATCACCTGGAAGCCCGCCGACCCGGGGACGGAGGCGAACTCCTGTCCCCACGGCGCATGCCACCGCACCTGCGCCGATCGGGGCCGGCCGGTCCGCGTCACCGCGACCACGTCGCTGAGCACATCCATGGGACCGAGAGTACGGGCGCGAGACGCACGCGCATCAACTGGGCACTCTGACGCATGGATCGTCTCCCTGTGCGGTCCGTAGATTCGCGGCATGACGATGATGAAGACCGCGCGTATCCACGAGTACGGCGATACCTCCGTGATCCGCTACGACTCCGTTCCCCGTCCGCGGCCCGGCTTCGGTGAAGTACTCGTCCGTGTCGCCGCGACGTCGTTCAATCCGACCGAGGCCGCTCTGCGAGCCGGAATGCTGCAGGCGTTCCTCCCCGTGGACTTGCCCTTCACCCTCGGCTGGGACGTCGCCGGCACGGTGGTCGAGATCGGTGCGGGAGCCGATGGCTTCGCTGTCGGCGACCGGGTCATCGGGCGGCTCGACAGCGGGGGTGCGGCTGCCGAGTACGTCCGGGCGCCCGCCGCCCTACTTGTCGCGGCGCCGGCGTCCGTCCCTCTCGCCAGCGCTGCGGCCCTTCCCGTGGCGGGCCTGACGGCCTGGCAGGCAGTGTTCGAGCACGGGAAGGTGGCCGCTGGTCATCGCGTGCTGGTCAACGGTGCGGGCGGCGGCGTCGGAGGTTTCGTGACGCAGCTGGCCGCGCACGCGGGGGCTGAGGTGATCGCCACGGCCAGTACGCGCAGCACTGCGGCGGTTCTGCGGCAGGGGGCGGACCAAGTGATCGACTACACCGCCGGGCCGGTGGGTGTCGCTCTGGACGGCCAGGTGGACACTCTGCTCAATCTGGTCCCGCTGAGCCCGCTGGACGCCGCAGCTCTGGCGCCCCTGGTACGCCCGGGCGGGAGGATCATCTCCATCGCGACCCCGATCGAGCCGGCTTACGGCACTGGGGTGAACGCGAAGCACATCGTCGCACGCAACGATGTCGCGCATCTCGCGGCCCTCGCGGAACTCGTCGACGCGGCCACGCTCGGCATCGACATCAGCGACTCACGTCCACTGGCCGACCTCGCCGACGTCCATCGCCTCAGCGAGGCCGGCCAGATCCGAGGGAAGGTCCTCATCGTTCCTTGACCCCATGGCGTCTGGGGGCTGCGCTGTCGTCCCGGCTGACAGGTGTCACCCGCCTCGAGCTTCACACGATCACGACCGGGGGTGACCTGCGGCTCCCGAAGATCGGGGAGGTGCGGGTGAAGTGGTCCCGAGCCCTTCCCTCCACGCCGTCCACGGTGACCGTGGTCAAGGACGCGGCCGGACGGTACTTCTGTTCGTTCGTAGTCGAGACCGAACCCGAGTCGCTGCCCGTCACGGACAGCGTGGTCGGCATCGACCTGGGCCTGACGCACTTCGCGATCCTCTCGGACGGAACGAAGATCGAGTCCCCGCGCTTCCTGCGCCGGGCCGAGAAGAAGCTGAAGAAGGCGCAGCAGAACCTCAGCCGTAAGACGAAGGGATCGGCGAACCGGGCTAAGGCCCGCATCAAGGCCGCCCGCGCCCACGCACGGACCGCCGATGCGCGGCGCGAGTTCCACCACCAGCTCTCCACGAAGATCATCCGCGAGAATCAAGCGGTTGCAGTGGAAAACCTGGCGGTCAAGGGACTCGCCCGCACCCGCCTCGCGAAGTCCGTGCACGACGCCGGATGGTCGGCGTTCACAACCATGCTGGAGTACAAGGCCACCCGGTACGGGCGTACATTCGTGCGCGTCGGCCGGTTCGAGCCCACGTCACAGGTCTGCTCGGCCTGCGGCGTCAAGGACGGCCCCAAGCCCCTCAGTGTCCGTGTGTGGACGTGCGGGTCCTGCGGAACCGTCCTTGACCGGGACATCAACGCGGCGGTCAACGTCGCCAAGGCCGCCGGACTGGCGGTATCAGCCTGCGGAGCGCGGGTAAGACCGGGACTCGTCCCGGCACAGCGCGGAGAAACAGGAACCCACCGAGACGGTCAGACGACCGTGGTAGGAATCCCCGCCCTTTAGGGCGGGGAGCGGAAGTCAACAGACCTGGCGCTCGCCGATCGACCAAGCGGAGGCAGAGGCGATCGTTGCCGGATTCCGCGCGGAGCATCCCGACGGGCCCGGCTTCTTCCAGTACGCCATCGAGCAGAACCAGCGGCCCGGCTTGATCGGTGATCTCCATGTCGAGACCGAGTCCGGCCGTCACGGGGCAAGGGTGGGCATCACGCTGGCGCCGGACATGCGACACCGGGGCTACGCCACCGAGGCGATGGCCGCTGTGGCGGACCATCTCTTCGCCACAGGGGTGAAACGGATCGTGGCCACCTGCGACGCCCGGAACGCGGCGTCCGCGCCGACGTCCTGCTGTTCCGGATGTCGGCCGAGCAGCTGCGCCGCCCCTCATGAACCAGCAGGGTTCCAGCGGCGACCACCGAGCGCACCCACGCGCGATCACAGGAGGAGGACAGCATGGACGGAGCCCGCCCGGGAGACCGGATCGCGCCGATCGATGAGAGCGAGGTCGGCGTCGACGCCGTGGACACGCCCAGTGGGACCGACGAGTCGGGCGACTCGCAGGAGCTTGAGGCGTAGCCCTCGTCTCATCCGCACCGCCCTCCCGTCGAAGACCACTGACCTTCGATGGGAGGGCCTGCCGACACCAGGGCCTGTTGACGCATCCCACGTAAGGAAGAAGCCACCGATGCGACCGGGGCCTAGGGATGTTGTGAAAGTGCTGGTCGCAGCCATTCGCTGATGGCTGCGACCAGCACAGTCGCTTCGTAGCGGACGGCAAGGAGTGAAACCGGGTGCCGCCGAAACGCGGATGTCGGCCGACGTCAGCGTGTGACAGGGTGCCAACATGTCCAACAGCGTCTCCTATCCCGTCTTCCGCACGTCCGACCCGGCAGCGGCCCTTGGCACGGCGCGTCGGCTCCTCGCGCTGGGCGAGCGGGAGTACGCCCAGGTGTCGGTGGACGCGGAGCTCTGCACGATCGCTGAGGTACTGCGGATACGCCGGGCGCTTCCGGACGCTTGGTTCCGCACGGAGAACGACGACTTCTGGGCAAGGGAGCCTGCCGAGCGGGCGGAACTGCGTTTCGAATTTCATGCGTCCGAACTCTCCGAGGATACGGATGACCTCGTTTCCCTACTCCCGCTCTGGGCCTCAATGCTGGACCGGCCCGTCGGTAGCGTCGAAGACAGGTTCACCACCTTGGTGGACGCGAACTACGGCTCGATCCGCTGGGACCAGGTGATCTGGCCGGAGGTACCGGAGCGCGGGTACGGCGGTCGGGTCGAACACGACGGGGTCACCTTGGTGTTCAACTGCGACGCCACTGAAGCCAACCGGGAAGTCAGCACACACACTGTGTACGTGAGTGTCCACCGGACCCCTGGCGCGCAGCAGTACGCCGCCTGGCTGGCCGAGCAGATCGGCCAGGCGGTCATCGGCCCGCCGTACACCTAGGGTCTTTCGTTAAAGTGCTACCGGCGGACAGCCAGTTCGTGTGTACCGCTCGCTACGTACCGTTCGCCACGTACCGTTCGAGGAGCGGCTTCTACCGGCGGCGTAGAGATCCGGGCCCGCAGCGAGTGGACCAGTCGCCGACCGGCGACAGTCGCTCTCCAACGGCCCGCACGACGACAAGCCTGCCGCCTTCGAAAGCGATTCGATCACTGGCAGCCAGGAAGATCGGGCCCGCCAGTTCGAAGGCGTATCCGTCATCGGTCTCGAAGTCCTTCACCAGTACCAACCGCGAGGTAGGCGTGGCTCCGTCAGCTACCAGGCGCATGACGAAATGCTCCCACGCCACCGGCGGCGGCGACCCGAAATCGCATGCGATCCACGTCCAGTCGTGCTGGGATCAATCACTATGAATGATCTTTTCCCCGATGAAGCCGACTTGATGGACAGGATGGAACGGAACCTGGCGGAACACGCCTGCCACCTGCACCGGAGCATGACTGGTGCGAGCGTCACAGATGCTGGTGACCTCGTGGTCGCGGACAGCGGCCTGGACGACGACACGTTCAACATCGTTGCTGCGGCCCGCTTCACCTCCGCCGATGCCACGGCACGTATCACCGAGACCGCTGGGACGCTGGCTCGCACCGGCCGCCGCTTCTCCTGGTGGGTGGGGCCCGCCTCGACACCAGTGGACCTCAGCACCCGCCTGACGGCGGCCGGTCTGCCGGCGTCCGAACGCGAGACGGCGATGTGGGCCGAACTGGACGACACCCTGCCACCGCCCGCCGCCGAGGGACTGGACATCCAGCGCGTGGCCACGCCCGGACAACTCGCCGACTACGCCGCGGTACTCGCCGCGAACTGGGACCCGCCCGCAGACACCGTCAGCCGCTTCTTCGCCCAGGCCGCCCCGCAGGCACTGGCCTCGAACTGCCCGGCCCGGTATCTCGTCGGCTACGTGGACGGCCGTCCGGTCTGCTCCGCTGAAGTGTTTCGCCACGCGGGAGTCGCCGGTATCTACAACATCTCGACCCTGGCCGCCCACCGCCGACGCGGCTACGGCGGCGCCATCACGCTCGCCGCACTCCGCACGGCCCGCGAGCTGGACCACCGCATCGCGGTCCTGCAGGCGTCGGCCGCCGGCGAGCCGGTCTACCGTCGCCTGGGGTTCCATTCCTGTGGCCAGTTCACCGAACACGCCATCAGCCCCTGAACCGCCCCACTCCCTTGGCCCTGCACCCACCCTTTCTGGCGGTGCTGGTCGCTGCTGTGAGGAGCATGGATCCGTCGAGGGCCGCGAGTCTGTCCCTTCTCGCCGCCACAGCGCGGTTCCTTTTGAGGCGTTCCGCGCCACTGGCGGAAGCGGTGGGAGGCGGTTGACCAAGCACCGGACTCGCTGTGACTCTCCCGCCACTGCCCGCCAGCCCCCGGATTGATCGCGGCCCGATCCGCGCTAGGCGCGCTGCGGGGTGGGGGTTTTCGCGGCGGCCGCGGCGTTTCGGGTCTCGTGCAGGATCAGCAGGCCGTTGACCACCATCAGTGTCGCGGTAAGGCAGTGCACGCCGAGCGCGGTGGCAATGGAGCCGTGATGAGCCAGCACGTTGGCCATGTCGCCGTACGCGGCGAGGGCCTCCACCAGCAGCGCCAAGCCCAGCGCCCGGCGGTGGCCCGTCACCAGCAGGGCCCCCAGGACGAGGGCCATGACGACGTCGCGGATTCCCTTGATGACCAGGAAGCCGTCGCCGTCGCCGGACGGCCAGCTCGGCAGGCCGTAGCCCGGCGCCGTCGTCTCCGGGCTCAGGATGTACTCCGTCCCGAACCAGAGGATGAAGAGGATGAAGGCGGCGGCCAGGACGGTGTTGATCTTCTTCAGCAACGTTGTTCTCTCCCTGCGAGTCTTCGTCGGCTTGGTGAACCCGGGCGGCATTGGTGTCAGGCGAGGGCGGTGACCAGCAGGGTGAAGGCGGCGATGATGACGGCGACCCGGAGGTAGTGGTAGCGGTTCCAGCGCTGCAGCTGCTGCTTCCAGTCGGCCGGACGGGTCTCGGGGGTCCAGGTCTTGTTCCGGTTGTTGATCGGGACCAGCAGCAGCACCGACATGACCACGCTGACGATCAGCAGGCCGGCGGCGGTGACGACGAGTCCGGCGCCGTCGTGCTGCCATCCGGCGACGGCCCAGACCGCGGCGAGGACCAGCGAGCCGATGTACCAGAACGGCATCAGGGCGCCCAGCATCCGGCCGCCGTGGGCGTGGCCGAGCTGGCCGGCGTCCTCGGGGAGCGCGTCCAGGATCCGGTTCATGATGAAGGCGACGGAGAACTCCACCCCCACCATCAGGCCGACGATCACGGTGGTGACGATCTCGAGTGCGTTGAGCATGACGATCCCTCCCGAGGAACTAGCATTGCTAGCTGACGAGGCAACGCTAGCGCTACTCCCGCTCGATTGTCTAGCGGTGCTAGGATCGCTGTATGTCGGTAAAGGAACGCAAAGAGCGCGAACGGGCGGAGCGCGAGCGCCTCATCGTGACGATGGCCCGCGAACTCGCCGAGCAGCAGGGCTGGGACGCCGTCACCACCCGCCGGCTCGCCGAGCGCATCGAATACAGCCAGCCCGTCCTCTACAGCCACTTCCGCGGCAAGCGGGAGATCATCGGCGCCGTCGCTCTGGAGGGCGCCACCGAGATGGCCGCGGCAATACGGGCCGCGGCCTCCGCGGCGGACAGCCCGCGCGGGCGGGTCGCCGCCCTGGCCCGCGCCTACCTCGACTTCGCCGAGCGCCACCCGGCCGTCTACGACGCCCTGTTCCTGCTCGACGGCGGCCTGCCGTACGCGCGGGAGGACACCCCCGAACCACTGAAGGACGCCTTCGCCGCGCTGATGGAGACCCTGGCCGAGGTCGCCGGCGACGGCGTCCACCCGGGCCTGTTCACCGAGGTGTTCTGGGCCTCCCTGCACGGCCTGGCCACCCTGACCCGAACCGGCCGCCTGCTGCCCGAGGACGCCCAGCCGAGGCTCGACCTGCTGGTGGACCGGCTCGCCGAGATCTGACACGCCATCCTGGCGGGTACGCGGCCGGGGCCCTCGGGCTCCGCCGCTGCGTACCCGCTCGGCTGCGGTGACGCTTCCGGTCGCCCGCACCCAGACACCACACCGGTCACGGGCCCCGCCTGCCCCGACGGGATGTTCTACCGGCGGGGCGGCGAGCCAGGCCGTGCGCCGCTGGGCGGCCCGCGCTACCGGCACTCGTAGGACGCGACGAGCGCAGCAAATCCGGTGCGCCCGCGGACATCTCGCCGATTCACCCTTGCGGCTCCGGCACCCACCTTGCCGTGCTCTCGGTCTGACCGACACTCTTGCAAAATATATAGACCGGTCTATTCTTCAATCATGGTGGGAACCAAGGGAGCCGAGACCAGCTCGCGGCTCGCGGAGTCGATGCTGGAGTTGATCCAGCGGCACGGATACAGCGGTACGGGGCTCAACGCGGTGGTGGAGCACGCCGGCGCCCCGAAGGGGTCGCTGTACTTCCACTACCCCCAGGGGAAGGAGGCATTGGGAGAGAAGGCCATCGAGCTTGCGGCCGCGCAGTTCAGCTCTCTCGTGGCCGGCTCGGCGACGGGTCCGGCCACGGTGGGTGAAGTGCTGGGCCGTGTGATCGACGAACTGGCCGGGATGCTCGACGGCAGCGACTTCCAGCTGGGATGCCCGGTCTCCGTGGTGACGCTGGAGATGGGCGCGCAGAGCGAGCGCCTGCGCGACGCCTGCGCCGATGCCTTCGAGTCGTGGGTCGCGCCGCTCAGTGAACTGCTCATCGCGCACGGCCGGCCTCGTACCGTCGCCCGTGCTCTGGCGACTGCCGTGGTCAGCATGGTGGAGGGGGCGGTCATCATGTCGCGTGCCCAGCGGTCCACCGAGCCGCTGACATGCGCCGCCCAGGCGATCGCCGTACTCCTGGCAGAGGGTACGGGGGCCTCGGCATGAGCCCGGAGGAACGGCACGCACTGGTGCTGGGCGCGAGCGGTTTCATCGGGCGCCACGTGGTGCTCGCGCTCGGCCGGGCCGGCGTACGAGTGAGTGCGGCCGCGCGGAGCCACGAGTCCCACCAGCGGCTCGCCCAGTGGCTGGCCGGGCGCGGGCACGACCAGGCCCCGGCAGACCTGCGGGTGGACTTCGCCACGGCGGCACTGATCGACGGCGATTGCGACGACATCACCGAGATCTACAACTGCGCCGGTGCCTTCCGGTTCGGGATGTCGGTGGACGAGGCACGTCACGCGAACGTCGACAGCGTGCGCGCGGTCGTCGAGTTCGCGGCGCGGCTGCCGAACCTGCGCCGCCTGGTCCAGGTCTCCGGGTACCGCGTGGGCGGGCAGGACCCCTCGCCCTGGAGCGAGGAACACCGACGTGAGACCTACCGGGCGCTGGGCGCCTACGAGGCGTCCAGAGCAGAGGCGGACGCCGTTTTCCAGGACTCGGCAGCACGGTCGGGCGTGCCGTGGTCCATCGTCAACCCGGCCAGCGTCATCGGCGACAGCGCCACCGGGGAATCCGACCAGTACCTCGGGCTCGCCTCGACCATGAAGGACCTCTGGCAGGGATCGCTCCCCGCTCTCCCGGGCGATGGAAGGACGTTCGTTCCCGTCGTCGCGGCCGACCACCTCGCGCGGTTCATGACCCTGCTGCCGACGGACGCGGCCACCGAGCACACCGCTTACTGGGTCCTGGACGACGACACGCCCGCGCTGCCCGACCTGCTGACGCTCGTGGCCGAGCACTACGGCGTCCGGGCGCCGCGGACGCGGATTCCGGTGTCCCTGCTCAAGCGGCTTCCCCGCAGGCTCACGCAGTCCGATCCGGAGACCCTGACGTTCCTGTCGGCCGACCGCTACCCGACCGCTTCGGCCGATGCCTTGGCCGCCCGGCACGGGCTGACGATGCCGGACACCCTCACGACGATCCGTCGCTGGGCCGACCACATGGCAGCCCACCGTTTCGGCGACGCCCCGGCAGGTGACAGGCGGTTCACCACCACGGGCGGAGTGCGGACCTTCGAACTGGGTGGGGAGGGCGCGCCTTCGGTGGTGCTGCCCGGCCTGCCGGTCAACGCCGACACCTGGGCGCCGGTCGTCACAGCCCTCGACGACGCCCGTGCTGTCGACCTCCCGGGCCTCGGCATGAGCAGCGGGCGTCGCGACGACTGGGCATCCTGGTCGAGCGCGCTGGTGACGGAGACGGGTGCCCGTCACCTGGTGGGCCACTCCATCGGCGCCGCGGCCGCCGTCGAGGCCGCGTCCGCCCACCCCGACGCGGTGGACCGGCTCACGCTCGTATCACCGTTCTTCCTCCAGGCTGCCCCGCCCCGCAGCGCGACATGGACGCCTCTGACCCGCCGCCTCCTGCGCCGGATCACTCCCAGCACGTTGGCCAAGCGGCTGACCGGCACCCCCGACCACGCGTACGCGCTCGAATCGGCCGTCGCAGATCTTCGCCGCGGCACCGTCGCGGCCACCACCGCCCGGCTCCTGGCCGCCACCACGAGCTCGGCGTGGCGTGCGGACCTCCGGGACAAGCTGCGGCAGTACCCAGGGCGCGTCCACATCGTCATCGGCTCCGGCGATCCCCTCACCCCTGACGGGCAGTCCCTGCTGGACGCACTCCCCCACGCCACCGTGACAGTGATCGACGGCGCGGGGCACCACCCCCAGCTCACACACCCGCACGACCTCGCTCAGGCCATCCGCGAACAGACCGCGCCCCCGAGCCCCCGGGAAGACGGGAGCGTCACGGCCCTGCACGAACCGCAGGCCAGTCGGTGACCGTGAACCGTCCGTGGGACGCGCTCCGTTCCCCGGCGCCGCCGCCGCGTGCTCGTCCCGTTCGGCAGCAGGGGCGGCAGAAGCCGCAAGGGCGGCAGGGGCGGCAACCGAGACGAGTTCGCAGCCATCTGCTGTGCTTCAAGCGACTCCTCCGCCTCACCACGCAGGGGACGCGGTCCTACCCCAGCACCAGCAGCACCGCCAGGGCCACGAGGAGGGAGTCGACGCGGTCCAGCAGACCGCCGGAGCCGGGAAGCCAACGGCCGGCGTCCTTCGCACGGGCGCCCCGCTTGACCATCGACTCCAGCAGGTCCCCGAGCGGCCCGCCGACCGCCACGGCCACCGCCGTCTGCCACGTCAGGGACGACAGCACGGCGAGCGCCAGGAGACCGGCGGCCGCCCCGGCCAGCGTGCCGCTCCACCGTTTGGCGGGCGACAGCGCGGAGAGCCGGGGGCCGCCGAGACGGCGACCAGCCGCGTACGCCACGATGTCGGCGATCGACACGGCCACGAACAGGACGAGGCCCATCGCACCCAAGGGGACGAGGCCTGCCAGGACGCCCAGCCACACGAGCCCGAGGAGTCCGGCCCCCAGGCGGCGGAGCCCGTGCTCGGCGTCGCCCGACAGCAGGGGCACCCCGGCGATCGCGAGCGCCCCGACCCCCGCGGCCCGAAGCATCTCCCCCGGGGCCAGCCAGGCGGTCAGCACGAGCCCGACGACCGCTGCACCGAGCACCGTCCGGTCCAGCGGGCCCGACTGCAGCAGCCCGCCGAACTCCACCACCGCGACCACCCCGACCACGGCTGCGAGCACCGCGATCCCTGGCGCCCCGAGCCAGAACGCGCCCGTGACCAGGGGGACGCCGAGCGCCCACACGCACCAGCGGACCATCAGCTCACGCCGCCGGGTCGCCGCGACCGCGAGCCCGCCGATCGCCAGTGCCCCGCCGAGGTACGGGACGAGACCGGGTACCGTCGTCACCGGGAGGCCCCGGCGGCCGGCACAGAAGCCGCGGCCCTGACCGGCGTGGCCACCGTCGTCTCCGCGCGCAGCACGTCCAGGGCGCTGCGGCAGGCCGCCACGATCCGAGCGTTCTCCGCCGTGTCGCGGACGGCGATCCGGACGGTCCTCCCCTCGTACGCCGGTGACATCGGCGACAGGTCGCGCAGGTAGACGTCGTGGCGCCGGCACTCACGCACCAGCCGGGCCGCGCTCGGTCCACCCGGTGGCAGGGTCACGGTGAGGAAGTTCGCCACCGACTCGTCGACCGAGGAGAAGCCGTCGAGCTCCGAGAGTCCGGCGGCGAGCTCCCGCCGCAGCACCGCGGTGTGCGCCCAGCGTTCCGCGTAGTACCCGGGGTCGCGCAGCGCCGCCACGGCGGCCAGCTGGGCCGGCAGGCTCACGGGCCACGGCGGCGTCCAGCGGCGCAGCTCCCCGGCCGTGTCCGGGTCGGCCACCAGATACGCGGCCCGCATTCCCGACAGCGCGTACATCTTCGAAAGCGACGTGCACACCACGACCCGGGGATCGACCGAGGCGAGCCCGGCCAGTGACTCCGCCGGATCGGCATAGCCCAGATACGCCTCGTCGATCCACCACCGGGTCCGCGCGGGAGAGGCCTCGATCACCGCGCGCAGCGCGTCGGCGGGAGCGTGGCGGCCGGTCGGGTTGTTCGGGTTGACCACCACCACGAGGTCGTACCGCCCGCTCGCGGTCGCGGCGGCGAGCCGGGCCGGATCGAGCAGCCAGCCGTCCTCCCGGCGCAGCCTGAGCCGGTCCACCTGGCAGCCGATCACCCGCTCGGTGACATGGGCGTACTCGCCGTAGCTCGGATCCAGGAGCAGTACCCGGCTCTCGGGCGTCAGCCACCGACCGAATGCCCGGAAGATCAGATCGGACGAACCCGCCCCGACGACGAGCGAGTCCGCCGGCAGCCCACGGACGCGGGCGATCTCCGCGAGCAGCCCCTCCGCGCCCGTCGGCGGCGAGGTCCGGGCCGCCCACCCGGGGTCCTCCGACAGGACCGCGCGGACCCCTGGGGAGGGCGGGAACCAGGCGTCCAGCACATCGGCCCCGACCACCTCGTGCCGGCGGGCCAGCGTCCGGAAGTCCGTACCGATCGCGGAGAAGAAGGCACCGCCGTGCTCGCAGCCGTCCGCGCGCGGTGCGAAGGGCACGTCGAGCCGCCAGTCGAGGCCTGTCCGCAGCCGCTCCAGGGTCCGGCCATGACGGTCCCGGACCGTCCTCGTCAGCTCGGTCACGGAGCCGCTGAGGACTTCGAACGACACCGCGCCCGAGTGGATCGTCCGCCCGACCGGCCGCAACCCTGCGGCGAGGTACATGTCCAGCAGTTCGGTGCGCCCCATCGCCACCACTTCGCGGCCGCCCCGCGCCGCAACCCAGCGCAGCGCCGCGTACATGAGGAGCGGCGCCGCCACGGTGGACCGCCAGCGCTCCTCGACGGTCAGAACACGGATCTCGAACGGAGCCTCCTCGGTCAGGACCGGCAGCTCCTCGCGCGTCAGGTACTTGTCGAGGGAGTAGCGGCCGACCCACGGCGGGGTGAGGCTGACGAAGCCGATCCGCGTCTCGCCGCGCGTGGCCACGAGATACACGTTGTCGCCGTCGAGTCCGTCGCTCAATCGCCCGGACGGATGCACCGGATGCTGGCCGAGCTCTTCCGCGTACACCCGATGCCGCAGCTCGTGGATCCAGTCGTGATCACTGGGCGTGGCTGCGCGCAGCTGTATGGCGTGGTCCATGAGTCTCCCTCGAGGCGATCCTGCGTTCGCCGCCCAGCATGGACAAGCCCGACCGTCGACACCTGAGTACGTGTACTCAATTCGATCACTGCCAGTGGGGGCCGTCTGAGGGGGGCGCGGCCGTCTGAGGGGGTGCGGCCGCGTTCGACTTTGGGTCCGCGGCCTGGAGTTTCGGCACGTATACCGGCCGCGGTGGTGGATCAGCCCTGTTCGGACCGCGGCCTCAACCCGTCCACCACCAGGCGGAAGAGGTGCTCCCGGCGCTCCGTGAGGGTGGGGGCCTGGTCGGCGATCCAGCTGAGGGCGTTGGCCAGTGCGAACAGGTCGATGGGGGCCACGTCCGGCCGGATCCTTCCTGATTCCTGGGCCGCCTGCAGCAAGCGGCCACCGGCCTGACGCATGGTCAGACAGCTGCCGTGCAGGGGTGATTGCGGGTCGTTCAGCGTGGCCATCAGCGTTGCCGGCAGGCCCTGGTAGGCGCCGGCGCCGACGGTGAACTCGTACAGCCACTCCGTCAGTGCCCGCTCGGGTGAGGCGGCCGCGGCCAGTGCGTCCGCCCGTTCGGCAAGGTGCGTGAAGCGCTGGTGCAGCAGGGCTTCCAGCAGGGCGTCCCGGTTCGCGAAGTGCCGGTAGAGCGTGCCGAGGCCGACGTCGGCGCGCCGGGCGATGTCCCGCAGGGAGGCCGGGGTTCCCTGCTCAGCGACGACCTGCGCTGCCACTTCCAGGATGCGTTCACGGTTGCGCTGCGCGTCGGTGCGTGCCGCACGCGGCTTGCCGGGGTGGGAGTTGCTCTGTGCGTCGGTGCTTGCCGTACCTGGCTTGCCGGGGTGGGACTCGATGGACATGACGGAACCTTACCGTTGACAAACGGAGCACTGCTCCGCTTCCCTATCCGGAGCAGTGCTCCGGATCCTAACCGGGGCGCCCGCAGCGGGACTTGGGGAGGGTCATGGGTACGGCAACGATGCAAACGGCAACGATGCGAGCTGTCCGACTGCACGCCTTCGGCGAGCCGGAGCAGCTGGTCTACGAGGAGGTGCCCCGGCCCGAACCCGGACCGGGTGAGGTTCTGGTACGGGTCCACGCGGCGGGCGTCAACCCGCCGGACTGGTACGCGCGGCGCGGCTTCGAGAACGTCCCGGCCGCGCTCCGGCCGAACTGGACGCCGCCGCTCATCCTGGGGAGCGACATCTCGGGCGTGGTCGCGGCCCTCGGCCCCGGTGTCACCGAGTGGCGGCCCGGCGACGAGGTCTTCGGCCTGGTCAACTTCCCGGGCCGCGCGTCCGGGTACGCCGAGTACGTGGTCTCACCCGCCGCCCACCTGGCCCCCAAGCCCGCAACCCTCGAGCACACGCAGGCCGCCGCCGTACCGATGGCCGCACTCACGGCCCACCAGTACGTCTTCACCCAACTGCGCGGCCACATCGACTCCACCGTCCTGGTCAACGGAGCTGCGGGCGGAGTCGGCCACTTCCTCACGCAACTGGTCCGGGTGGCCGGCGCGAAGCAGGTGATCGGCGTCGCCTCCGGCCGGCACGAGGAGTTCCTGCTGGGCCTGGGCGTGGACCGGTTCGTCGACTACACCCGGACGCCCGCCGAGGAGACCGTCCGCGATGTCGACCTGCTGATCGACACGGTCGGCGGTCCCGACGCGCACCGCCTGCTGCCCACCGTGCGGCGCGGCGGCCGGATCACGCCCGTCTTCCTGGGCGACTACCGCCCCGAGCGTGCCGCCGAACTCGGGATCAGCATCGAGGCCATACGGCAGGTCCGTTCCAGCGGCTCGGACCTCGCGGAGTTGGCCACCCTCATCGACGCCGGAAAGGTACGTGTCGCCATCGACAGCGTCTTTCCTCTGGAGGACGCGGCCGCGGCCCACACCCGCGCCGAACGGGGCCACCTCCAAGGCAAGATCGTCCTGAACGTCGAGAGCCACGGTCGTTCGGGGCAGTGAGCTTGCGCTGGATGGACGTGGTGTTCAGGCTGTCGGCGCGGCAGGAGCCCGCAGGAGGTCTCGCCAGTCGGCAGGCCAATTGGCGAGCGCGAGGATGCCCATGATGAGGAGGTGGGTCGGCGCGGCCCAGCTCTGACCCGCCGGATCGTGGTGGACGATGTGCGTGGTGGCCGCGCCCGTGAGCACGAACATCAGCGTCGTGGCGCCCAGGAAGCGTGCTCTCCGGTCGGGTAGCACGAGCAGCACGGCGGCGACACCTTCCAGGGCGCCGACCACGAAGCGCATCCAGGACGGGTAACCCCAATCGACGAACTTCACGGAGTACGCCGAGCTGAATACCGTGTCGCCCGGCCAGTACTTGGTCACGGCACCCAGTGCGAACTCGAAGGCCAGGAACCAGTACACACCGGTCATCAGCCGCTTCGACATACATGTCTCCTCCAGAAGATCGGGGCAGGGTCAGGCCTCCGCACGGCGATGGACGTGCCGCCGGAGTCTTTGGCTTTCGGGGCTCAGCCCCGCAGGGTGGCGATGGCCTTCTCGATGCGCCGTCGGCGCGTCTCGGGCTTCTTCGCGCTCTCGATGGCGCGCACGTGCTCGTGCTTACGGCTGTACGTCAGGTTGTCGTAGGCGGCGCGGGCGACGGGGTCGTCGTCCAGGGCCCGGGCGAAGTCCGGGGGCTCGACGACGACGCGCGGCTCGGTGTCGAGCTCCAGCTCGACCTCGACCTTCTCGCCGATCTCGACCTCCGCGGCCTGCCGGTTGGCGTTGCTGAGGCCGAGCAGGTGACGGCCGCGCAGGATGGCGACCCGGCTCTTCCAGGAATGCCCGTTGACCGTGATCTTCACCGGCGGCCGCGCGCCCCCGCCGAGCGCGGCTACCACCTCGGGCGGAACTTCCAAGCCCCGCATGGGCTCGGGCGGCTCGACCTGGGACCAAAACTTCATGATCTTCCTCTTCTTGTTGTGTCGGCTCACCGCGGATGCGGCTCGTCCGCCGGGGCCCGGCTGGCCGCATCGGCGCGTGATCGCCGGTCGATCGATGCGTCAGGGCCCGGAGTCAGGACGCCGTGGGGGCGAGCGGCGCGGCCGCCTCCCAGGCGAACCCGTCCAGGTCGGTGAAGGCGTGGGCGGTGCTGCCGAGGACGACGCGGTGCGAGCCGGTGCCGTCGGCGCCGACGCCGAGGTCCTTGGCCAGCGCACGGCGCTTGTACAGCGCGAGCTTGACGGGGCTGGACTGACCGGGAGCGAACTCGGCGTACTTGCCGCCGAAGCTCTTGGCCACGGTCAGGCCCCGGCCCACGTAGAACTCCTTGGTGGCCTTCACGTCCTCGACGCCGATCAGCAGGACGACCTCGTCGATCTCACGGGTGGCGGGCCCGGTGTCCTTCTTCGCCGAGGTCGCGATCTTCCAGATCGTCCCGTCCGGGGCCTGCACGACGCCGCCGTACCCCCACAGCGACTTCGCGGCGGGCTTCAGCACGGTGGCGCCGCCCTGAACGGCAGCGCCGACGAAGCTGTCGACGGTCGCCGGACCGGACACCGTGAGCGCAAGGGTGAAACCGCGGAATCCGCTGGAGTGCGCCTCGGACTCCCGCAGGTGTATGTACGTGTCCACGCCGAAGGCGCTGTAGAAGCGGCGAGCGGCCTCCAGGTCGGCCACCTCAAGGGTGACGGACGCGAGGGACGTGTGGGCTGTGGTGGAAGCGGTGGTTTCCATGACCCTCACGCTAGGGGCTGCGCGGCGGTCGGGGCTTCTCGATTCCTGACCGGTCCTGAGACCTCCTTCGCCGCGCATGCCGGCACCCCTCCACCGTGACCGCCGACGCCGCATCGCGGGCCGTACCCGCAGCATCGGCATGGCCGGCCGCCGCGTTCACCGCCTGGCGCCGAAATGCCCGGGCGGCACTCCGGCCATCTCGGTGAAGCACCCACCTTCCGTCGAGCCACTCCCCGGTTTCACGCCTCTGCAGAACTACGCCACCCGTCTGCCCCGCGACGGATCGTGACGGCCCCCAGGCTTCAGCACCGCTGTCCCGGTCCGATGACCGTGAGTCCCACCTGCCCGGCGAGCCAGTGCGCGTACGGCTCCCTCATCTGACGGCCGTCGACGTCGACGCTGCGCACGTGGACGAGGACGGTGTGGTCGTCGGCAGGCTCGACGTACGCCCGGTGGCTGCTGTTGAGAAGGAGCGTCACCTCTGCATGGTTGGACTCGCCGTGGAATCCCACCTCGGGCGCGTCCGGCCAGCACAGATGCTGCCAGTTGATCTCGCCCGCGCTCGAACCGATCGCGGCAGCGAAGTCGCCCTCGACGCTGTCGACCGCCTGGTAGAGCAACTCGTAGTCCACGGGTAGCCGCCCTTCGTACACCATCGGTTCGGTCGGCAAGCCCTCCCCCCGGACGCCCACGAGCCATGCGGGGCGGTCCTCGAACGGCACCCGGTCGTCGAACTCCCCGTCGTGTTCCTGCGCCCGGAACCACCCCTCGGGCAGCTCCTTGGCCCCCCGCAGCGCCTCGTCGACCGAGCGGAACTCTGCGTAGAGGGAGACGTCGACGCCCTCGCAACGCCCGAACTCCACGAGGCGGCGCGCCTTGCTCAGGGCGAGTACGGGGTCGGAGCTACGGAAGACGGGATAGGCAATGTCGTTGGACATGAAGAGACTGTGCCACGGTCCGTCACCGCAGGTCATCGCATTTTCAGCCCCGCCCTACGCACGCATCCGCCCGCACGGTGAACGCTTGGCCTGGGCTCGCCCACATGCCGGGCGTCGCAGCAGATCGACGTGATCGTTGAGCGGAAAAGGAGACGTGCTGCCCCGGGCAGTGGTGACACCATGCGGTGTCATGGCAGATGACAGCAGCAGTGCGTTTCAGGCGGGCCAGACGGGGCTCATCGTCCGCATCCCAGAGGCTGAGCCGTCCGTCCGTGGGTGGCGTGAACGGTTCGATCCCTCAGCCGAGGCCGGCGTTCCGGCCCATGTCACCGTGCTCTTCCCGTTCCTCGACGAGAGCCGGATCGATGTGCGCGTCGAGTCCGCTCTCGCTGACCTGCTTGGCCGCCATCAGGCCTTCGACCTGCGGTTCGAGAGATGCGGACGACTCCCCGCAGTGCTGTATCTCGCCCCCGAGCCCGACACGCGGCTGCGGCAGCTCACGGAGGCGATCGCTGATCGTTGGCCTGAGGCTCCGCCGTATGGCGGTCGGTTCGCCGAGATCGTGCCGCACCTGACCATCGCCCAAGGTCAGGAAGACGCCGTCCTGGAGGAGATCGAGGCCGACCTCGCCGGCAGGCTCCCGTTCACGTGTCGCGTCGCATCGGTTGAACTCATCGTGCACGACGGCACGAAGTGGCAGGAACGGGCGTCGTTCGCACTCGGTGAATGACGCAGACGGATCGGGGAGGGCAACGTTTGCGACCGGCGGTGGCCATGCAATGCGTGAGCGACGCGCCCGGGCTCACCTCACCCCAGCCCGGGCGCGTCGGCAGGTCACCCGCCTCCGTTGAAGGCCCGTGTCACCCCTCGGACGGCGCTCCACTGCCCTGGCGCTGCCGCTGGCGGTGTTTGCGCATCGACACCTGAGAGCCGCAGCCAGTGCTGCAGTACAGCCCTCCCCCATTGCGGGTGCGGTCGAAGAATCCGAGGTGGCACGGCGGGTTGCGGCACGCCTTGACGCGCCCCCAGTCGCTGCTCTGCGCGAACGTCGTCACCGCGGCCAGTACGGTTCCGAACACGCGCGGCACGCCCGCCTGCGGTGACGCCAGCTCGACCCCGTCGGCCGTGACCACCGTCGCCAGCGGGTAGAGCGAGCCCACGCGCCGCAGGTGCCGTTCGGCACGCCGCAGCGGCTCACCCAGAGTCTCCTCGTCGCCCGAGTGCGCGAGCAGCACGGTCACGAGGGCGTCACGCAGCTCGCGCGCGACCGCCGCGTCAGCGTCGGTCACCACGGTTTCGCCGGCGAACTCCTCGCGCTCCGCCAGCCATGCAGCGAACGAGTCCCCGTCTTCGAACAACTCCCGGCGCCCCGATCCGTCCGCGCGTGTGTTCACGAACGCGAGGACGGTCTCCACCGTCGGCGGGACGGTGCCCGGGCTGAGTTTGGGAGATCCGGCTGTCGCACTGCTCATGCGTCCACCCTACACCTGCATCAACGGAGCTATTCCAGCTAGAGGGCAACCATGGCGACCGGATCAGTTGACGCGTTGCGAGCTAACGGCTTACGGTCACAACATGAAGAGAACTTCCAACCAGCAGACCCGTCCGCGCACTTGGCTGATCACCGGCGCGACGTCCGGCATCGGCCGCGAACTGACGCTCCAGGCGCTGGAGAACGGCGACGCCGTCTCAGCGCTCGCCCGCGACACCTCCTCCCTGGATGAACTGGCCACAGCGCACGGTGAGCGCCTGCTTCTCGTCCGCGCGGACGTACGTGACGAGCAAGCCGTCCGGGACGCGGTGGAGCGCACTCTCGCACGCTTCGGCCGCATCGACGTGGTGGCCAACAACGCGGGATACGGACTCTTCGGAGCCGTCGAGGAGGCCTCCGACACGCAGGTCCGCGCCGTGTTCGACACCAACGTCTTCGGAGTGCTCAACGTGCTCCGCGCAACGCTGCCCGCACTCCGCGCACAGCGGTCCGGGCACATCCTCCAGGGCTCGTCCGTCTACGGGCAGTCCGCCCATCCCGGCGTGGGCCTGCTGGCGGCCACCAAGCACGCCGTCGAGGGACTGTCGGACGCACTGGCGGCCGAGGTCGCACCGCTCGGCATCAACGTCACGATCATCGAGCCCGGGCTGACCGCGACTCCCTTCCTGGCCAACCTCGACGTCGCAGCCGGCCTGGCCGACTACGACCAGAGCGTACGAACGGTCCAGAAGGACATCGCAGAGCTCCCGGCGTCCACATTCTCCGCCGCGGCGCGCATCGCCGCAGGCATCAGGACCGCGGTCGACAGCCCCACCCCTCCGCGGCGTCTGGCCCTCGGCACCTCCAGCGCCACGGGCATGCGCGCCGCGTGGGAGGCTCGCATCGCAGACCTGGACGACTGGGAGCATGTGACCAACGGCGTCGACAGATAGCGAGCCACGAGCTTCTGGTTCCTGGGTCCCGCCGGGGATCGTCCCTGCGGGATGATCCCCCCGTGGACAGAGTTGTTGATCTCGACGAGGTGGCTGCGGTTCTGGCTGAGCGGACCACGGGCTGGACGTCGGCCGGCCTTGAAGTGGGCCGGCCGACATGGAGGGACGCGAGGGCCCCCTGGCCTCAGCCACTGGAGACCGACAGGGCTCGGGTGCTTGATCCGGACTCGGTCGGCGTGGTCATGTCCGGTCCGGCGGAGACCATGCTGTCGGTTGTGCTGTTCCGTGGCGGCTGGGCCGATGTGGACTTCATCGCCGATCTTGACGACGCCGGGTGCCTGCCGGCCCCGGGGATCACCTCGGCGTCAGACTTCGCGACCCGGATGGATCAGTGGGTCACTCGTGTCTTCGGAAGCCTCAGCGGCGGTCGATGAGGGCCGCACCACCTTGGGGCACCACGGGATGGCCGGGTGCGGCTCTGTGCGGCGGCTCCGACCCAGGGGTTGACCGGAGCCGCCACAGAGCATCCGCGATAACGCGGTGCGGGCCGCCGGAGCATCGGGGCCGTCTGAGGAGGAGGGGGCGGCCTTCGATGTTCCGTTCGGGCCCGTGGGGGCCCCTTTAGTAAATATATATACCGTCAAGTAGGCAAGGGCATGAAAACTTTCATTCCAAATGATCATGCGCGGACCTGAACCCGGCCAAGCCACCCCGGTCGGTTTCAGGTGGTTTCAGCCCGTCTGAGTCTCAGTCGTCCAGGAAGAAGTCGTGCTGCTCCGCCGCGTGCTCGTACTTCTCGAGCCGAGTCTGCGTACGCTCCGGGTCCGCGTCCGCCATGGCCTGGAGGATGCCCGCGGACAGCACCCCCGGCGCCGCGTACGAGTCGAAGACGAGCCGCGAGCCCGTGCCCGCGCTGAACACCTCATCAGCCTCGTCGGCCAGCGGTCCGAGCGCGAGGTCCGTGATCAGCGCGACGCGCAGTCCGACCCCGCGGGCGGCACGGACGACGGCGAGGGTCTCCTTGGCGTGGCGCGGCATCGCGAAGGCCAGCACCCACGTGCCGCCCGCCTCGCGCGCCTGGAGCAGTCCGTCGAACGCGACGCTGCCACCCCGCGTCACCACCCGGACATCGGGGTGGATGCGGCGCGCCGCGTACGCGAAGTACTCGGCGAGGGAGACCGAGATCCGCAGGCCGACGACCGTCAGGGGGACGGAGCGGGCCAGCTCGCGGCCGATGCCGACGATCCGGTCGGGGTCGGCCAGGGAGCGCCGCAGGGACGTCAGGTTCTCGATCTCGGCGTCGATCGCCGACTGCAGCTCGTTGCGGTGCCGCTCCTCCCCCTCGCCGGGCGCACCGGCGACCGCGCTGAGCGCGATGGGCTGCAGCGCCTCCCGGAGCCCGGGGTAGCCGCTGAATCCCAGCGACGAGGCGAACCGGGTCACGGACGGCTGGCTGACCCCCACCCGCTCCGCGAGCTCGGTGATGGACAGGAACGCCGCCTCGGTGAGGTGATCGGTCAGGAACTGCGCGATACGCCGCTGCGCGGGAGACAGCCGGTGCCCGCCGAAGAGCGCCCGCACCCGCTCCGCCGGAGAGGCCGCGTCCGCCTCCGCCTCGGACGAGCGCCTGCCCGGCGTGATCGCGGCCGCCTGTGCGCGCGCCTGCTGCCCGGATGCCACGGGATCTCTCCTTCTCGTCTCGCTGCCGCCCAAGATAGTTCACCCGCGCCCGACCTCCCACGAGCCCGAGGCACCGGCCTTCCGCCACCGTGTCGTGACACCACCATGCAGGCGCAGACCTGTCTGACTGCGCATCAACGCGAGGGGCCGTACCCGGCACCGGGAGAGCCGTCCTCGGAGGGCCGGCGAGCTGACCGGGTCGGGTCTCACCCTGGCTCGACGACCCGGCGAAGCCCTAACGGGCGCGCTCCGGTACGCGGTCCTCGGATTCCGGGTGATCCGTGTCGTCGGCCCGGGCGGCACGCAGCGCCGCCTCGACCCGGCGGTTGCTGGTCATGGTCGCCGTGACGGCGGTCATGGCCAGGAGGAGGCCGGCGGCGGTGTAGAGCGGGGTGCGTACGTCGTAGGTGGTGGCCAGCCAGCCGCCGAGGAAGGCGCCGAAGGGGGCTGCGCACATGGCGAGCATGCGGGAGGTGGAGGCGACCCGGCCCATCAGGTGGGAGGGGACGATCGCCTGTCGGAGGGAGGGCGCGATCACCATCGTGGCGCCCATGCCCGCTCCGCAGACGGCGAGCGCGAGGCCGGCGACGTACGGGTTCGGGGCGGCGGCCAGGCCGAGGATGGCGAGCCCCTCGACTGCGGCCGTGCAGGTGAGCGCGGTGCCGGTGCCGAGTCGTCGGCCGAGGAAGGAGGCGATGCCCGCGCCGAGCAGACCGCCGGCGGCCTCTGCCGTGAGGAGCAGGCCGAAGCCGAAGGTGTCGATGTCGAGACGGTCGTGGGCGAAGAGGGCGAGTACGGTCTCCACGGCGAGGAAGGCGATGTTCCCGACGGCCGGACGCAGCGCGAGCCCGAGCAACAGTCGATCCCCGAAGACGTACGAGGCGCCGGCCCGCGCCTGCCGCAGCAGCGACTCACGGGCCTGCGGTACGGGCCGTGGTGCGGCAGGCAGCGACCGTACGAGCAGCGCGGAGAACGCGAACGACAGCGCGTCGGCGAGTAGCGGAACCGCCCTTCCGAGCGTGAGCAGGGCACTGCCCGCGGGGGGTCCCGCGAAGCCGGACGCGGCGGTCTGGGTGCCGCGCAGGCGGGAGTTGGCGCGCTCCAGGAGCGCGGGGTCGCGGCCGAGCAGATCCGGCAGATAGGCCGTTGCGGCCGTGTCGAAGAAGAGTCCACCGAGGCCGAGGAAGAAGGCGACGGCCGCGAGCAGGGGAATGGTCAAGGCGTCGAGGGCGGCCGCTGCGGCCGGTATCGCGAGCAGCACCGCACGCGCCGCGTCCGCGACCCACATCGTGCGCCGACGGTCCCAGCGGTCCACCAGCGCACCGCCGAGCACGCCGAAGAGGAGCCACGGCAGCGTTCCGGCGGCCGCGACGACGGCGAGCGCCATCGGATCCCGCGTCAATGTCAAGGCGAGCAGCGGCAGCGCGCCGTGCGTCACCCCGTCGCCGAGCGAGGACACCGTCTGTGCGGTCCACAGCCGTCCGAATCCGCTCGGCATCTTCCGTATGTCGGAGGTCACTTGGCCTCTCCTTCCGCCTGCTGACGCGGTGCCGGATGGAACAGTGCGAAGACGAACGACGCGTCCGGCAGCGACGGATCGGACAGCTTCCGGTACTCCTGCGCCAATGCCTGCAGCCGCGCCCCCAGCTCCGCGAACTGCTCGTCGGTGAGCCGCAGATGCGCCATCCCCACGTGCCGCTCTCCGTCCGCCGGCGATGCCTCCAGGTCCGCCACCGCGTGCCGCATCAGCACATCCGGGCCTCCCTCGCCCGGATCCGGCAGGACGATCGACCGGGCGGCCATGGCGTAGTACCGCTCGGTGACCCCGCGGACCTTCCGCGTTCGTACCACCTTGACGAGGCCCGCCCGCTCAAGGAGCCGTACGTGGTAGCTGGAACTCCCCTTCGCGAGGCCCACTCGCTCGGCGATCTGCGTGATCGTCGCGGGCTCGAAGCGGAGCATGGCCATGATCCGGTGGCGCGTGAGATTGGAAACGGCGCGCAACTGCTCGTCAGTGGTGACGTGGAACGTCTCGGGAACATCATCGCTAGGCATGGCTCTAATGGTCAACACTTCTTGACCATTTGGCAAGGGGTTTCGCTCGGTGCCCTGAATCGGCAGTCCAGCGGGGACCCGCGGGGGCCCCGTTCCTCAACTGGGCGCGTCCGTGGGTTCGGTGGGAGCCGCGGGGTGTGCCGGTTGTGGTGCCTCCACTGCCGGCCACCCCGTCGAAGCAGGGGTCACTCTCCGCTGGGCCGCCAGGTCTGTGCCTGCCGGATGGCGACGCGGGACGCCCAGACCCACAGGAGCACGCTGACTGCGAGTACGACGCCGGCAGTCCACACCAGCAGCCCGCCGGTGAGGGAGGACTCACCGCCGGCGGACACCGGCGCTGCCAGTGCGGCCGCGACTGCGGTGCCTGCGGTTCCGGCGAGCGCCAGCGGGGCGAGAACCGACCACGCCGCGCTGGTACGGAAGACGCGTAGACGGCCGGTGAGTGCGGACAGTGGTGCGAGTGCGCGGCCCTGGCGCAGGAACTCCGCCATGGCGCCGAGGCCGGCGGTCGTGGCGAGTACCGCGATGCCGACCATGCCGAACAGTGCGCTCCAGCGCCCCTGGTCACGGTTGGGGACGCCTGCCGTGAGCTCGCTCTCGCCCGGCGTCCTGACGGCTGCGCCGCGCGGGAACACCTGGTGAGACAGCCGTTTGAGTGCGGGCACGGACAGCGGTTTCCCGTCCGGGCGCAGAACGGCGAGGGTCGCGCCCGTGCCGGTGGGCGCGGCGAGTTCCGCCAGTGTCCGGTCATCGGTGCGGCGGATCAGTAGCTTCGGATCCTTGTGGGGGCTCCAGCGGATCAGCTCGCGAAGCCTCGGGTCCGCCGGGAACTTGTCGATGCGTGTCTCCCCTGCGGGGCAGGGCACATGGAGGGCGGTCAAGGCGGCGCAACTGCCGTACAGAGTCCCGGACTTCTCCTTGTTCCCGTCCGGAGGGGTCAGCAGGACGGCCTCGGTCGCCGGCGCTCCGGCAAGGAAGTCGGCCATGGCTGACGCCGACACGTCGCCACGTGCGCCCACGGTGACGAGGCTGCGGCCGATGTGGTCGAGGGTGTGTCGTGCCTCGACGGTCTGTGCCCCGAACAGCCCCTGCCACGCGATGGCCTGCATGAGCACGATGAGTGCGATCGAGACACCGGTGACGAGTCGGGCCGTTCCGCCGGGATGTGTGCTCGTACGCCGGCCCGCTACGAGCGTTCCGGGCAGGCCGTGCGATCGTCCGAGGCGGGTGAGCAGCTTTCCGGCCTTGCCGGTGACCGTCGCGATGGCCGCCGGAAGGGTCAGGATCGTGACGGCGATGCCTGCCCAGCTGGTGAGCGTGCGCAGGGCGGTATCCGCGGCGAAGAGGTCGGGACCGCGCACCGCCAGGATGATCGCGACGGGGCACAGCACGGCCAGGCGGAACATCCAGGTGTTGCGGGACGTGCTGCGTGGCCGGGTGCCGGACGCGTCCCGGCGGGGCGCGAAGTCCATGAGGACCACGGTCGCCAGGATGATCAGGAAGGCCGCAAGGGGCGCCAGTGCGGCAGCCCAGCCGTAGGGGCGGAGGTGGGAGGACGAAAGGAGGTAATCGGTGTACGGGATGCGGATGTCGCCCAGTACGGCTGTGGCAACCGCTGCGGCTGCGACGACCGCGCCGAGGGCGGCCGGAGACACGGCCTCGCCGGTGGCGATCAGGGCACGATCCGGCCGGCGTCCGCCGAGTGCGGCAACGAGCGCAGTCCTACGATCTCGGGCGTGTGCACCGGTACGCGCCGCCACGACCAGCAGCGCGACGGCCGGCAGGACGAGCATGCCGATGACCGCGGCCTGGAACATCCATTCGGGCTTCTCGTCCATCCGGCCCGAGCCCGGCTCCAGAGAAGCAGACACCTGTCCGGCCGTCGGGCCGAATCCGGTGATGACAGCGTGGGGCCGCTCAGGACTCAGGCCGTCGCGCGGACGGACATAGACGAGCCATTCGGACGGCTCGTCCAGCCCTTCCTCACCGATCGTGCCGGCCAATCGGCCGTAGCGGTGATCGATGTCCTCGGCGGCGCCCGCCCTCCTCAACGCCGGCGACAGGACGACCCGGCCTGGCTCCGGCCAGTCGTCCAGCCCGGGC
This sequence comes from Streptomyces sp. R44, assembly GCF_041053105.1. Lineage (NCBI taxonomy): Bacteria > Bacillati > Actinomycetota > Actinomycetes > Kitasatosporales > Streptomycetaceae > Streptomyces > Streptomyces sp. R44. The sequence continues at coordinate 8,759,022 of NZ_CP163444.1, read as the reverse complement.
GGCAGCGGAGCGTCCCCCTTGTAGGGAGCCAGGTACACCACGCTGAACCGGCGTTCGCCGTCGAGCGAGTCGGATCCCACGAGCCATGTCGTCGCGTCGGTGGCACGGGCCTGGGCGTCCTCGGGAGCCACGGGAGTCCTGGCCGTTCGGCGCTCCTCCTTGCCCGCGTACACGGCATGGACGGCGACGAGGCTGCCCAGGCTGAGCGCGAGGACCAGGGTCGCGAGGAGCAGAGCGGCGTAGCGTACGCCTCCTGCCTCGGCGCGCCGACCCGCCACGCGTCCGACGGTGAGGAGCCGACGCGCGAGCTTCAGGGTGTCCCCGCTCGGGGGCATGGTCGTCACGCGGACGCACCGGAGCTGATCGTCTTGAGCGTGCCTGCCTCGAGTCGCAGTGTGCGGTCGGCTCGTGCGGCGATGCCCGGATCATGGGTGACCACGAGCAACCCGCACGCGTGGCGTCGAGGCAGCGCAAAGAGCAGCTGGGCCGTTCGATCGCGCGTTTCCGTGTCCAGCGCGCCGGTCGGTTCGTCGGCGAGCAGCAGAGCGGGTTCATTGATCAGGGCACGGGCCACCGCGGCCCGCTGGCGCTCTCCGCCGGACAGCTCATCGCTCGTCTCCGCCGGCGGTACGCCGAGGCCGTCGAGAGGCCGTCGAGGAGCTTCTGGGCCCTCTCTCTCGCGTCGTGATGTTTGGTTCGGGCCAGGAGGGCCGCGAGCATCGTGTTGTCCAACGGGCTCAACTCCGGCAGGTGTTCGCCGAATTGGAAGACCATGCCGATTGCTTGGGCGCGCAGTGCGGCGAGGCGTCTGGGTCGCAGCCCGACGACGTCGGTGCCCGTCACCTTCACCGACCCCGCCGTCGGTCTGATCAGGCCCAGGACGCACGACAGCAGGGTGCTCTTGCCCGATCCGCTCGGGCCGGTCACCGCGACCGATTCGCCGGCCCGCAGTGTCAGGGAAAGGCCGGTGAACAGCGCCCGCGCACCGAGAGAGTGCGTCAGCCCCTCGATCTCCAGGACGGGTTGCCCCATCTCCACCTTGTGTGCCGCACCCATTTCGCTGTCCTCCCTGTGCCGGCTGCTCGGGCATCACGTGCTGCGGTGGGGCGGTCCGGACTGCGTCACCGCGGTGAGTTCTCACGTGCGTCGTTCGGGCGACCATCCGCCCCGCGCTGGTCCGGGTCGAGCCGGACGTTCAGGCAGACGAAGGGTGCGAAGGCGGGTGTCCGGAGCCTCTCCCTTTTGGAACCCCCAGACCGGGCTGCGGAGTGCCGCACCGGCCGGAGATCGACTCAAAACTGATGCAGTTCGACAGAAGATCTCCCGTCGACGCTCCCAGGAGCTCCAGAAACAGCCATCGGTGCGAAATCAAGCCGATGGGCGGGTACCCGGACGGGTCGCACAGCCGTACGCCGCTACAGTCCCCAGGACAAATCCGAGGGCCGGCGGCGGAACCTTCGCCGAGCTGCTGGAGCTGTCCCGGGACCGCTGAGTCAATTCCGCCCCGCCATTCCGTACGGACAGAACCACGAAGCACTCGCGCTCCCGTCCCTCACCGCTGCCGATGGCCGCGGCCCATTCCTGTCCGCTTCGCGTCCCGGCGCGAGACCCGCACGTGAAGGAGCCCCGTCGTGACCACCGCGACCCCCCGAGACCGGATCTCGCTCGTGACGCTGATGCTCGCCTCCGAGTTCGGCATCGTTCCGGCGTCGGTGACTCCCGGGCCGTCCGGGACCGCGACCCGTAACTACGTGGCCACCACGGAGGACGGCACCGCCTGGTTCGTCAAGACCTACCCGGCCGGCACAGGCCGAGCGGCGGCCGAGAGTGCCGCCGCGCTGAGCGAGTACGCCCGGCTGTGCCGTGTTCCGGTCGCCCGCGCCCGCTACACGGTCGACCAGAAGCAACTGGTCGCCTCGGTCGGGACGGTGACCATGTCGGTCAGCCGATACCTGCACGGCACGGTCACCGCCGACGGCCGGCTCCACGGACCCCGGTGGGAGGCCGTCGGTGAGGCGATCGGCCGCTTGCACCGTGGCCTGGCCCGCCACCGGTTCGGGCCACCCCGGCTCGATGCACGCGACAGGGCGGTCGATCCCGTACGCAGCCGGACCCGGCTCGAAAGGCTCGTTCACCGGTACGAGACGGACCCTCCTCGTACGGACTTCGAGCGGTGGGCGCTGGAGACCGCACGCGAACGACTGGCCGGGCTGCCGACGGTGGAGCGGCTGCTGGAGGGTGCTCCGGAGCGGACGATCTCGCAGCTGGTGCACGGGGACCTGTCGGGCCCGAACGTGCTGCTGCGCGGGGACGACGTCGCGGCGGTCATCGACTTCGCCGCGCCGGGTCGGCGCAGCATCATGTGGGAGCTCGGACGGCTGGCACTCGACCCTCGTACCGTCCTCGCGCATCCGGACTGGCCGGAGGGGCTGGGCCGGCTCGCCGCCGTCTACCGCCGACGCCATCCGACAGTACCGGTGGAGGAGTTGGTGAGCGTGGTACGACTGACGGTCGCGTACCTGGGCTGCACCGTCTATCCGCTCAACGCGGTCGTGGACGGCCTCGGACCCGTCACCGAGTCGCTGGAGTCGTACGCCCGAAACCGCGTGGAGGCCGCGGTCGTTCTCCGTGAACGGCTTGACGAGGCGGAGGAGGTACTGAGGGAACACCTCCGTTAGCCGTCGTCTCCACCGGGCCGTACCAGCCAGTCTCCAGGACAGCCGAAGCCGACGCACGGCCGATGCCTCGACGGCCTTGTCGCCCCGTCCCATGACCACCACTGTGAGGTTCCTACGTGCACGTGCCCTGCCGCGCTTCCTGCCCCACTCCCCCGCTTCTGGCGGTCATCTCGACCTCTGCGAGGTACTGACATGCGCCGCCCGTCCCGTGACCACCTGTACTCCACCGTCGGGGAGTACCTCGCCCGGCACCCCGGCGAGCGCGACACGCTCTCCGGCCTCCTCACGGCACTGGCCGGGGAAGAGGACCCGACGAGCCGCGCCTCGCTTCCCGGGCACATCACCTGCAGCGGCGTCGTCATCGACGCCGACGGACGCGTCCTGCACATCGAGCACAAGGCCTCCGGGCTGCTCCTCAGTCCGGGTGGCCACGTCGAAACGGGGGACGAGACGCTGCTCGCGGCCGCGCTGCGCGAGCTCGCCGAGCAGACCGGCATCCCGCCCTCCCCCAGGCAGCCGTACGGGTCCTGGACTCCGACTGCGGGACCGGCGAGACGACGATCCGACTCGCCATCTGCTGAGCGTCTCGCCGAGAACCGCCGCGCAAGAAATACGGCGCGCCGAAGAAGGAGACGCTCGTGGTCTTGGAGTTGACGCTGAGGGCTTGTGGTCGGGCTTAGGTCGAACGCTCCTGACGCTCCCCGGTCCGTCTACGGTTCAGTCTGCTGCTCCAGGCGATGAACATCGTGAACAGCCTGTTCAGCAGCCTTGCGTGCCTCCCGCAGGGCACGCTCCGCCGTCTTCGTCGTCGTGCGGGCCTCCTGCGCGATCGCCTCGGCCGCAGACTTGGTCGACCTGGCCTCCTGCAATTCGCGCTCAAGCCCGCGAACCCGGCCGGCTGCCGCCTCGACCTCCGCTGCGGCAGCCTCACGCGCGTCACGGGCCTCGCCGAGTTCCCGCTCGCATCGGCCGACCACCGCTTCGGCGTCCTTCGCCGCCGCACGAGCACGCTCGAGATCACGCAGCCGACGCTCTCCTCTGCGTTCCCTCTCCTTCGTCCGCACGGCCTCTTCGGCACGGGCCGGGTGGGCGGGCACCCCATCGGGTGCGACGGCAGCGAAGTCGACCGCGGCCTCGGGTACCTTCACCAGCCGGCCCTTCAACCACTGCTCGGCGACGTCGGCGCGGGCCAGGACACCCTGGAGGGTCTGCTCGACCTCGTGGAGCACCGTCCCACTCACCGGCTGACCGGCTTCCCGGGCCAAGGCGGCGGCCGTCCGGGCGAGCGCGCCGACAAGCTGGTGCTGCCGCCGCCCCGCGACGCGCAGCTGCTCGCCATCGAGTGTCCGGTGCGCCTCACGCAGCGTCTCGCCCAGCGCCAGGAACCTCGCCGCCTCTTCCGGCTGCCGGCGGGCGAGCAGGTTCGCCGCCCACGCAGCGAGCGCCGGGCGCCGCAGTGCCGCGATCGCCCTGGCCGACGCCGCGTCCTTCGCCCGCCGCGCCTCCGCGACGTACGCGTCCCGCGCCGTGGTGAACTCGCCCGGCCTCAGCCCGTACAGCTCCTCGGCGATCTGCTCGACATCCACGTCCCCACTGTGCGCCGCCCGCGCAGGGCTGACGCGGCCGCGCCTGCAGTGGTTCCGCCAGATGCCTGGGCCAGGTCACCCGGCCGGCCCGAACAGCCCGTCTCTGCGGGCTCTCCGGCCCGCCGGGGCGTACGGTCGGAGAACGGCATCCGACAGGATTCCGAAGGACCGGCCGCCCGCAGCCCCCGAGCGCGGGCGGCCGGGCGCCCTGCAGCTCGGTGACACCGGCCGGTTCACCAAGCCCTCCGGCCACGACACACGAATCCGCGCCTTGCCGAGACCGTCGCGGCAACCGAGCGGCGCCCTCAGATCGCGACCGTCACCGTGAATCGCCACAACGGACAGGCCCTGCTCCGCCATGCGCTTCGACGACCTCCAGGCCCGATAAGTCCGGTTTGCCATCGTCGCTCACGTCGAGCGCCTTTCTGTCGATCGTGAAGGGCTCGTCATTCTCGATTCCGCTGTCCAGGCAGCGGCGACGTGGGGGGTGCATTCCATATCGGGTCGCTGGGAGCGGGGCGCCCGGTGAGGCGCTGCAGTTCGGCACGGGACCGGGTGATGCGTCGGCGGGCCACGGTGGTGAAGGCGTGCCGCCGGCGGTCGACCGCGTCACGCAGGGCGAACCACTCCTCCGGAGCGGCGAGGCCGTGGCGGAGTTTGATGTGGCTGTTCCAGAACTCCTCGTCGATGGCGTGGGCGGCTTCGACGATCTCGCGGTCGGCGATCAGGGCGAGGCCGGCGAGCGCCTCGTTCCACGGCTTCCAGTCCACGGCGGCCGGCGCGGGTGGCCGCTGCAGCGCGCCGTGGGTGGAGCCGGAGAGAGCGATCAGGAGAGCAGAGGACTCGCGCAGGACCGTGGCGCATGCGTCCGCCTGTCGGTCGCGGGCCCAGTGACTGCGCTGGCTTCTGCTGGTCAGGATCGTTCCGGCGACAACGCCGAGCAGGGTGGTGAGGGCAGTCCCCGCTGTCGTCGCGATCAGTACCCAGGTACTTGTCATGCCGCGAGTCTGGCCATGAGGAGCAAGCCGGGGAAGGCGGCATCCGTACGAGCACCCGATCCGCCCGGCGGCGGCCGGCGGGCGTGAAGGCGCGCTGCGTCCCCGATCCCGATCGGGGGGGGGATCCCTGCCTCGAAGGCCCGAGCTCGGCAGGTAGGGGGTGGTGTGGCGTGACGGGATCCGCGGGTGCTGTTCAGCAGCCGCGACCAGGTGTCCTCCGTGGAGGGCTCAAGGTGGCGGCGCTGACCAGTGCCGAGCACCGACCCGCGCAGTGGGGCGGACCCGGCGGGAACGGCGCGGCGCGGATCCGGCCCGTACGGTCGGCTGATGCCCGCCCCAGGCCGCGCCCGGTAGCCGACCGGTGGACGACGCGGTCACAGAGCCGGTGACCGCTTCAGGGGCGCTTGATCAGCTGTCCGTAGGCTGGGATATCTTCCTGGCGCGGCACGTCGAGACTCTCCACCGTGCCGAATGAGGGAGTGGATCCATGCACAACACTCTGCTTCAGCGCGCGGCCGCGTTGGCCACGACGCTGGGGCTCACATCGCTGGGGCTGCTCGGGGGCGGTGCCGCGCCCGCGCAGGCGGCGACCAGTGACTGCCCCGCGGGCTACTTCTGTGGCTGGGCAAGCGACGGCACGGGCTCGATGTTCAAGACGAGGACGAGCCTGTCCACGCTGGGGAGCTGGGACAACAAGATCCAGACGCGATTCAACCGCACGGGCTTGAACGTCTGCATGTACGACCAGCCGAACTACGGACTCGCAGGCGGGTACTCGTGGGATACCCCCAACCAGTCCTACCCGACCAGCGGCGGCGACCCTGACATCAGCTCCATCAAGCTCGTGCCCACGCTGCGCGAGTGTGAGGCGAAGCCGTATCCCTACTGGGAGACGGCGACATCGCCGAACGTGGGCGGGTTCGGCGACATGAACGGCGACCGGCGGGCGGACGTCGTGCTGCGCGACGAGGCCGGGCGCCTGTGGTTCATGCCCGGCGACGGCAGCGGGCGCATGATCGGCTCCGGTGGCTGGAAGGCGTTCGACGCCCTCACCCGGCACGGTGACTTCAGTCGTGACGGCCGCGAGGACGTGCTCGCCCGTGAGAAGTCCACCGGCAAGCTGTGGCTGTACCCCGGCACCGGCAGCGGGAGCCTCGGGACGCGCAAGCTCATCGGCAGCGGCGGCTGGAACTCCATGGGCCGGCTCGCTGCGCTCGGCGACCTGTCCGGCGACGGCCGCTCCGACCTTCTCGGTGTGGAGAAGGCCACCGGCAAGCTGTGGCTGTACCCGGGCACCAGCAGCGGGGGCCTCGGCACGCGCAAGCTGATCGGCGCCGGCGGCTGGAACGGCATGAACGCCCTCATCGGCGCCGGTGACATGACCGGCGACGGCCGGGCTGACCTCGTGGCCCGGGAGAAGGCCACCGGCAAGCTGTGGCTGTACCCCGGCACCTCGACCCGCACTCTCGGCGCTCGCAAGCTCATCGGTTCCGGCGGCTGGAACTCGATGAACCACATCCTCGGTGTCGGCGACACGTCCGGTGACGGACGGCCCGACCTGGAGGCGTCCGACGGCATCTGGCTCTACCAGTACCAGGGACTGGCCACCGGCGGGCTGCGCAAGGTGGAGAGCTCCAACGGTTCCTGGTGGGCGCTGGAAGGCGCCACCTCCTTCTGATCCACCCGTGAACGGCTTGGCCGCCCCGTGCGACTGCTCGGGACCAGCCTGGCTCTCATGGGACATGTGCCCGGGCAGACCGCACCCGCAGTCTGCCCGGGCACGACCCTCACGGAGCCGCTGCTGTGGTCGGGTGGCCCCGAGCCGCCACTGCTGCACCTGAGGTGCGCGTCTTCTTACCCCCTCCGGCTGGTATAGGCCCGTCCACTGACGTAGCTCCCGATCGCGATGGTGATGCCGAGGCTGCAATGAGGGCAGTCGACCCGGTAGAAGCCGTCTTCGAACTCGTATTCGGCCAGGCTCCACACCGTCGCTCCTGCGAATGCAAGATGAGCACGGAAGAGGGCCATGGCGGTTGCCGCTGAAAGGTCGCTGTTGTTGAGGCGCTGAGAGACCATCTGTTTCAGTTCGGTGATCACCGGAGCCATGGTCCTGATGAGCTCGTCGCCGCCATGGTCCTGGTGGACTCCCGCGACGATCGCCCCGGCCGGTTCCAGCGCCCGGTCCACCGCCACGGTTTCGTCGGAGCGGGCGATATCCCGAAGATACGGGAGCGCGGCGCCGGCATGGTCGCTCTCGACATACCACCGGAGGGTGGACCTCGCGACGGTCCAGCGGCTCCTCGATCACGGCGTGGCCCAGGAGTGGCACGACGTGGAAGACGGCTGTGACACCGACGCGTGGCGGGCAACCAAGCCGGGGTGAGCGGTGCGTGCGCCAGTTACCCACCGACCGCTTCGCGCCAGCTCCCGTCCGGGCCGAGGCGGAGACTCCTGCGCTGCATCCGTCGGGCCGCCGCTTCACGTGCTGCCCGTTCCTGGGCTCGCCGGGGCGCATCCGGGTCCGTGAGCGCGAAGCCGAGCAGCGGGACCTCGTCCGAGTCGACGTCCTCGGGCAGGGGTCGGCCTTCCAGGAGGAACCCGAAGAGGGCTCGAAGGGCTTCGTTGCCCAGGTCCAGAGGGTGGAAAGGAAGTGCGTACGGCTCCTCGCCCCACCCCAGGTGAGACTCCACAGGACGGTCACCTGCCCAGTAGGGCATCTCGAAGGGGAACGGGTCGCCGATGTTCTCCACGATGCCGCCGTCCGGCGAGAGGCTCAGCGAGCGGCGGAGGCAGCCCTCCTCCCAGACCGCGAAGGCAAGCCAATCCGAGACGCTGTGCATCGCGTGCAAGATCACGCGACGGCCCGCTGCGGCCTCCAGGAGGTGCGTCGGGAGTTCCGACGGACGGTCGAACATCAGACGCCGATCACAGACCAGGTCCACACCCGGGAAGCTCGCCGCATAGGTGAGTCCCTCCGGCGGGTACGTCGCCTCCCCCAGGACATCGCCCTCCGTCAGCTCCATCCCCCAGCCCGGGAAGACCTGGGCGACCAACGCCGCTGTTCCCGCACCCTCCGGCTCGCCTGCCTCCCGCAGCGAGGAGGCCACGTCTCCGTCCGCGTACGCCAGTAGCGCCGTCTTTGCTCCCATGCCCCGCACGCTAGCCCCGACCACTGACATTGATGCTGATCCTCGGGTTCCCGTGGTCGTGGCTCGGCCACTGACTGGCCGTGGGGGCTGGGCCGACGATCTGTTCCGCCGATGCCGGCGGATACACGGTGGGATCCACAGCCTGCCGCGCGCCCGCCATCCGGCCGGCACTCCGCAGCCCCCGCGCCTTGCGGAGCCAGGAGCCGGGAGCCGGGAGCCGAGAGCCGAGAGCCGAGAGCCGAGAGCCGAGAGCCAGGAGCCAGAGCAGCCGTGCCGGACTCCTCTCGGCTACTCGGGCAGAGGTCGGTCGTCGATCACGTTCTTCATGACGAGGGTGGAGGTCAGACGCTGGATACCGGGCAGCCGGGCGAGCTTCTGGTCGTACAGCTCCTGGAACGCCGCCAGATCCACAGTCGCGACGCGCAGGAGGTAGTCGGGCTCGCCGAACAGGCGCTGCGCCTGCAGCACGTGCGGGATGGCTCCCAGGGCCTCTTCGAAGGTCGTGACGGTGTTGGGGTCCTCCCAGCGCAGGGTGGCGAAGACGATGGCCTCGAAGTTCAGGCCGACGGCAGCGGGGTCGACGACGGCGCGGTAGCCGCGGATCGCTCCTTCGCGTTCGAGATCGCGCAGCCGGCGGTGGCAGGGGGAGACGCTGAGCTGCACTCGGGCGGCCAGTTCGGTGATCGTCAGGCGGCCGTCGAGCTGCAGCTCGGTAAGAATCTTCCGGTCAAGGGCGTCCATGGAGAAGATTCTCCCCCACAGGGCGCGATCACGGGGTAAAGACGCAAACACCTTCGGGCGCATCCGACCTAGCCTTCCCTCCAGAGCACAAAGCGCGAGAGGGCACGATCGATGGACACCACGACGCTGGCGGCGTTCCTGGCAGTGGACCTGCTGCTGGTCTTCACCCCCGGCGCGGACTGGGCATACGCGATATCCGCCGGGCTGCGGGAACGGTCGGTCGTCCCGGCCGTCGCCGGTCTCATCGCCGGGCACATGGCGTACGCGTTGGTGGCCGTCGCGGGCCTGGCGGTGATCGTGGCGAGCTACCCGGCCGCGCTCACCGCCCTGACCGTGGCCGGCGCCGGCTACCTGCTGTGGCTGGGCTGGGGTGTCCTGCGCCAGCCGGCCGCTCCCGCGGCCGGAGGAGAGAGTGCGGCCACTTCCCGGCTGGGGGTCATGCTCAAGGGGTTCGGGATCAGCGGCATGAACCCCAAGGCGCTGCTGCTGTACTTCTCCGTGTTCCCGCAGTTCATCGACCCTGCCACGGGCTGGCCGGTCAGCGCGCAGACCGGGCTGCTCAGCACGATGCACCTGACCGCGTGCACCGTTGTCTACCTCGCCGTCGGCGTTCTGGCCCGCACGGTCCTGACCACCCGCCCCGCGGCCGCCCGAGCCGTCACGCGCACCAGCGGTGCCATGATGATCGCGATCGGCGGATTCCTGCTCGTGGAACGCCTGGCCGGCTGAGCCGCCGCCCCCGGCAACACCCCCAGTACGGGAGCAGAAACGTCGCGGCACAACCAGGCCGAGGGCGCCGGGCCATCCCCGCAGCCGCAAGAGGCGGTCACCCCGGGCCCACATCATCTGAAGCGCGGTTCCCGCGGCGGCCGGTGATCTCCTGTCCGGGTTCGAGTGGGTGGTCGATGGTGGCGTCACCGCATCGACCGCCGAGGAGATCGCAGCCTCCCAGGAGTCGGTCGGGAAGGAGTACGGTCCACACCATCCAGCACGTACGTGAACAGGGCCATCCCGGCGAGACCAAGCTCGACGACTGGGGCGCCGGGAGAGCGCGGCGTACTCGCGATGCCGTGCTGACGGGGCACCAGGTCTGGTCTGGTGGTCGTACACCCAAAGTCTGATACTGCGCCCCCGCAACGCGTGTCACGATCGGCTCATGACCCACTCCTGGCCCTCTCACCTCGATGTCGGCGCCGTGCGCTTCGCCCGGCCGACGGCGAACTACGACGATGTCGTGGTCTTCTACCGCGACGTCCTCGGTCTGCCGGTGCTTGCCCAGTGGCGTGGCCACAGCGGCTACGACGGCGTCGTCCTCGGCCTGCCGGGTACCCCGGTGCACATGGAACTGCTGCAGCACAGCGAACGGCCCCGCATCCCCGAGCCGGATCCGGAGAACCAGCTGGTCCTCTACCTGCGCGGTCCGGAAGCCGTCGCCACCGCGTCCCGGCGGCTCACCGAACACGGGCACCGTCCCGTCCCCGCGGCCAACCCTTACTGGCCGGAGCGCGGCGCCGTCCTCTTCGAAGACCCCGACGGCTGGCTCGTCGTCCTGGCGCCATGGGTCTTCGGGGAGGAACCCACGCCACCCGGGCAGACGGGCTGACGCTCAGGCCGAAGAGGGCAGTTGTCGACGACCTCGACGTGCGCCACCACGTCGGGTCCATCCCCCACAGACGGCGGGGCGAGCTGGAGCGGTGCGCGCGCCTCGAGGCGTGGCCCCCTACGGGTGGTTCTCGTCGGCTCCCTCCGGATTGCGTTCCGTTCCGCAGCTGCGTCGTGGGGGGGCGTGCCCCGGATGGCGACGGGTGACCCGTGCTCCGTACAGCGGACCGGCCGGAGTCCACGAGGGCGGCGTCCGGCCGTTCGCGCGCGTTTCAGTCCCTCGTCAGTGGTGGGTGGCCAGACTGTGTGCGATGCCCGCGGCGACCGAGATCACGTCGGTCAGTGGCTCCGCGCAGGGGTTGGGCCGGCGGCCCGAACAGACCTGGGACGGGATGCTGCGGTCGACAGTCGTACCGTCGCCGACCTGCCCGCTGGCGTTGGAGCCCCAGCCGAGGGCGGTGAGGTCCGATGCCACGGCGAGGGTGTGATCGCTGCCGGCGGCGATGTCGAAGGTGCCGGTGAGGAAGCTGGTGCAGGGTGCGGTCTGGCCGAGGGCACAGGCCCGTACGGGGATCGGGTTCTGCTGGTGGTTGAAGGTGCCGTCGCCGAGCTGGCCCTTGCGGTTGTCGCCCCAGCCGACGACCCCTTCCCCGCTCTGGAGCGACAGGCGCGCGACGCTGTGGTCGCCCCCCGCGGAGATCTGGTTCACGCCGGTGAGGAAGGTGCCGCAGGGGGCCGTCTGGCCCGGTGCGCAGACCTTTACGGGCGTGTTGGTGGCGGTCGCCGTTCCGTCGCCGAGCTGACCGAAGAAGTTGTGGCCCCAGCCGCGAACCGTTCCGTCGGTCAGCAGCGCGAGGCTGTGGCTGCCGCCGCCCGCCACGCTGCCGGCCGTGCCGGTGAGGGCGACCTGGACGGGGATCGGCTTCTGGAAGTCCTCGCTGCCGTCGCCGAGCTGGCCGGAGGAGTTGAGGCCCCAGCTGCTGACGGTCCCGTCGGAGTGCACGGCCAGGCTGTGCCAGGAGCCGCCGTCGAGGCTGGTGACGCCGGTGAGGAAACTGGAACAGGGCGCGGTCTGGGCCCGGGCGCACACCTGAACGGGTGCCTTCCGGTTGGTCGTGGTGCCGTCGCCGAGCTGGCCGTATTCGTTGTCGCCCCAGGCGACGACGCTGCCGTCGGCCCGCAGCGCCAGGTTGTGGAACGCGCCGGAGGCGACGGCGACGACGTCGGTGAGGAAGGAGCCGCAGGGGGCGGTCCGGCCCGGTGCGCAGACCTGGACAGGCCGGGTGCTGCCGGTGTTCGTGCCGTCCCCGAGCTGGCCGTGGCTGTTCAGTCCCCACGTCCACACGGTGCCGTCCGCGCGCAGCGCCACGCTGTGGTTGACCCCGCCGTCGATGTCGATGATCCGCCGGATGCGCGCGGTCCGGACGGGGAAGGGGCTGTCGGTGGTGTTCCCGTTGCCCAACTGCCCGGTGTTGTTGGCGCCCCAGCCGACGACTGGGCCGGGGATGATGGCGGCCTGGGCGTCCGCCGCCAGGCCGGTGGTCATCAGGAGCGCGGCGCCGCAGACGGTCGCGGCGCGTCTGAGTGCAGAGGTACTGGGGCGTGGGAATCGCATGGACTGTCCTCGTGTGTGGGTGTCACGGCCCCCCGGCCCACGAGCATGACCTGGCGTTCCGACGTCTCACCCCCGACACGCGCCCACTGCGCCCGACGTCACCTGGCCGGTCGCGCCCGCCTGCTCAACCACCCCGCACACGTACGCCCTCTGCACCGGGGTGCTGGTTGTCGTCGGCGATGACGCCGAGCACAGGCGGAGGCTGAGCGTGTCGTGCAGGATCTGGCGAGTGTCGACGACGCGGCCCAGATCAGGGGTGGTGAGGCAGCCGCCTTCGGAGCATGCGCGCGCCGCACCGTCGCATCGAGCTGCGCAGCTCGCACGACCGGGCGACCACGGAATGCCTTCCGCTGAAACTGAAAGTTCCTCATGGCGATCCAGGGGTCGACCGCCCCGGTTCTCGCTAAGGGACCCGCGAGCGAGTTCGCTTCAGGACATGGGATCGCCCTCTGTTGACTCCACAGGCGGCTGCGGGGAGCTCGTGGGGCGGATCGTGTGGACGCTGAGGACGGGATCGAGGGGAGGAACGAGGACCCTTGTAGCGATCTCCACCAGGTGGGGCGGTGCGGTACCGGCCTGCAGAGCGGTGACGTACTCGACGACTTGCGCGTGCGTGAGTTCCTGGACGCGCCGGCGCAGCACGCGCATGGCGGTGATGCGCCCATCGGCCGCCGAGGTCCGGCAGATTTCCTCGTGCAGCTCATCCACTGCGGTACGTATGGTCATCTTCCTGATGCGGATCCGGTAGTCCGGCTCCCACTCGCCGGTGACCGCGGCTACCGGTCCGATCTGGTGAAGACTCCCGTCGAGGCGATCCACAAGGTACGGGCCGTTGCCGCCCAAGAGGAGACCCGGGTCTCTCGTGCGTAGGTATTCCACGGCCTGGTAGTAGACGATCCAGACGAGTTCGTGCTCCTCCACCCCGCTCACCGCCAGCCACCCCGAGTACCTGCGGTCCAGGTCTTCCTGCGCCACCCGGGTCGCGAAATCACGGTCGATCATGTCCGGCAGCATCTCGCATGCCGAGGACATGAGGAGGACCTTTCTTGTGCTGTCCCTGGCTGAGCGGCGAGGTCGCACTCGGCGGCTTTCGACCGTTCCCGCCGCTCGGGCTCGGTGGTCAGTTGTCCCCGAGTGCCAGCTTGATCCCGAAGCCGACGAGCAGCGTGCCGGTGATCGCGTCGATGACCCGCTGCACCGACGCGCGGTTCAGCCACCGGCGGACGAGCTGCGTGCCGAAGATCAGCGCGCTGAACCAGACCAGTCCCTCCAGGTCGTGCACCGTCGCCAGGACGACTCCCATCAGCAGATGCGGGGAGTCGCTGGGGATGAACTGCGGCAGCATCGCCATGTAGAAGACGCCGTTCTTCGGGTTCAGGAGGCTGGTGCCCAGTCCGCGAGCCCAGGACCGTGCCCACGTCGGGTGCGCCGCACTGGCTCCTGCTCCCTCTGCCGGGTCCTCCGACGCGCGCCGGCCGCGCTCCTTGAGCGTCCGGCGAAGCATGCCGATCCCCAGCCATGCCAGATATCCGGCACCGGCCACACGCAGCGCGTCGTACAGGAGGTGGGATGCCGTGAGCACCGCCGAGGCGCCGACGGCGGCGGCGACGCCCCACACGAGCACGCCGGACAGGATCCCCAGCGCCGTCGCGAAGGCCTGGCGTCGACCCAGGGTGATGGCGGAGCGCAGCACCAGGGCGGTGTCCAGCCCCGGCATGATGGTCAGCATGGCGGCCACTACGGCGAAGGAGGCGATGGCAGAGGAAACGGTCATGCGGCCATCCTGAAGTCGCCGCCGCCATCACGTCCAACGCGGTCTGCTGCACAGTGCATCAGGGCTCCTGATGCTCGTGCTCGCCCGGGGCTTTGCCCTTGGAGGTCGGCCGCCGCACCATGGCCTCTCCCTCGGTTGCGCGGAGCGTACGACGCGGTCGCCTGCCCGCCATGCCATCCCGGCGCCACACGAGCGTGTAGCGCCAGAAGAGCCGTCGCCGCAGCCGTACCCCAGGGAGCACCTCTTCGGCTTCACGGACGATGTCGCTGTAGGTCATGTCCGCTGCGCGCGTGGCAGCCGTCATGGAAACGGGCCGGCGCGAGGGTCGGCCCCTGTTCTTCAGCCAACCCATGACGGCGTTGGCTGGGATCGCGAGGGCGCCGAGCAGGTGGTCCGTCGGCGTCTGGGCGCGGGACAGGCCGACGATCACCAAGGTCCCTCCCGGCGCCAGATGGCGGCGGCAGCGGGCCAGCGTCTGGGCGAACGGCAGGTGGTGGATCGTGGCGACGCACGTGATCACGTCGTAGGAGCCGGCGGGAAACTCGGCCATCACATCCGCGACGGTGAAAGTGACGGGAAGCGCCGGAGGAGTCAGCTTCCGGGCCTGTGCGGTGATCACCGGATCGGCATCGACGGCTTGTACGGCGTCAGCCCGTACGGCGTCAGCCCGTACGGCGTCAGCCCGTACGGCGTCAGCCCGTACGGCGTCAGCCCGTACGGCGTCAGCCCGTACGGCGTCAGCCCGTACGGCGTCAGCCCGTACGGCGTCAGCCCGTACGGCGTCAGCCCGTACGGCGTCAGCCCGTACGGCCAAGAGCCTCGCAAGATCACCGCTGCCGGAGCCGATGTCCAGAGCCGTGTGGAAACGCGGGGGCAACTGCCGCAGGATCCAGCGATGGTAGTGGGCGTTGTGATCCCAGGGATAGGTGGAATTGAACCGGTCAAGAGCCTGCAGGACACGTGGCGACAAGATCTTCACCGCCACAGTCAACCAACTCCCCGCAGGGTGCACACACCCACGGGTACGGAAGACGACCTGACCAGGATTCCCAGAAGCGAAAGCAATCCGATCGGTCCTGCGCAAAGCTTGCTCCACGGGGGGGGCAGGCTTCCCCTCGCAATCCTGACTCTTGGGGGAAAAGTGAACTGGTACCTCGAAGTTCTCAAGAAGTACGTGGTGTTCAGCGGACGTGCGCGCCGCAAGGAACACTGGATGTTCTTACTGGTCAACATCATCGCTGTGATCGTCGTCGTGACCGTCGACCTTGCGATCGGCACCTTCCCGCTGCTGTACCCGATCTACTTCCTGGCCGTGCTCCTGCCGCACCTCGGCGTGATCGTCCGCCGCCTGCACGACACCGGCCGCTCCGGCTGGTTCATCCTCTTCGGCCTGATTCCCCTGGTCGGCTGCATCATCCTGATCGTCTTCCTTGCCACCGAGGGCGAGCAGCGCCAGAACGCCTACGGCCCGAACCCGAAGTCGGTCACGGCCTACTGACGGTCCTGACGGGCCCTGTGCCTGCGCCTGTGCCGGAACCTCGGAGGTCCCCTCCAGGGGTTTCGGCACAGGGAGAGAGCCAGCGATGAGCGCCGGCCCGCGGGCCCGCCGTCGAGCGTCAGTGGCGGCGAGCCCGCCGTGCCCTTATCCGTGAGGCGGCAGGCCGCTACACCGTCTTGAAGAGGATCTTCTCCTTGTCGGGGCCGAGGGGGTCGGCCAGCATGAGCTTGGCCTGGACGGTCGCGCCCAGCGTGAGCTCGTCGTCGGACGTGATCTTGCCCCTCACGGCGGGTTCCGCCAGGTGCAACGTGCCCTCCTTCGGCCTGTTGTCCTCCTCGTCGGTGTTGATGATCAGGCCGTCGAAGACCTCCCCGACCCGGTTCTTGAGCACCGCGGCCTCCACCAGGTCCACCGCGCGCCGCTCCGCGACCTTTCCCTTCCCCCGCGCCATGTCGCACGGCAGGCAGTACAGGGCGTCGAGCACCCACTTCGGTGGGGGCTTGTCGGCGCAGGCGGCCACGCACAGCGCACCGGTGTACCGGTCGACCAGGCGCCGCAGCGGGGCCGTGGCGGAGGTGTACGGGGCCGCGATCGCTGCGTGGAGCTTGTGCTCCGGGAGCTGGTTGTCGCGGAAGGTGGTGTACTCCGCCTTGAGCAGCATGGCGGTGGCCTCGCTGAGGAAGGCCATGTGCTTCTGGTTGGCCGGGTCCAGGGAGTTGACCAGCTTGGCGTACGAGACGCCGGGCCCCCAGTCGATGTGCAGGCACTTCGCGATGCCGTGCACGCGCTCGACCACGTGCTGGTCGGGCTGTTCCTTCTGGGTCCGCAGGATCCCGGTACCGCTGTCCAGCATGATCTGGGCCGCGGCCATGCCGGTCATGAGGGAGATCTGCTCGTTCCAGCCCTCCACGGGCAGTGGAGCCACGTAGCGCAGCCGGAACTCCCCGTCCTTCAGGGTGACTTCCTGGTTCGGCAGATTCACCGAGATCCCGCCGCGCACGGCCTCCACGGCTTCCCGCAGCTTGCCGATCTCACGAAGCAGGGCGACGGACTCCTCGGCGGTGCCGGCGTCGATGTCCTGCTGGACGCCCTCGTAGTTGAGTTTGGCCAGGCTGCGGACCTTGGCCCGGCTCACGGTCGAGTCGGTCACGTTGCCGTCGGCGTCGAGGTCGTGCTGCCACAGCAGGGCGGGGACGATCTGGTTCGGGAGCAGGCTGGCCGGTCCCTCGGAGATCGTGGGCGGGTACAGGGGCACCTTGAGATCGGGAAAGTACAGCGTCTCGATCCGGTCGTGGGCCTCGGCGTCCAGCGGGCCGCCGGGCCTGACGAACGCCGCCACGTCGGCGATGGCGTAGTACACGCGGTACCCGCCGCCGAGCCTCCGCTCCAGGTGCATGGCCTGGTCGAGGTCCATCGAGGCCGGCGGGTCGATCGTGAACAACGGCAGGTGAGTGGCGTCCTTGTCGGGCAGCTGGACCTCGGCTTTGGCGGTCTCCGCTGCTTTGAGTACGTGCGCGGGAAACTCCGTGGTGGCCTTCAGCTCGGCCCGAAGCTGCTGCAGGGCCTGGAGCAGGGCGTCCTGGGCCTCGCGGGACATGGACATCTGGCGGCGTCGCATGTTTTCGAGCGTAGGGGGACGGCCACGGAGCGGCGCGGTGAGCGGGTCCGGGCGAGGGACGGGACGACGGGCGTCACAGGCTGGCGGGCGAGGGGGCGGGGGCGCGGCAAGGTGAGGGCGACGAGGTCTCGAGGCTATGTCGGCTGCACGCGATAGCCGCCGGTGTTATTCCGGGCGTCGGGAACGACGGCCCGCCGGTACTCCTTCGGGAACAGCGCCCCCGGCTCATCTGTCATCAGCCGCTCAGCACGCTCCACGTGGCTCTGTAGGTGAGGAGTTTCAGGAACGTCTGATGCTCAGCGGCGGGAACGCCCGGTTCCACGGGAGAGTGCCGTTGCCGAGTTCTGGGAACACCTCGGTGCTTGCTTCGGGACCATGGTTGTGTCGGCACCGACTCCTACCGCCTCGCCACCACTCGCGCTCGAGCCGAACGACAGTCCCTGGGCTGAGGGGACCGATCGAAGAGGCGAGAAAGGTCAGGACTGCGCGGTCCGGAACACGAGATACCGGTTGAAGGCCTCGTGGCTGTCGGGAGTGAAGCGCCACTCCAACAGGGCCGAGTGAAGCTCTGGCTCGGTCAGCCAGCCATGCCAGGCGACCTCGTCGGGATCGCGGGTCACAGCGTCCGGAACCACGGCTTCATGCACGCCGAGCCAGTGAGGGCTCAGGCCGCTGCGGTTGATGAACGTGAACAGCAAGCGCGGCAGGCCACGAATGCCCAGCTCTTCGGCCAGCTCCCGCCCGGCAGCCTGCTCATAGGATTCACCGACACCCACGGCGCCACCGACCATGACCTCATAGAGCCCAGGGAAGCGCGACAGCTGCTCCGACCGCCGGTGGACGAGGAACCGGCCACGCTCATCACGACACACCGTCGAGGCGATTCGATGCAGCCAGCCCTCCCGGATCGCCTGTCGACGGGTGACCACCCCCAGGACACGATCTTGACGGTCGACACGCTCCACCAGTTCATCCACGAAACATACTCTGGCAGAACCCACTGACAACGCCGCTTCCCGGCGAACCGTTCTCGGAACTCGACAACATTCTGGACCCGCTTGATCAACATCTGTTGCCCGAACTCGGCATCAACCGTTCCTGCGCTACACCAACGAAGCCACTCCACGCGAACTCTCGAAGCTGCGACACGCTGGAGAGCAAGAGTCAGGAGTTGTGGGTGAGCTGATTTCAGCTCTCGCTGCGGTGGCTGAGGGTGGCCTTCGCGGCGTTGCGGATCCGCTTGGTGCGACCGGCTTCGGCGAGGATCCCGATGGCCTCCGTGTTCGTCCCGGCGGCCGCCATGAGCTGGAGCCGGTTGGATGACGCGAGCAGGTCGTCCGGCTGCCAGGGCAGCTTGAGCGTGACGGCGCGGAACAGTGACCACTCCCGCAGGCGCTGAGCCAGGAAGGGGTGGTCGATCGTCGCCCGGGTCATCGCCTGCGCCCACCCTTCGTACGCGGGACCGGGGTAGAGGACGGCGGCTCGACGGTCCAGGTGCCGCAGCACCGCGGACTGGGCCATCGTCGGGTCCGGATCGGTGAGCACGCGGCTGACGAGGTCGACCTCGTCCGTGTCGGCGACCTGCTGCAGCCTGTCGAGGTAGGCAGCGAAGCGGACATGCTCGTCCAGGTTCTGCAAGATGTCGTTGAGGTTCATGCGGCCTGCTCCTCGCGCTCGACCAGGACACCGTTCTCGCATCGGGCGTCCGCGGGGACCAGAGACACCAGGTGGGCTCCGGTTATCGCTCGCCGGCGGGCCTAGGGCGTGTTGCGAAAGTGGCTGAAGGTGCGGCGTGTCGCTCAGAGGCTGCGGATAGCCGCGGCCAGGTCGGATCCGTAGGAGGCCCAGCAGATCACCGAGCCGTCATCGTCGAGCTGCCCCATGAACCACTCGCCGTCGTCCCTCACGAGGCACAACTCGTGGAACGCAAGAATCACATCGGGCCGGAGCGGTTCGTAGTCGCCCTGACGGGCTGTCTCGACGACTACGAGTCGATCGAAGGAGAGCGGGGCGGCGCTGGGGTCTCCGGAAAGAGCGCGCACGCGCTCGATCGTCCATCCGGCGGAGAGTCCTGAGTTCACCTGGGCATGGTCCCAGCAGGGCGCCCGTCACAGCCACTCGTTAAGGACCGCGACCAGTACGGTCGCCTCGAAGCGGACGGCGAGCTAGTCATAGCGCGTGGCGACAGCGCGATGTCTCTTGAGGCGGTTGATCCCGCACTCGACCGCATGGCGTTGGCGGTAGTCGGCCGGGGCGAAATGCGGTGGCCGGTCACCGCGGGGTCCGAGCTTTTGGCGGTTGCGTGCCTGGTCGGCCTTGTCCGGGTTGGTGCAGCGGATCATGCGGCGGCGCAGAGGCGGATTCCAGCAACCGTCGAAAATAGCTGTAGCAATCAACTGGGCGCGTCAGGAGGCCGCTGGCGGGGGCCAGAACTGGTAACGGGCCTGTCTCGCGTTCGTCGCCCGCGCCTACGGCTGGTCCTACTCCGGCGTCCAGTACGCCCTCGACCACTATCGTCAGATGCCCGCCACCATGCGCCACGACCGCGACCGCACGCCCCCGCCCGGCGCACTGATGTACTGGGACACCAGCCAGCGAGCCGGTCACGTCGGGCTCTGCCTCGGAGACGGAAAGATCGCCTCCAACGACATCAGGCGCAAGGGCTATATCGACATCATCCACGCCACCGACATCGAAACCGTCTGGGGCGCCCAGTACCTCAGTTGGGCCCCTCCATACTTCCCGCAGGTCGGATGAGAAGTCGCATGCTCGTAGCAGCGCCCGAAAGGAGCTGTCCCTGCGGGCGGAAGCCCGTCGTCGCACCTCTCGCTCCACTATCACCGAGCACGGATAGTATACGGGGAACACGTGTGACGGGCAGTCACCTCGATTCCGAGAGCTTGGGCGCTGCAACGGTGTCCGCGAAAAACTCCCAGATCGCGATCATGGCAATGATCTGAGCGATCAGGTAGGCGACTTGCAGTGAGTAGTAGCGCATCTGGTAGATCGACAGGAGCAGGCCCAGACGGCTCTGCCAGTAGCGTCGCTCGCCACGGAACGTATCGAAGTCGAGTGCGATACCGGTGACAGTCAGAACGAACAGCATCGCTGATGCCACCAGGGCGAAATTACCGGTGCTCTCATTGGTGAACTGCAGGACCAGGGCGTCCACGCCGATGGGCAAGGAGAATGCAACCGCCACGGGCAGGGCCTTGGCCGCGCCACGCTGTCCGGGCAGATGACGCCAGAGAGCGCCCAGGACGAACGCTGCGCTGACCAGGATCGCCAGCCATTCGACGAACGCCGTGGCGAGGGTGGGCAGACCCCACTCGTCCCGGAGCGTCAACTGCCACGCCTGCCCCTTGATCCTCCAGGCCCAGGTCAAAAGCACTGACGCTGGGACGGCCGGCACCAAGGCCAGGCGGGCTGCGCGGCTGCCATTGGCCCACCACGTGTCCCGCGGCCCCAGCGCCAGAGCTCCATCCACCACGGAGACCTTGGCCGGCAGCCGGTCGGGGCCTCCAGCCACCGGCCAGTCATGCAGATCGTTCAACTGCTGCTCCAGCACGCTCCGCTTCGGCGGGACGTCCCCGAACAGACCTTGGTCTAGGCGCCGCAGCTCGGCGTGGATCTCGCGGTAGGTACGTGCCTTGTCCAAGAGCGTGGTACGTGCGGCGGCCGACGCCGAAGCCCCAAGAGGCCTGCCCGAACGCTCAAATGCCTGGGCGAGTATCGAGCGGCCGCTAAACGGAGCTGTCGCCCAGAAGACGGCCAGCACATTGAGGAGCAAAAACAGGCCGACGCCTATCCCGCTATCCAAGTAATTGCCGCCCGGAAAGGAGACCATGATGGCGAAGAAGGCGAGTAGCAAGAAGCGGTCCGCCGGGTCATCGAGCGGAGAGACCTGGGGAGAGGAGCGCCAGGCGCGCAAGACAGCCAGTATGGCCACACCTGTGATCATCCACGCCAACCCCGCAAGCCAATCCTGGCCGTTGGCAACGGACCACATCGCCCACCATACGAGATCGTTCCAGTGATCCGTCCCGTAAACGACGGCAGCCTGGTCGCTCAGCCAGGAGGACTGCTGCCAGTAGGACTCTCGGGTGATCGCCCAGCACGCAGCCACGGCGACTGTCCACACTGCGGTCACGGGTCCAATGAAGCGAAGCCGCAGAACTCGAGTGTTCCCAGGAAAGCGGCGGCTCAGGGGGAGAAGCCCGCCCTCAGTGGCCAGACGCCAGGTCGCGGTTACCAGGCCGAGCGTGGTCAGGGCCAGTACGCAGCCGGAAGCCAGACCCTGGGCGCCCAGCGCGACTTCTGAAGCCTCGTACGGCGCGTACCGAGATGGGTACAGGCCGAACCACTGCGGCTGCGCGGCCACCACCACGGGCGGAACTGCGAGCAGGACGGCTGTCACCCAGAACCGCCTTGCTGGTCGAGCCACACCGAACAGAACCGCGGCAGCCCCCAGTGCGAACGCGTGACTGCGCACGATCTGCACGTCCTGCCATAGCCCTTCGCCTCGACGTTCCACATACCGATTGATCACGTCGTCCGTGGTCGTCAACGCGGCCAGTCCCATCAGAGCCACAGCCCACGCGACGAGATTGGCCAGAGTGCGCTGCTGGTCTGGAGCGGGAGAGGCGGATCGCCGTCGGTACAGGCGGGCGGAGTACAGCAGGAGGGTCGTGGTCACCGCGGTCGCGAGGAGCGTTCCTGCGCGGTCCAACCCCACAGCGATGAGTCGGTCGCTCTGAGCGGCCAAGGAACGCTGCCAGGAGGGCTTGAGCGAAACACGCACATCGGGGGCCATGTCTCTCGCCGGGTTCCTGGCTGCCGCATTTTCGCCCCCAGGCTTCTTCTTCTCCAGTGTGGGGGAGAGCCAGACGAGTTCTGAAGTGCCGCTTCCTCGGTCCGGTCGAGGGGTCGCCGAGTCAGCTCCTGGTTCGCCCGGGTCCACGCTGATCTCGTCCCAGCGGGAGTTCTTCAGCGCGGATGGCGCGAGTAGCTGTATGCTCCAGCGCTCGGCGCCGGACCTGATACGCCAGACGCCCACATCGATGGGGTTCCGGTACACATTGACCCATGAGTGCGTGCGGTCGATAACCGTCACACCGCCGTTCCCGTTCGCTGCGGAGGTCACCGTCGGCAGGGCGTCGCGAACCTCGGCCCACCGGCGGTGTTGGCCGGGCTCCGGCCTGGTGAGGCAAGACATCGCCAGTATGTACGGGCGGCTTTCCTCACTGAGCAGAAGGTCTTTGGCCAATGGCCATTCCGCGGGCACCTCGATGCGCAGCTCGCTGCTGACAGTGCTGTACGTGCGGACGCGATGCTCCAGCCGGACCCATGTACTCACCCGTGCTTTCGCCAGGTAGGCCGACCGGCACTCGTCAGTCGATGCGGAAGAGGTCACGGCCGCATAAGCGGGTGTGCTTCCGAGCGATACAGCGAGCAGGCAACACAACACCGCCAACACGAACCTTGTGAAGCCGCGTGCGCTCAACGACCTACCCCCCCATGAGTGAGGTCTCATGATGGCTCATCACGGACTGGCGTGCGCAACCCTGGCTACTGACGTCAGGGACACCACACCTTCCGAGAATGGATGGGACTGTGTCAGGGTGAGGTGCGTCGTCTGCTGGCCGGGAGAGGATTTGCCGTCCCCAAGCGGCCCAGGCTGCGACTGCGGACCCTGGAAGACGTCTTCGCCTACGCCCAGGCCGAAGGGGCCCGGTTGCGGCTGGACGCCACCGAGGTCCAGGTCCGCAAGCCCACCGCGGGCCGGGGCGGTCGGCCTAGGGCCTGTTGTGAAAGTCCTGGTCGCGTGAGGTTCGGCGTCCATTAGGGGGCGTTGTCAGTGGGGCTGTGCATGATCGGCGCGTCAGCTTTTCGCGGAGGTAGGGAAGTGCCATGCCGATCACAAACCAGCAGGTCGCGGGACACGCGGTTCTGCGGCAGATGTACGACGACTCGTACTTTCCTGATCACGTGGTCGCACGGGGGAAGGCGATCCTGCTGAGGCTGTGCGAGCGCATCGAGGCCGAGCGGCCGGCGGACCTGGAGAGCTTGTATGCACTCACCCAGGCTGCGACGGAGGAGTTCAACCTGCTGGACAGGGAGTTCGTAGCGGCCGGAAGCGAGATCGAGACGGTCGCGCGGGAGTGGATCTGTGACGAGTTCTGCTTCGTCGCGTCGGCATACGAGTTCACAGAAGCGGATGCGGAGGAGCTGACCGCCGGCCGAGACTGGTGAACCAGGACAGCAAGTCACCTCAGCTCAAAGCCATTCGTTGAGAGCTGCGATCAGCACGGTCGCCTCGTAGCGGACGGCGAGCTTGTCGTATCGGGTGGCGACAGCGCGGTGTCTCTTGAGGCGGTTGATTCCGCACTCGACCGCGTGGCGCTCGCGGTAGTCGGCCGGGTCGAAAGACGGCGGCCGGCCGCCGCGGGAACCGAGCTTCTGGCGGTTGCGCGCTTGGGCGGCCTTGTCTGGGATGGTGCAGCGGATCTTCCTGCGGCGCAGGTAGGCGCGGTTGTTGCGGGAGGCGTATGCCTTGTCGGCTCGCACTCGGTCGGGGCGGACGCGTGGCCGGCCGGTCCGATGCGGGGCACGCGGACCTTCTCCAGCACGAGTTCGAACTGCGGTGACTCCCCGCGCTGTCCGGCGGTCACCACGATCGACATGGGTTTTTGGCCTTGCTCGACGGCCAGGTGGAGCTTGGTGGTGAACCCGCCGCGCGACCGTCCCAGCCCATGATCATTGGGCTCGGTGAAGATGCCGCCCGGTGGTTCCTTCTGCAGGTCGCCCTGCTTGCGGGCCCCGGCCGCGTGCTGGTGTGCGCGGCAGACCGTGGAGTCGACGCTCAGGTCCCAGACGATCGCGCCTTTCGCGTCGGCCAGGCACTGGAGTCGGGTGAGGATCCGGTGCCAGGTGCCGTTCCGTTGCCACCGGCGGAACAGGTCGTAGACCCGGCCCCACGGCCCGTACCCGACAGGCACGTCCCGCCACGGCACACCGGTACGGACCCGGAACCGTATACCGTCGATCAACTGTCGCCGAGGCCAGACGGGCGGCCGGCCCGCCTTCGTCCCCTTCGGCAACAACGGCTCCAGCACCGCCCACTGCTCGTCCGTGAGATCTCCCCGCCCCATGAACCGTGATCATTCACAGCTCAAGATTCACTTTCGACACACGGCCTAAGTGGACTCGACCGGCTTGAACACCATCGCAAGTGCCGCCGCCGGGCTCCTCGCGCCTCGCGTGATCTTAGTACGGAGCTTGACCGTGGATGGGGTCGACTCGATGGGTTGGGTGGTCCGCAGGTGGATCCAGTGCTCGGCCGGAAAGTCGTAGAACGCGAGCAGTTCGTCCCGATCCTCAGCGATCTCCGCGACGGCCTTCGGGAGGTTCGCCCCGTAGGTCGTCGCGAACGCCTCGATCGCCTTCCCGGCGTGCTCGCGGTCCTCGGCGTTGCAGATCTGCGGCCTGGCCGCCGGGAACACCTCGGCGAGCACCCGCCAAAGGCCCATGGCGCCGTCGCCGACCACCGGCTCGGGGTCGCGCATGCCGCGGCGTCGACGGTCGCGCAGCAGGTCGGCCCACGACTCAGCCCCTCGGCCAGGGCGATCAGCTCCTTCGTGCCGTCCAGGCGGACCCCGAGCAGGACCAGGGCGCACGCGTGGGCCTGGCCGAGGCGGACCTTCGAGTGCACGCCGTCAGCCCATACGTAGACGTCATCGCGGTCCGACAGGTCCCGGTCCTGGAAGGCGGCGTGGTCGTCGCTTCACTGCCTGGTCAGCCGAGTGACGCCGGCCGGGGAGAGGCCGGCAGCGCCGCCGAGGAACTGCTCCAGGGCACGTACGGAGTCTCCGGAAGACAGGCCGTGCAGGGAGAGCAGCGGCAGCGCCTCGGAGCTCTTCGGCGACTTGCGGCACCACGGCGCGAGGATCTTCAAGGCGAACCGCTTGCGCTCGCCGGTGGCGTCGTCAACTCGCCGGTCGTTCACCACGGGCGTGCCTGGCACAGTTCTTGGGGAGCGGTCGTGGACGGTACCCATGCCGCTCGATACGACCGCCGCGCGTTCCCTCAGCCACCCGCGGGCAGTGTGGAACGCAACCGCCTGATCGTCCGCACGACCTCGGTTCGGTTCTTCGCAGTCTTCAGCCAGGTGGGAAGCCGCTCGACCAGGCTCGTCGGAGCCCACGGCACAAGCTCTCCGCGCTCACGCAGTTTGGCCACCACATAGGCCTCCAGCAGATCGAGATGACGCACGTTGTACGCCCACAGCACGTGTCCACAGCAGCTCGCCTGCAACCACACCGGTCGCTGGAAGTAGGGGTCGACAGGGCTGCCCATGACAGCAGAGTCGACCTTCCGATCCAGGAAGAAGCCGCATCCCATGCACCGCAACCGCCGATGGAGGTCCAGGACCCTGGAGCCGGCGGCCTTCTCCTCTCCGCGGGTCCCGGGGTGGGGCGTGACAGTGGCGCACCCGTCACACCGAGGACAACGCACCAGCACCTCATCGACGAAGTCATATCCGTACTTACGTTCGCGCTGATCTCGAAACCGGTCACCGGACGCCTCTGCATGGCCGCTCACTCGATCAGCCTGCCAGAACCAGAATGCTTCGGTCTGCGCACGCGACACCGTCAAGGGGCCCGTTCAGGGGACCACAAGCGCGCCTTTCCGGTGTAAAGATCATCTATGCGATGAAATCAGAACGTGGTCAGGCCATCCCCAGTGCAGTCCGGTGTCGTGCGACGGCTTCACCGTTCCGTGCGGCGGCAAGCGGCGGCACGCCGTCGACGGCGCGTCAACGTCCTGGGCGACGGTTCCGCATCGGGCTCGACCGCGGGTCGGCACCGCTGGGCCGGGCTGGCCGTGAACGCCTTGCCCGGCCTGGCCGCGGTGATCGCGGTGATCTTCACCTGGTTCTCGGTCGGGCAAGCGACGGAAGAGCTGCGGATCAGCCAGGAAGGACAGATCACCGCTCGGTACAACGCGGCGGTGACCAACCTGGGATCGGGCAGCGCTGATGTACGGGTCGGCGGCATCTACGCCCTGGAACGCATCATGCGCGACTCACCCCGCGACAACGCCACAGGCCTGTCGGTACTCGCTGCGTACGTGCGGGCCCACGCCCGCCTTCCTGCCGGCGGCCTCCAGCGACCCGCACCTACCGTCGCCGCGCCGCCTGCCGAACCCCTGGCCGTCGATCTCCAGGCAGCCGTGACCGTGCTGGCCAACCGTCCCGTCAGTGAAGAGGACCGAACGATTCTTCAGCTCCGCTACGTCCGTCTCCGCGGGCTGGCCGACATGGGCGACCTCGACCTGGCCCGAGAAGTCCGCGCCCCCGGCCTGCCCGATGCCCGGCGGCAGGGCAGTGCCCCCAGCGGTGTCAGAGCCAATCTGACGGGGGTCGACCTGACCGGATCGGACCTGCGCGAAGCGCAGCTCTACAAGGCGACCTTCTCCCGTGCACTGCTCCCAGGCGCGGACCTGCGCGGGGCCTACCTCGCCGAGACCGTGTTCGTAGGCGCGGTCCTGACCGGTGCCGTCCTGCAAGACGCCAACTTCCGGGGCGCTGATCTCAGCGCCCCTTCCTTCGGGAGGCGCGACGGTCTGCAACGCGCCGACCTACGTCGAGCCGACCTCAGCGACGCCAAGCTCGCGGGCACCAACCTGCGTCACGCGAACCTCAGCAAGGCAATCGCCGAGAACACGGACTTCAGCGGTGCCGATCTGAGCGGCGCGGACCTCCGGGGTGCCTATCTCAAGAACGCGGACCTACGTGGTGCAAACCTGGTCGGCGCCCAACTCCACGGGGCGAACCTGACAGGAGCGAAGCTCGAAGGCGCACGAATGGAACCGGAGCCGGAGCCGGAATTCACGGTGGAGGGACGCCGGACGCCTTGAACACACCGCCCAGGAAGATCGCAACCGAGTGCCGTCAATGCGCCCAGGGCAGTCGCACCGCTTCGATGTCAGAGTCGTTCAGCAACGCGTTGATGAGGGCTGGGGGCCCGGAAATCTTGGTGGCCCACAGGTCGTAGTCGGTGCACAGGATCCAGGAGCGTTCATCGGCCCAGAGGTTGGACGGGCTGAAGTCGGCCTCGGAGTGGTCGTAGAGGATCTCTGCGTCGCGGAGCCGACCCGCACGCACGTGGAGCCTGTCGAAGTCGGTCGCTCCGAGCATCAGCGGGTTGTAGTAGGCCAGGCATCGGGTGTCCGGGCCCGCGGGGCTGTACTGGGTGAGGAGGGCGATCAGCCGGTTCCAGGTCTCGCGGTCCAGGCTTCCCTCGGTCGGCGGGATCACGCCCAGCGGCCAGCTGCCCTCCTTCTTGGCCGAGGGAAAGCACCGGTAGGAGGGCATCAGCCCCTCGGGCACGGCCGGCTCGCCGGTCCTCCGGGCCAGCTCGGCCCAGCGCAGCCGTCGCCAGGCGGGGCCCGGGTGCTGGGCGCGGCCCAGCCCTCCACCCGTGGCGACGCCCACGGCATCAAGGTCGATGCCCGCGACGATGTGGGGCGCGGTGCTCCCGTCTGCCAGGCGTGCCTGGTGGTACTCGTGGTACGAGACGCCGGCGGGCCCCTGCTCATGCTCGTACATGGCGTTGAGCACCCACGCCGCGTCGGGCATCGCCGGCGGCATGAATCCGGTGACACCGTCGGCGCACAGCTCCAGCAACCAGTCGGCTGCCCCGGACGGTGCGAGCGGCCACGAGCTTGACAGCTGGTTTGACTCCTGGGACATGCGCCCATCGTCCCAGGTGCGGAACCGGGCATTAGTGCCGGTGCCGGACCTCGACGAAGACGACGGCGGCTCAGGTGGCCGCCGGCGTGCGGGTCACTCTGCAGCGGTGAACACGTGCTCGGCCGGCGGGCCGACCAGGAGTCCCGGACCCGCCGCGAGCGCCTCGGTCAGATGCGGGCTCGACAGGTGCGCCTCGAACGCGGCCCGGTCCTCCCACTCCTCGAACACCAGCCACGCACTGGGGTCCTCGGGGTGGACGTACGCCTGGTAGCTGATGTTGCCCGGCTCGGCCCGCGACGGCGCGACCAAGGACAGAGCCTGCTCACGGACCTTGTCCTCGGCGCCAGGGGCGGCCTTGAGCAGGGCGATCGCGGTGACCTTGGGCATGGTGCGCTCCGTTCGCTGCGTGGTTGCCGGGCCGCGCAAGTCTATGTCTGGGCGCCAGACGCAACAATGCGCCGCCGCTCGTACCCGCGTCGCCGGCCCCGCCGCCACGGCACGCCCGTGCGCGGCGATACGAAGCGCGCCAGCGCCTTCGCCGCAGCGCATCCGCAGAGCGCGCGCAGATCATCCTGGACATTGTCGCCGACAACGCCCGCCGGACCGCGCTGTTCGGACGTCGCGTCTGCCTGTCCACAGCTCCGATCCACAGCCCGAGTTCGCGCCGGTCGGCGCCACGCCCAACACAGCGGAGAAGCTTGAGGAAGCACTCTTCTGATTACCCAGGTTCGGGTTCAGGTTCCGTGCAGCAATGACTCAGCGTTCCGAGCCGGGAGGCTGCTGCCCTCGCTGGTCAGGGCTGGAATTGGTCCGACGCTACGGGGTTAGGGTGCTGATTCACGAACCGAGGAGAGCTGGCACGCATGGCAGACCACGGATGGAGGAAGCGCTCGATTTCCTTCGCGTCGCGATGGAGGTTGAGCGATCGACGAAGACCGAGTTGACCACTCGGGCTGCGTGGCTGGCCTTCATGCGGTTCGCGCGGCGGCGCTTTGCCACCGCGCCAACGCCCGACTCAGACGGGCTGCTCTTCCAGTACGGCACGTACGCCTTCACCGGGCGTCCGATGTTCACTGTGGATCTCACGCGACAATTCGACATCACTGACGACGACGGTGAGCACGACCACTACGTACAGGTTCACTGCGAGCTCCGCTATGAGTGCGAACCTGCCCTGGACGCCTTGGGAAGCTTCAACTCATGGTTCTTCCCACGACACCAGTGCGGTCCTCGATGAGTGGATTGCCACCATGGAGGGGCACCTCGAACTGTTGCTTGCTCGTGTGCCCTCCGAGATCGATGTGTACGAGGAGCCGGTATAGGTCGTCACACCAGCAGGACTCGGGCTCGCTTACGCAGGTGGTCGAAGCCGGCGCGGCCGAGCATCTGGCGTTTGAGCTCGGTTCGTGAGGCGCCCAGGGAGCCGGCGAAGTCGGCGAGCGCGTGGAAGTCGTTCTCCCGTAGGCCGATCCGCGGGTTGACATGGTGCAGGAGCCCGGGCCCCTGATGGTGGGCGGTCACGTACGTCTGATCCAGCTCGTTCTGCTCGTCGTCCACCCAGGCGAAAGGACGGCCGTTGGCGTACTTCACCAGCGGTCCGGTCTTCCAGTGGACCCCATCAGGGCGTTCTTGGAGTAGCGCGTCGCCGAAGTCGACGAAGGGAAGTACCGGAAGGCCGAGGACCGGTGCGATCCACCGATTGGCGTCGTCCATCCATGTGGTGGCCCAGCACAGCTCGAAGCCGAGCTGGAGCAGGAGTCGGCCGTGCGCTGGGTTCAGCCACACACGTAGGGGGCGCCGTCGGGACAAAAGGCCCCTGTCGTCCTCATGGGCGCCGTTCCGGGGCACTCTGAGTGTGGTGTAGCCGTCGGGACGCCTCTCCGGCTGGGCCGCATAAGGGTTGAGCGGCCCGTCCACGTCGAGGAACAGCAGCGGTCGGTTCACGGTTTCCCCCGGCTTTGCTCGCTCTGGACTCCCCCGATCAGCGTAGCTGTGGGAGTCTGCCGCTGGAGGACCGGCTGTTGCTGGTCACGGCCTGTTGGCCTCCCAACCTGACGTTGCGGCAGCTCACCCCGCTGTTCGGCGTCTCGAAGTCCATGGCTAACCGAGTCATCAACCACCTCGGACCTCCCCTCGCGCTCCAGCCCCGCAAGCGGTTTGCCAGGGACACCGTGCTCATCGTGCACGGCACACTGGTCCCCACCCGAGACCACGCCAGCGCCGAGCGGTCGAAGAACTACCGGTACTCCACCAACCACCAGGTCGTCATCGACACCGACACCCGCCCGGTCGTCGTGGTCGGCCGGGCGGGTGTCGGGAACCGCAACGACTGCAAGGAATGGGAGGAATCCGGTGCCAAGGCCCCCGTCGGCAGGACAACCCTGATCGCTGACGGCGGCTACCGCGGCACCAGCCTGGTCATCCCGCACCGCCGTGAACGCGACCAGACCGAACTACCGGCCTGGAAAGAGGAGCACAACACCTCCCACCGCAAGGTCCGAGCTCGCGTCGAGCACGCCTTCGCACGCATGAAGACGTGGAAGATCCTCCGCGACTGCCGCCTCAAGGACGAGAGCAAAACCAAGCGCGGCCATCGTGCCAGCCGAATTACGATGGCTGCTGCGGATCTGGAGGAGGACGCGTGGACCAGTCGAACGGCCCGCAACTGGAGCCAGTCTGGTTGGTGGCTGCGAACGTCGTGGCATGGCGCCGATGCGGAGTGGGAGGCCAGGAGCTGCGCCCCGGGACAAAGTGTTTCAAGGGCGGGGCGAAGGTGTACGTCGCCGACGCGTACTGGGGTCCAGGGGGTGAGCGGATCACGTCCGTGGGACGCGAGCGGCACACCGGGCGGTGGATCGTCATCGACATGGCGACGCGCCACCTCCATAGCTTCCGGCCGAAGCTCGTTCACACGCCGCGGGTCTTGCAGCGACTGCAAGAGGCCCGACGTGCACGTGGGTTCGTCTCAGCGGATTACGCAGCGGACATCTCCGCGACGCTGGAGCAGTACGCATGCCGGCACCGAGCCGAGACGGCGCCGTACGCTCCTCACCCGGACCGATGCCTATGTCACGCCTGCCTCACCGGTGAGTCTGGGTGACGCGCGCCACTTCGCTCCGGCTGCGTTCCGTCTCTGTAGGCAGCGTCGTGCCCAGACGAGGATGCTCACGAGATGTAGTGCAGCTTGGTAGGTGATGGCCAGCTCGTCCGTTCGCATAGCCAGGCCGCGCCATTGCTTGAGCCGGTTGATGCACCGTTCGACTACATTGCGCTGCTTGTATGTCTCTGCGTCGAAAGCGGGCGGGCGGCCGCCGGCGCGGCCGCGCCGCAGACGATGGCCGATCTGGTCGGACGGCTGAGGAATGACCGCGCGGATCCCGCGCCGGCGGAGGTGGCTCCGGATCGCACGGGAGGAGTAAGCCCGATCGGCCAGGACGGCCTCCGGCCGGGTCCTCGGTCTTCCGGGTCCATTTCGCGGAACACGGATGCCTGCCATGACGACTTCGGAAGTCGGTGCGTCGCCTGCCTGGCCCGCGGAGACGCGAAGGGCCAAGGGCCGTGCACGGCTGTCGCTGACGAGTTGGAGCTTCGTGCTCAGGCCGCCGCGGGAGCGTCCGAGCGCATGGTCGGCGGCTCCGGTCCGACCTGGAGCCCCCTTCTTTCCTGGCTCCGGCGGCGTGCTGGTGAGCCCGGCAGACGGTGGATTCCACCGACTCTTCGCAGGTAGGCACGGACACGCTGGTAGCCGCCTTTGTAGTCGCAGCTCAGGTTCGGGCGTCGCAGGCACCGCGGGCGCGAGGAGTTGAGCCGCCGCCCGTTCTCGGGTGCCGGCTCAACTCCTTGTGCCTCAGCCGGTTGGCCTCGCTCACGGCCGACGGCCCCGGAAGCGGTTCGTCGAGGGGGCGGGACCGCTCCGTGCCGTCGGGACGCCGGTGGGCAGCGGACCAGCAGTGCTCGATGTCCGCTTCGTCCTCACCCGCACATCGACTGCTCCTGCCATGCCTTCAGCGCGCCGTCGATGGGATGCGGCTGCGGGTTCCCCTGCCCGGCCGGCTTGCTCCACCTCATCCGGTTGATTGCTATCGACATCTGGCGGGTGCCGTCGGAGCGGGTCACGGACATCGTTCCCGCGCCCCAGACGGTCCCCGTGTTGCCCCAGAAGGTGCCGCAGCCCGGGATGTCGAACCTCTCCAGGCCGAGACCGTAGGCCACCGTCGAGCCGTCCAGCGCGATCACGGGAGTCGTGCGCTGCATCTCCGCCAGCGACGCCCGGCTCACGATCCGGCCGTCGAGCAGCTCGCCGAAGAACCGGTTGAGGTCGTTCATGGTGGAGACCAGGTCCGCTGTTCCCGCCACCCACGACATGTTGTAGACGCTGTAGTCGCGTGGTGGGTCGATCAGGCCCCACAGCGACTCGTACATCCGGGCGTGCGGGCCCTTGATGTCCGTTCCCGTCGGGAAGTAGGTGTGTTTCAGGCCCGCGCGCAGGATCACGTTCCTCGTGATGTAGTCCTCGGCCCGCTCACCGGTCACCGTCTCCAGCAGTTCGCACAGGATGTGGTAGTTGGTGTTCGAGTAGACCCCGGGCGCGGTGCCCGGCTCCGCCGCCGGCGGTGCCGACAGGCCCAGTTCGATCAGCTCGGCCCGGCTGAACTGCCGGAACCGGTTGTCGTCCAGGCTCTTCGGTGACGGCACCTGGAGCGACGGGAAGGCGTACCGGATGTGGTCGGGGATGCCGCTGGTGTGGTTCAGCAGCATGCGGACCGTGATCTTCCGGCCGCGTTCGCCGGGGATCAGGTCGGGGAGATAGTCGGCTATCGGCGCGTCCAGGCGGATCCTGCCCTGTTCCACCTGCTGCAGGATCGCCGCCGCCGTGAAGGTCTTGGTGATGCTGCCCACGCGTTGCAGCATGTCCGGGGTGACCGGGCGGCCGGTGGCCACATCCGCCACGCCCGACGCCCCGCGCCACACCCGGCCGGAGTCCCGCACCTCAGCGAACACCCCCGGCACGCCCGCCTCGTGGACCCCCTTCAGGGCGGTCCGCAGCCCGGCCCCCTCGCCCGACGTGTCCTGCGGCGGAGCCGCCGCCAGTGACCCCGCACCGAGGGTCAGCGCGGCCATGCCCCCGCACAGAGCCATGCGGATCTTCATGACTGTCGTCCTTTCTTCCTCATCGTCAGTGGGTCAGCGCACGTCGCAGCGCGTCCGCGATCGCCGCCATCTGTCGCTGTGAGACCTCGGCGGAGAGAATCGCCTGCGAGCCGTGGAAGGTGCCGGGCCACTGGCGCAGCTCCACCGACACGCCCGCCTGCAGCAGCCGCAGCGCGTAGGTGATGTCGTCGTCGCGGTTCGGGTCGTACTCCGCCGTGGCGATGTAGGCCGGCGGCAGGCCCGACAGGTCCTCGGCCCGCGCGGCCGCCGCGTACGGCGTCGCGGTGGTCGAGCCCAGGTAGTGGCGCCACGACTGGGTGGCGATGTCCCGCGTGACCCACGGCGTATCCGTGAAGTTCCGCTGCGACCACGTCTCCTGGCGGTCATCGAGCTGGGCCTCGTTGAGCAGCTGGAAGCAGATGCGCGGGCCCTGCTCGTCCCGCGCCCGCAGGGCCACGGCTGCCGCGAGGCCTCCGCCCGCGCTGTGCCCGGCGACCGCGAGCCGCTCGGGGTCGAATCCGAGTTCGGCGGCGTGCCCGGCAGCCCAGCGCAGTACCGCGTACACGTCGTCCAGCGCGGCCGGGAACGGGTCCTCGGGGGCGGTCCTGAAGCCCACGGAGATCACCACCGCGCCGGAGCCCTGAGCCACCCGGGCGGCCCACGCGTGCTCGGTGTCCACGTCGCCGACGACGTATCCCCCGCCGTGCAGCCAGATGACCGCGCCGCGCGCCTCACGCGGACGGTAGATCCGCACCGGCACGTCGTGCTCGGCGGGCACCAGACGGTCCTCGATTTCAAGGTCCGTGGTGTCCGGGGCGGGCCGGGCGGCGGCCAGCTCGGCGTACTGCTTGCGTTCGGCGACCGGGTCGGTCAGGTCCGCCTTGGGGAACAGGGGGACGAATGCCTGGAGTTCGGGATCCATGACGGTCATCCTGGCGGCCGCCCGCCGACGGATCATCCGCCATCCGTCGCGCAAACCAGCCCGAACTCGCGCCACCCGGCGCGCACGTCGACGACCGGGAGGGCGTTGGCCGGCTGCCGTGGTCCGTCGTCTTGCTCGACGGCCACGGCGTCCTCCAGTCGGCCGACGGGCCGGGTCAGAGTTTCGCGAGCTCCTCGGCGACCAGTCGGAGCTTCTCGGCGGGCAGCAGACCGGCCGCCATCGCGGCGATGTCGATCAGCGGGGTCGGTCCCAGGAACTGCAGGAGCTCGGAGTCCGCGATGCCGGGCAGGTGCCGCTTGAGGACCTCCACCGCCACCGGGTCGGCGATCAGCGCCGCGACCGGGGTCCGCAGGGAGAGCCGTCCCTCCGGGTACTCCTCGGCGCGCGGCAGCGGTACGGCGGCCTTCTCGGCCTGACCCCGCTGTGCTCGTACGAGAAGGTGGTCGGCGGTCACCGGGCCCTCGGCCGGCAGCCCCAGGCGTACGAACTGGCTCGGTGGTGCCTCCGTACTCCGCATCAGCTCCACGAGCTGTGTCGCGAGCCGCAGTTCCACCTCGTCGTCGACGAGCGGCGTGAGCTGCTCGGGGTCGGTCTCCAGGTCGAAGAGCAGGGTGCCGTGCTGGTACGGATTGACGAAGGTGCGCCCCGGCATCCGCAGGGTGCGGACGCCCTTGGTGAAGCCGAACGGTTCGGTGAGCTCCACATCCGCCAGTTCGGCGGGGGTGAAGCGGCCCCGCATGTGCGTCGGCATCAGCGTGTGCTCCTCCAGCGGGGTGTTGGAGGCGGTGACGGGGGCGCGCATGTAGACGTGGCGGCCGTCGGTGACGTTCACGTGCCCGCCGTGGATGCCGAAGAGGCCCGCCTCGCGCAAGGGCGTGTCGGTGGCGACGGGCAGTGGCGCTCCCTGCATGTCGGACGGGCGCTCGACGCCGAAGTACTCCAGGAGCGTGGGCGCCAGGTCGATGGTCTGCACGAGGGCGTCGCGCCGCTCGCCCGCTCGCCCGGCGCGCGGGTCCCAGACGAACAGGGGCAGGTGGACGAGTTCGTTGTACCAGGGCTGGACGGACTTGCCCCACCAGCCCTTCTCGCCGAGCAGCAGCCCGTGGTCGGTGTTGACGATCAGGAGGGTGTCGTCCCACAGGCCGTACTCGTCCATCGCGTCGAGGACGCGGCCCAGGGAGTGGTCGCACATGGAGAGCAGGGCGGCGTACTCGTATCCGGCGTGCGCGACCTGCTGGTCGGTCTCGACCACCCGCTTGTAGTCAGGCCAGTCGAAGTGCGGCCCCTCGTAGGCGTGCGGATAGAGGTCCTTGTACCGCTGGTGGCTGAAAAACGGCTCGTGCGGGTCGAAGGTCTCGATCTGCACGAACCAGCGGTCCTCGGCGTGGTTGGTGCGGACGAACTCTAGGCCGGCGTCGAAGGTGAGGGTCTGCGGATGCCGGTCCTCGGTCGCCATGTGCGGCCGGTTGACCCAGTCCTGGCGGTAGACGGCGCTGCGCATCCGCTTCAGGTCCTCGGGGATCTCCGGCTCCGCCACCTGGCCCTTCCACGGGTCGCCCTCCTGCCCGCGGAAGAACTCCCAGGAGCTGTACCGGCCGTGGTAGGTGGCGCCGCCGTCCTCCCAGTAGTGCGGATGGTCGCTGGCGAGGTGCGTGTACACGCCGTTCTGTTTGAGCAGTTCGGGCATCGAGTCGTCGAACGGTTCCAGCGGGCCCCAGCTGCGGTGCAGGAAGTTGTACCGGCCGGTGTGCAGCTCGCGGCGGGCCGGCATGCAGGGCATCGAACCCGCGTAGGCCCGGTCGAAGGTCACGGTCCGCTCCGCGAGGCGAGCGAAGTTCGGGGCGTGGGTCCAGTCGCCGCCGTACGGCGGCAGCATCCGCCGGTTGAGGCTGTCGAACATCACCATGACGGCCTTCATGCGGAGGGCCCCTCTCGGTCGGGTTCTGGTGCGTGTTCCTGTGCGTGTTCTGCGTGTTCCTGTGCGTGTTCTGCGTGTTCTTGTACGTGTTCCGGTGCGAGGCGGTCACGCATGGCCTGCAGCCAGGCGAGCCAGGCGTCGACCGCCGAGGCTCCGTGTGCATGCAGCTCGTCGAAGAGCTCCTGGGCGAGGCTCTGGTCCAGCTCGGGGAGCGGGTCCTCGAACAGCAGGGTGCGGTCGCGGTCACGGCTGCGGGCGATCTGGTCCCGCCGGTAGGCGAGTTCGGTGTCGATCAGACGGATCGCGGCCTGCCGGTCCAGCGGGGCGGTGAAGGCGAACCTGGCGAGGAAGTCGGGGTCCTGGAACCGGCTGGTCGGCTCGTACGGCGATCGCACCCACTCCCACAGCACGCCCTCTCCGCGCGGGGTGAGCCGGTAGACCTTCGCGTCCGGTCGCCTCTCGCGCGGGTCGACCTCGAACGCCACCCAGCCGTCGTCCGTCATCCGGGCGAGCAGCCGGTAGATCTGGCTGTGGTGGGCCCGCGACCGGAGGAACTGGCCCTCCGTCTCCATCCATCGCCCCAGGTCGAAACCGCTCCGGGGCCGTCCGGCGAGCAACGCGAGCAGGACGCGGTCGAACTTCACCATCCGCCGGCCTCTCCCTATGTGCACCCTCACCTATGTGATGAGTGTTGTAGGGCCCTCGGAACGCCGGGGCAATGGATCCGGCGCACGCTTATCAAGGCTGTATCAAGCCGTTCACGAACAGGTGGGGTGTCCCTCGGGTCCTTCGGGTGCGGTCGCGCCGGTCTCGCGGGGCATCCGTCAGAGGTGGCCGTCGAGGAGCTCCCGTACCTCTGCGACGGTCATGGGCCCCGTGCCGTGCGCCACCGCCTCTCCTCCCTTCAGCAGAACGTAGGAGGGGGCTCCGGTGACCTCGTATCGCTTGGTCGCGGCCGGACAGCGCGTGATGTCGGTGCGGACGACCGTCAGGCGGCCCGTGTACTCCTCGGCGATGTCGCCGACGACGAGGTCCATCGCCCGGCAGGGCTCGATCGCCTTCGGCCATGTCCCGGTGAAGTACGCGAGGACCGGGACCGTGCTCATCCGGAGGATGAAATCGAACTCCGCGTCCTCACGGGGTTGGTGAAACCGCTTCGCCATGGAAGCTCCTGATCTCGCGTTCCGTCGTTCCGTCCCATCATCCCTGCTGGGCGTAGGTGGGTGTGACCGGAGGAACGGCGAGTACTGCGGCGTGTGACCGGAGGAATCGCTCGTACCGCGGCGTGCGACCGGAACCGGTGGGGGGTAATTCCGTCGACAGCCCCGCTCGCCGCCCGGCAGAGTGGCCGCCCATGACGAGCAGTGAGCTGTGGAGCCGTGCGACCGCCGACCGCTATGACGCCGAGGAGACCGAGATGTCCTCGGCCGCCGTTCTCGGACCGACTCTCGCTTTCCTCGCCGACCTCGCCGGAGACGGCCGGGCGCTGGAGTTCGCCATCGGGACCGGACGAGTCGGCGTCCCGCTCCGGGAGCGCGGCGTGCCCGTCGTGGGCATCGAACTGTCCGAGCACATGGCGGCGGTGCTGCGGCGCAAGGTCGACGGGGACACGCTCCCGGTCGTCATCGGGGACATGGCGAGCACCGTCGTCCCCGGCGGGTTCACCCTGGTCTACCTCGTCTACAACACCATCACGAACCTGCTCACGCAGGACGAGCAGGTCGAGTGCTTCCGCAATGCCGCACGTCATCTGGAGCCCGGCGGCCGATTCGTCATCGAGCTGGGTGTGCCGCCGTTGCGGTTCCTGCCGCCCGGCCAGGTCGCGGTGCCCTTCGACGTCTCCGAGCGGCATATCGGCTTCGACACCTTCGATCTGGTCGAGCAGATCCTCGTGTCGCACCACCTCACCCGCGACGGCGACGACGGCCGCTACCGCCGCGACCACTCCCGGCACCGGTACGCCTGGCCGGCGGAGCTCGACCTGATGGCGCGGATCGCCGGGCTCGAACTGGAGCGTCGCGTCGCCGACTGGGACGGGGCGCCGTTCACCCAGGACTCCGCGAAGCACATCTCCGTGTGGCGCAAGCCGACCTGAGTCGTGCCGCGGTCGGCTCCGACACCATGTCCGGGAGGCGACGGGGGCGGCCCCGGGCCTCCTGCGGGAGCGACGCCGCACGTAGGCTGCGATCATGAACGACCCCGTACTCACGGCCCGCGACCTGGTGCGGGACAGATTCCCCGCCGCCCGGGCGGCCTTCCTGGCCGGCAGCGTGCTGACCGATCGCCGGACGCCCACCTCCGATCTGGACCTCGTGGTTCTCCTGGACGGGCCGCCCGCGCCCTACCGGGAGAACCTCGTGTACCGCGGCTGGCCGGTGGAGCTGTTCGTGCAGACGGAGGCCGCCTGGCACGGCTTCGTCGAGCAGGAGACCGCGAAGCGGAGATCACCCCTGCTCGCCATGTGCGCGGACGGCATGCTCCTGGTGGACACCGACGGGCTGGGCGCCTCGCTTCAGGCCGAGGCCCGCACGCGTCGGGCCGCGGGCCCGCCGCCGCTCTCGGACCATGAGCGTGACTACCAGCGGTACATCCTGACCGACCTGCTCGATGACCTGCGGGGCTGCACGGACCCCGCGGAGCGGGTGTACCTGGTCTCACACCTGCTCCAGCGTGCCTCGGAGCTGGTCCTGCTGGTCGGCGGGCACTGGCTCGGCTCAGGGAAGTGGCTGTCACGTCGGCTGGCTGCGGCCGCCCCCGCCGTGCACCGCGCCCTGTCCGAAACCGCCCCGCAGGCGATCGCAGGGGACACGGCCGGTTTCGTCGCGGCCGTGACAGAGGTACTGGACCTGGCCGGCGGCCCGTTGTGGGACGGGTACGCCATCCGATGACCGCCTCGCAGGCCTGGGCGGCCGTCCGCCGCCACGCGTCCACCGCGGATCGGCAGGCCCGCGGCCGGCGTCCGTCGGAAATCGGGTACCCGCCTCGGGCACGGACTGGGAGCCTGTGCGCGTGACCGAGACGACCCCCTATGACGCCGACCGTGCCCTATTCACCCGCGAGGCGCTGGCACGCCTCGTCCTCTGCGACCACGCCGCGGACGTCGCCGATGGCGCGGCGGGCCTGGTCGCCACCGGGAACGACCCCGACTCCGGCCCCGGGGGCCGGGTCAGCCAGGCGTTCCAGCTCATCGAACTCGCGGAGCGCGCGTTGGTCTCGGCCGTGACCTACGAACGGGAGCGGGGCAGCTCCTGGGCGGAGATCGGCCAGTATCTGGGGATCGGCCCGGCGGAAGCGGAAGAGCGCTTCGCGGCCGACCTCGACGGCTGGAGGGGGGCCTTCGACGTCCCGTACCGGCTCGACGACACCGGGCGCACACGCGTCCCCCAGCTGCCCACCGCCGCGTACGACCCCGCTTTCGCGTGCTCCCGGCTCGACACCTGGGCCCGGAACCGGCTCATCCTTGTCGACGACGAGCACCCGGTCAGCTCGGGCCTCACCATGGCGACGCCGGAGACCTAGGACTCCGCCCCTCATGGCGAGCGGTGTGCCGCGTCGGGTGCCATGGACTGCTGGGGATCAGCGTTCTCGGTAGCGTGATCGTCTGCCGCATGGAGTGACCATGCGCCCGGCCGGCCCGTACGAGGGCTTCCGGTGGAGAGTGATGGGGCTGCAATGAGTGAACTGACGAAGCCGGAGATCGACCGTCCGGAGGGTGAGCCTCCCACCGAGCTGACCCTCCGCGACCTCGTCGTCGGGGACGGGCCCGAGGCGAAGCCGGGCAGGGTCGTCCAGGTTCACTACGTCGGGGTCACCTTCGAGTCCGGGAAGGAGTTCGACGCCTCCTGGGACCGGGGCATGCCATTCAAGTTCGCGGTGGGCGGTGGCCGGGTCATCAAGGGCTGGGACCGGGGGATCAGGGGGATGAAGGTCGGCGGCCGGCGCGAGATCATCGTTCCCCCGCGCCTCGGCTACGGCAAGCAGTCCCCCACGCCGCTGATCCCGGCGGGCTCGACGCTCGTCTTCGTGGTGGACCTGCTCTCCGTGGTCTGAGGTGGGCCTCCCGGTGCCCGCGCGGAGTCGGCGCTTCTTCGCGGCGACCTCGCGTGGGCCTTCCGGTGCCCGCCCGGCGTCGCCTCATCTGTCCGGCGGCCTCGCGCACCACGTACAAGGGCCCCTCGCTCCGGGCTCGTCACGCCGTCGGTGGCCACCCGATCGTTCCGGGCACGGATGGTCGGGCCCTGGTAGGGGGGCGATTCCTACGGTGAAGACGTCAGAAGGAAGGACACGCACCCGTGCTGGAGCAGCTCAACCAGGCGCTCGACCACATCGAGCGCCGCCTCGCAGCGGAGGCCGGCCAGGAGGTCGATGTCGCCGAGGCCGCCCGGATCGCGATGACGTCGGAGTACCACTTCCGACGCCTGTTCTCGGCGCTCGCCGGGATGCCGCTCTCCCTGTACGTACGGCGCCGGCGCATGACGCTCGCCGGGGCCGAGGTGCTGGGCGGGGAGCGGACGCTGCTCGACGTGGCCGTGCGGTACGGCTACGGCTCGGGCGAGGCGTTCGCGCGGGCGTTCCGGTCGGTGCACGGCATCGGTCCGGGCGAGGCCCGGCGCACGGGTGCGACGCTCACGGCGCAGCCGCGCATGTCCTTCCGTGTCGTCGTCGAAGGGAGTACGACCATGCGGTACCGGATCGTCGAGAAGGAAGCGTTTCGGGTCGTCGGCAGGAAAGCGCGGGTTCCGCTCGTGCACGAGGGTGTCAACGCGGCCGCCGCGGCCCATGTGGAGAGCCTGGACGAGCAGGCGATCGTACAGATGAAGGAGCTGGCCGACGGGGACCCGGAGGGGGTCCTGTCGGCGGTGGTGCACCTGACCGACAGCCGGGAGGAAGGCGCCGAGGTGGACTACTGGATCGGTGTGGTCACCGGCCCCGGGGCAGCCGCGGAGGAGCTCGATTCCCTCGACGTGCCGGCCGGGACCTGGGCGGTCTTCGACAATCACGGCCCCTACCCCAGCGCCCTCCAGGAGCTGTGGCGGGACGTGTTCACCCAGTGGTTCCCCTCGAACCCGTACGTGAGCCGGCCCGGTCCGGAGCTGCTGCGGACGCAGCCGGTGGACATCGGTGCGGAGACCGACTCCCAGCTGTGGATCCCGGTCGAGCGGATGAGCGGGAACGCCGGAGGCTGATCCAGCGGGACGTGTGGGACCTGCGGGACCTCTAGGACCTGCGGGACCTGCGCGACCTGCGCGACCTGCGCGACCGGGGTGTCGCCTTCCCATCCCGGAGGGCGACACCCCGGTGCGCATTGCTCCGGTCCTCTGCCGGGGTCAGGCGAGCCCGTCCCAGCCCCAGCGCGGGGTGGGGCCGGGCTCGCCGAGGTCCGTGCCCGGGGCCGAGGCCGAGACGTCCTTGGCGATCCGCGTACCCCAGTCGAAGTACTCCAGCACCCGGCGACGCAGCAGGGCGTCGTCCGGCAGTTCCTTCTCCACGGCCGCCGCCATGAGCTCCATCCAGCGCAGTCGCTGTTCCTCCGTGATGCCGAGCCCGAGGTGGGCACGGAGCAGGGCCTGGTGCCCGCCGAGCTCCGCCGTGAACTCGGCAGGTCCCGAGAAGACCTCCGCCAGCCACACGGCCACGTGCTCCACGTGGGTGGCGGTGAAGTCGGCGAAGACGGGTGCGAGGAGAGGGTCGGCCAGGACCCCCTCGTAGAACGTCTCGGAGAGCCGGCGCAGCGCGTCGGCACCACCCACAGCCTCGTACAGAGTGTTCGTGTGCTCGGCACTCATGGAGCCCTCCAGTGATCCACGGTGTGTGTCACCCCCACCTTCACACAACACGGCCCGGATCCCCGCATGTTCACTCACGGAGCGAGGCGGTGAGCACCCCGTCCGGTCGCGTCGCCTCGGGGGTCGGCAAGGGGACCGAGGAGGGGAACGGTGCGGGGCGCCGCGGCCGCGCTCTGCGGCAGACGCCGAGAGGGCGGACACTGGTGGAGAGGGAAACCGGAGGACAAGGAGGCCGCGGCCGAGAAGGGGAGCAAGGTTTGCCGGGTCTTCACCCGGAAGACCTTCCGGGTTGACATGCCCACTCCTAACCTGCCGGTTGCACCGCTCCCGTAGTCATCACCCTCAACCGGAGGTAGTCGTGTCCGGCGCGCCCAGAAAACGCCGCACCGCCCTTCTGTCCACCCTCGGCCTCGCGGCCGCCTCGATCGGCCTCTGGGCCGGTTTCGGCGGCACGTCGCAGGCCCAGGCCGCGGCGACCGTCCCCACCCCCGACCACGTGGTCGTCGTGGTCTTCGAGAACCACGCGTACAGCCAGATCATCGGCAGCTCAAGCGCCCCGTACATCAACTCGCTGAAGGCCGGCGGCGCCAACCTCACCCAGTCGTACGCCGAGACCCACCCCAGCCAGCCCAACTACTTCGCGATGTTCTCCGGCTCCACCCAGGGCATCACGGACGACAGCTGCTACACGCCCGGCTTCTCGTCCGCACCGAACCTGGCCTCCGAGCTGATCGCGGCGGGCAAGTCCTGGAAGAGCTACAACGAGACGCTCCCCAGCCAGGGTTCGACCACGTGCAGCAGCGGCAAGTACGCGCGCAAGCACAACCCCTGGTTCGGCTTCTCGAACGTTCCGACCTCGTCGGCGTACACCATGGCGCAGTTCCCGACCGACTACAGCACGCTGCCGCAGGTGTCCTTCGTGGTCCCGAACCTGTGCAACGACATGCACGACTGCTCGGTCGGCACCGGTGACACCTGGCTGAAGAACAACCTGGGCGCCTACGCGACCTGGGCGAAGACCCACAACAGCCTCCTCGTCGTGACCTTCGACGAGGACAACCGGCTCGCCGGCAACAAGATCGCGACGGTCCTCTACGGCCAGCAGGTGGTCCCGGGCTCGACGTCCTCGACCACGTACAACCACTACAACCTGCTGCGCACGATCGAGGACATGTACGGCACCACGCACGCCGGCCAGGCCGCCAACGCGACCCCGATCACCGGCATCTGGACGCCCTGACGTGTACGTGGCGGACAGTCGCAGCACCCCCGCGACGGCCGCGACGGCCGCCGCCCGGGACCGTGGTCCCGGGCGGCGCGCCGCCGTCGCACCGACCGTGCTCGCGCTCGGTACGGTCAGCCTCGTCACGGACGTCTCCTCGGAGATGGTCACGGCGGTGCTGCCGCTCTATCTGGTCGCCGGGCTCGGCCTCTCGCCGCTCGGTTTCGGCCTGCTCGACGGTGTGTACAACGGTTTCAGCGCGCTCGTACGGCTCGTCGGCGGCCATCTCGCCGACCGCGGCGGCGGGCACAAGACGGTCGCGGCTCTCGGCTACGGGCTCTCCGCGCTGTGCAAGCCCCTGCTCCTGGTGGCGAGTTCGCTGCCGCTGATCGGTGCCGTGCTCGCCGCCGACCGGACCGGGAAGGGCCTGCGGACCGCGCCGCGCGACGCCCTGATCTCGCTGGCGTCGCCGGAGGAGTCGCGCGGCCGCGCCTTCGGGGTGCACCGGGCGATGGACACCGCGGGTGCCCTGATCGGCCCGCTCGTCGCCTTTCTGATCCTCCGCCAGGCGGTGGACGGCTACGACGCCGTGTTCACGGTCAGCTTCTGCGTGGCCGCGGTCGGCGTGCTCATCCTGCTCCTCTTCGTACCTTCGCGTCCCCGTCCCCCCGCGACCCCGGCGCCGGACGGCGCGCCGCGCGCCTCCCTCAAGGCCGCACTCGCCCTGCTCCGGTTGCCCGATGTACGCCGACTCGCCCTGTGCGCCCTCCTTTTGGGGCTCGCGACGGTCAGTGACTCCTTCGTCTATCTGCTGCTGCAGCGGCGCCTCGGCGTCGCCGACCGCTGGTTCGCCCTGCTGCCGATCGGCACCGCCGCAGCCTTCCTGCTGCTCGCGGTCCCGCTGGGTCGGCTCGCCGACCGGGTCGGCCGCTGGCGGGTGTTCCTGGGCGGCCATGTCGCCCTGCTGCTCGTGTACGGGCTGCTGCTCAGCGGCTGGCAGAGCCCGGCGCTCCCCTGGCTGGTGCTGGCGCTGCACGGCGGTTTCTACGCGGCGACC
This sequence comes from Streptomyces sp. R44, assembly GCF_041053105.1. Classification (NCBI taxonomy): domain Bacteria; kingdom Bacillati; phylum Actinomycetota; class Actinomycetes; order Kitasatosporales; family Streptomycetaceae; genus Streptomyces; species Streptomyces sp. R44. The sequence goes on along the minus strand of NZ_CP163444.1, from coordinate 8,714,933 downwards.
GACGGTGTCCTGATGGCCGCGGCGGCCGGCTTCGTACCGCCCGAACTGCGCTCGTCCGGTCTCGCGTTGATCCAGACGGGGCAGGCGCTCGCCCGCTTCTGCTGCTCGATCGCCTTCGGCGCGGCCTGGACCGCGTGGGGCGACCGCTGGGCGGTCGGCGCGGCGACGGCCGTGCTCGCGGTGTGCGCGACGGCGGCGTTCGCCCTGCGACCGTCGGCCACGCCCCCGCACGCCGGCACCACCACCGACAAGGTTTCGGAGGAAACCCCCGCATGACCCCGCTGACCCTGCGCGGCAAGCTGCTCCTCCTGCTCGCGGCGCTCGCCGTGCTCGGCGGTGTGGCGGTCGCGTCGCTGCTGCACGCGGCCGACCGGGCGGCCGAGAAGGACCGCCCGCAGGCGGGCGGGCCGGCGATCGGGTCCGGGCGGATCTCGCTCGCGGCCGGGGCCGACCGCCGGATCGTGTTCCGCAACATGGCCTGGGGCCCGCACCGCGACGAGCTGGCCACGGTGCCGGCGGGCGTCCCCGCAGGTCCGCGGACCGCGTCCGGGGTGAAGTGCCTGCGCTTCCACGCGGCCGGCGGCACCGGCATCTGCCTGCAGGCCGTGCGCGGCACGGTGGAGGACGCGTACCGGGCGGTCGTCCTGGACGCGGCGCTCAAAGAGCGGGCCCACTACCCGCTCCCCGGCATCCCGACCCGCGCCCGGGTCTCGCCTTCGGGCCGGCTGGTCGCGTGGACGGTCTTCGTCGGCGGCGACTCGTACGCCAGCGCCAGCTTCTCCACCCGTACGGCCGTCCTGGACACCACGACGGGCCGGCTCACCACGTCCCTGGAGGAGTTCCGGGTCGTGAAGGACGGCAAGGACCACCGCGCCGCCGACACCAACTTCTGGGGCGTCACCTTCTCCCGCGACGACCGGCACTTCTACGCCACCATGGCGACCGCCGGCCAGACCTACCTGGTGCGGGGCGATCTGACCGCCCGTACCGTCACCACGGTCCACCGGAACGTCGAGTGCCCGTCCCTCTCCCCCGACGAGACCAGGATCGTCTACAAGAAGCGCGTCGCGGGCGCCTCCGCGGACGCGCCCTGGCACGAGTACGTCCTGGATCTGGCCACCCTGCGGGAGACCGCGCTCGCCGAGCCCCGCAGTGTCGACGACCAGGCCGTCTGGCTCGACGACCACACGGTCTCGTACTCCCTGCCGGGGGATTACGGCGCCGACCTCTACACCGTCCCGGCCGACGGCTCGGGCAGCCCGAAACGCTTGATGACGGCGGCACTGGCACCGGCGTTCCTGGAGTGAGGAGCGGGGGTCGCCGCGTCTGCACAGCGCAGACGGAGCAGCGGACGGGAAGGTGTAAGGCATGACGAGCGCTCCGCTCCGGGGCGATTTTGCGGAGCGATTCCGTCCGGGCCATCCCTGATGCCACGATCGGCCCGTGGACGATGACACGAGTGATCGGCGTGGCGGCGGGGGTCGGGTCCTGGACAAGGACGGGGTTCTGGCGCGCCGTTGGATGGAGCCATTGCCGCAGACCGTGCTTCCGGCGATGACCAGCATGCTGCCGACCGTTCGCTTCTGGGCGGGGCTTGCGATCATGGCGGTGATCAAGGTCCCGCTGGCCCTCCAGGGCCAGGTCCACCTGCTGACGTGGGCGGCGGACGCCGGACTGCGCCTCCTCATGGCACCCGTGGCCTTGGCCCTGTCCGCGCTCGTCGCCGTGACGGTCTTTCTCACACTCGTCCGCCACCAGATCCACGGCGAACTACTCTCCCGCTTATGGGGTCCGCTGACCGCGTTCACCGCGTTCTTCGGGCACCTGCTGGTCGTGTGCGCGCTCTGGGTCGGACTGGCCGTCTTCATCACCGGCCGCATCACGGTGGACGGCTTCCCCGAGGCGCTGGGCGCGGTGCTGTTCATCGCCGCGGCGGTCCTCGCCATCTACGCGACGGCCCGCATGATCGGCTTCTTCATCCACGCCATACCGGCCATCCACCGGTACATGTTCCGCACGATGGAGATCCATCCCGCCCTGCCCGCCCTGATCACCATCGGATACGTCTGGGAGATGGCCGCGCAGGACTTGCTGTTCCCCTTCCTGCAATGGCCGGACGTCTCACCGCTGCTCCCTCTCGGCGGGGCCGCGACAGCCACCCTGATCGCCCTGTGGGAAATCCACCGGCTGGGGGCTCTCCACGGTGTCCGGCTCGGTGTCCTGCCCCCACCACCCCGCTGACGGCGATACGGCGCTGTACACGACCGACCAGGAGCGATGCGTGAGCGTTCTCCGTGTGGCCGCGGCTCTCGCCCGCACGGCAACGCCGAAACGCTCCGAGGACGGTGGTGTCGGAAACCTGCCAGACAGCAGGCTCGGGCCGCTGGTTGGCTGACCGCATGATCACCGCACACGTGGACAAGGCCCTGTTGTTCCGCTCCCTCCACAGCTCCTCGCGCCCCCTCGCGCTCGCCAACGCCTGGGACGTGGCAAGCGCCCGTGTCATCGAGGCTGCGGGGGCACCCGCGATCGCCACCACCAGCGCCGGGATCGCCTGGTCGCTCGGTCTTCCGGACGGGGACCACCTCTCCCCCGGCCTGGCGGTGGACCTGATCGCCCGCATCGTCGCGGCGGTCGACGTACCGGTCACGGCCGATATCGAAGGCGGATACGGACAGGACGCGGCGGGCGTCGCCGACACCGTCGCACGGGTGCTGGAAGCGGGTGCCGTGGGCATCAACATCGAGGACGGCACGCGTCCCCCGGCCGAGCTGAGGGCACGCCTCGCGGCGGCCCGGGCCGCCGCGGAACGAGCCGGTGTGGCCCTCTTCCTCAACGCCCGTACGGACACGTACCTGTTCGGCCTCGGCGACCCCGCCACCCGACTGGAGGACACCCTGGAGCGGGCGCGTGGGTACATCGACGCCGGCGCCGACGGCGTCTTCGTCCCGGGCGTGACCGACCCGGCGACCATCACGGAGCTGGCCTCGGGCATCTCCGCCCCGCTGAACGTCATGGCCGGCCCCGGAGCACCGGACGTCACCGCGCTCGGCGGCCTCGGTGTCGCCCGCGTCAGCCTCGGCGCGGGTGTCGCCCAGACCGCCTACACCGCCACCCGCCACGCCGCGCAGCAGCTGTACGACGCGGGCGGCTACCAGCCGCTCGCCGACGCCATCCCCTTCCCTCAGCTCAACGGCCTGTTCCGCGCCCCTCACTGACCACGCAGGAGCAGTCGCCCGACCTCACTTGCGGCCGACGCCCGCGTACATCGCGACGTCCGGCGTCGGCGTCTGCGGCCGCCACGCGGAGCAGGAGACCACGCCGGGCTCCAGCAGCTCCAGGCCGTCGAAGTAGCGCGCGACGGCCGCGGGGGTGCGCTGGGTGAGCTTCGGGGTGCCGTGCTCGTTCCAGAACGCCACGGCCGCGTCGACGTCCGGCATGTCGGGGTGGGTGACCGTGTGGGACAGGACGAGGTGGCTGCCGGGGGCGAGGGCGTCCATGAGCCGGCGGACGATCGCGTACGACTCCTCGTCGTCCTCGACGAAGATGACGACCCCGAGCAGCATCAGCGCGACCGGCTGGGAGAGGTCGAGGGTCTTCGCCGCGGCGGCCAGGATCGTGTCGACGTCCCGCAGATCGGCGTCCAGGTAGTCGGTGCGGCCCTCGGGCGTCCCGACCAGCAGGGCGCGGGCGTGCGCGAGGACGAGCGGGTCGTTGTCCACGTACACGACACGCGCGTCGGGGGCGACGCGCTGGGCGACCTCGTGCGTGTTGTCGGCACTCGGCAGCCCCGTGCCGATGTCCAGGAACTGCCGGATGCCCTCCTGTTCCGCCAGGTACCGCACCGCCCGCCCCAGGAACAGCCGGTCCGCCTTCGCGTACTCCCCGATGCCGGGATGCAGCGCACGGATCTGGTCGCCGGCCTCCCGATCGACCGGGTAGTTGTCCTTGCCGCCGGTCCAGTAGTTCCATATCCGGGCGGTGTGCGGCCGGGACGTGTCAATGCGCGATTCGATGTCGGTCACGTCTCCAACGTATCGCAGCGCTCCGGCAACTCCCGTGGCGCGATGGCGCATTGACCTCGTTCGTCACTTCATCCACCTCCGCCGCCACACCCCGTACGACCGATCGCACGTTCTCTCGACGCGATGGTGCCGTGAGGTGACTCGGCGCAGCGGCCCCGCGAGCCGTGATGAGTCCCGCAGCCCGGCGGTCGTACTGTCGAAGCCCGTCACCGAGGAGGACTTCTGATGCGCAGCGTGACCTATTCGATGGGCACCTCACTTGACGGCTACATCGTCGGGCCGGACGGACAATTCGACTGGACGGCTCCCGACGACGAGGTGTTTCGCTTCTGGATCGAGGACATCAAAAAGGTCGACGTCCACCTGCTGGGACGACGGCTGTACGAGACGATGCTCTACTGGGAGACCGCCGACCAGGATCCCTCGCTCGACGACGCCACGCGCGAGTGGATCTCGCTCTGGAATCCGCTCCCGAAGGTGGTGTTCTCCACCACCTTGTCGGAGGTGCAGGGCAACGCCCGCCTGGCTTCCGGCAGCCTGGCGGAGGAGATCGAGCGGCTGCGAGCCGAGCCCGGGGAGGGCGAGATCGCGATCGGCGGCGCGACGCTGGCGGCCGAGGCGGCCGCGTCGGGTCTGATCGACGAGTACCGGGCCATGGTCCATCCGGTGCTGGTCGGCGGTGGCACTCCGTTCTTCCCCCGCGACGAGCGCCGGGTGGATCTCGAACTCGTCGAGACCCGCAACTTCAGCTCGAACGTCGTCTACCTCCACTACCGCGTGGCGCGCTAGCGGGGTTCTTCACCTCACGGCCGTCGAGCACGCCGTGTGGTTGTTCGACGTCGCCCCGACGACCCCGGAAATCGGCGCACCGCGGCGCACCGACGCGCGCGGGCCATCGCACGGTCATCGGCGTTTCGGCCAACCCCTCCGACCCGCACACCTGTTGTAAAGGCTGGGTCCATGCATTCCCCATCCTTCGACACGCGCTCTGTCCCGGGGGCCAGGGACCGACCGAAATACGTGCGTTCGATATCCCGGTCCGGTCGTTGAGCTTCACGACCACGCTGGACGACCGTCAGGGGGACCAATGTTGACCGGGATCCATCGCCGTCACCTCCGGCTCCTGCTGCTCTCCTTGCTGCCGGGAGGCGGCGCGTGAGCGGCGGGCGGCACACCGTGCCGGTGGACGTGCACCTGATCGCCGTACGTGACGGAGCGCAGGGGCCGGAAGTGCTGCTGTCGCGGCGGGCCGGCGACGTCTACGCCTCGGGCCTGTGGCACGCCCCGTCCGGCCACTTGGAGCGGGAGACCGTCGTGGACGCCGTCGTGCGCGAGACGCTGGAGGAGACCGGTCTCGTCGTGGCACCGGCTGACGTGCGCGCGGCTGTCACGGTGCACCACCGGCCGCCGGGCGGGAAGGAGCGCGTCGGGTTCTTCTTCGAGGTCCGCCGGTGGCGGGGCACCGCGCGGGTGCGGGAGCGGGACAAGTGCGACGCGATGCGGTGGTTCCCGCTCGACCGGCTCCCGGAGCCGATGGTCGCCTACTGCCGTGCCGGTCTCGATGCCTACCGGGCCGGTGCGCCGGTGGCACTGCACTTCCAGAGCCCGGACGATCCGATCGCCTACGACGCGGAGCTCGACCGCCTCCGCCTCGTCCACGGCCCGGGGCCTGCGGACCGGGGGCCGGAGCCGGCCGTGCGGGACTTCGCCGAGCGCACCGTCGGCCGCATCGCCACCTGGGCGGATGTGTCCTGGGCCCGGGAGAACAGCCGTGTGTGGCGCGTGCGCGGGGCGGCGGGCGGCACGTGGTTCGTGAAGCTTCACCAGAATGAGAAGTTCCACCACCGCGAGACGTCCGCGCTGCGCGGCTGGGTACCCGGTCTCGGCGGTGGCGGGCCCCGCCTCGTGGCCGCCGACCCGGGCCTCCTGGCGGTCGTGGTGACCGCGGTCGAGGGCCGGACCCTGCACGGCAGGGTGCTGAACGGCGCCGAGGAGCGCGCGGTGTTCACGGCCATCGGCACCCTCGCGGCCCGCATCCACGCAAGCCCTGCCCCCGAGAAGCCGCCTGGTGCCGCTCCCCTTGGACCGTACGACCGGATGGACCGCCATGTGGACGCTGCGCGACCGCTGCTCGCACCGGGCGACGAGGAGCTCGTCCGCTCGGCCGTCGCCGCTGCCCAGGAGCTCGGGCCGCTGACGCCGGTGGTGACCCACGGCGACTTCCAGCTGCGCAACCTGCTCCTCGGTGACGACGGCACGGTGCGGGTCATCGACTTCGAGCGCAGTGAACCCCAGCCCCGGGTACGGGACTTCGTCCGCATCCTGGATCACTTCGACGGCCGCCCCGACCTCGCCGCGGCGTTCTTCGCCGGCTACGGCCGCCCGTTGGACGACTCGGAGGAGGCGCATCTGGTCGCGAGCGCCGCACTGGACTCGGTCTCCGGCATCGCCTTCGGGACTCGGGCGGGGGACCCGGAACTCGTCGAGCGCGGCCGCCGCACCCTCGCCCGGCTCCGTACCGGACTCACCTTGGCCCTCCCTCCGTCCACAGGGAGTCCCGCGATGAATCCCGGCATCGGCGCGCCGGCTGCGGACACCTCGTGAGTCCCCGCCGCGCCAGCAGCGCCCGCCGCTGACGGCGCTCGCGGTGCGCCGGTGCCCGGTCTGTCCGATGCGCCCGACCGCCCCGCGCCACGACCTGTTCGACACCGTCACATGAGGAGAGACCCGTTGGAGTACGTCGAGCGCACCGAGTGGCACCGCCACTACGCCGAGGGCAAGGGGTTCCGGTTGCTCGGGGACGTGGAGCGGAAGCTGCTGGCCACGCACGTGCCCGCACCGGAGGGAGGCGGGCGGGCGCTGGAAGTGGGGTGCGGGACCGGCGAGCTGTCCGTCCACCTCACGTCGCTCGACTACACCGTGGACGCCGTCGACTTCGCCGACAGCGCGATCGCCCGCGCCCGGGAGGAACATCCGGACGCCCCGCGGGTGAGGTGGATCCGCATGGACGTCGAGCGTGACGACCCGGTGGCCCTCCATGAGGGCGGCTACGACCTGATCGTGCTCCGTCTGGTGATCCCGTTCCTCGCGAACCGCGTGTCCACCCTGCACGGTCTCGGCGAGCGGCTGCGGCCCGGTGGTGCGCTCGTCGTCATCACTCCGGTGGCCGAGCACACCCCGGAGGAGCGGCGTGGCACCGCGCTGGACGAGGACGAGATCGTCCTGCTGACCGGGCACTGGGAGCGGGCGGAGCGGTTCGACGCCGACCGGCTCGCGGTCCTGGTCCTGCGTGGCCCCTGTCATGGCGGCACCCGGGCTGTGGAGCGGCGGCCGGCGCCGTCCGGTCCGGAGGCGGCCACCGCGCTCGCCGTCGTCACCGACGAGACCGGCCGGGTTCTTCTGGGGCGCTCGCGCCGGGGCGTGTGGGAACTGCCCGGTGGTGAGGGCGTCGGCTCGGAGACCTTCGCGGCGGCAGCGGTCCGGGGACTCGCCGAGGACACCGGGCTCGCCGCCGAGGTCGAGGACGCGCATGTGGTCACGATGCTCGGCGACGCCGTAGGCGACGTCCCCCGGCTCACGGCGGTGGTCCGCATCACCAGCTGGACCGGCGCGCTCAGCAGGCCCGAGCACGACGGGTTCGTCCGCTGGGAGTTCTTCGAACGCTCTGGCCTGCGCCGGGGACGTGTTCGCACCGGCCGCGCAGGCGCTGGAGGCCGTCTGGCCCGGGATCCTCCCGGACCTGCCCCCGGTGACCCGGTACGCGATCGACGCGGCACAACCAGCAGTGCCCGGCGAGCCTGCCGAGGCCGTTCGGCTCCGGCAGGTCATGGCGGAGACCGTGGCCGCCGACGGCTGGGCCCCGTCGGCGCCGGTCCGGGAGGCGCTTCGGTCGGTGCCCCGCCACCGGTTCGCCCCCGAGAAGAACCTGAGGACGGCTTACGACGCCGGTGACTTCGCGATCGTCACCCGCAGGAACGAGTCGGGGAGGGCGACCAGTTCGGTGTCCGCGGCGTGGCTGCAGGCGGACATGATCGAGGGTCTCGATCTGAAGCCGGGGGCCGTCGTGTGGGAGGCGGGATCCGGCGGGTACAACGCCGAATTGCTCGCCCATGTCGTCGGCCCCGGCGGGCGCGTCGTCACGAGCGACATCGACCCCTATGTCGTGCGCCGCGCGCGCCGCTTCACCACCGAGGCCGGCAGCGGGCGCGTCACCGTCGTCCACGGCGACGCCGCCCACGGAGCGCCGGCCGGTCTGGTCCCCCGCGGCGGGTTCGACGCCATCGTGATGACGTACAACTGCTGGGATGTCGCCCCGGCGTGGCGCGAACAGCTGGCGGAGGGCGGCCGCCTGGTGCTGCCGCTCGAGGTCGGCGGCTACACGCGTGCGATCACCTTCCAGCGACGGGGTGATGTGCTGGTCGCCCGGCGGTTCACGCACTGCGGGTTCGTCCCCGCCCAGGGGGCGGACGCCCGTACGGCACCCGTCGTCGGGCTTCTGGACGGGCAGCTGCAGCTCCGCTTCGACGACGGCCCCGCCCGGAGCGCCGAAGGCCTGGAGGAGGCGCTGCGCGGGCGCCGGCACGAGATCGCCACCGGGGTCACCATGGGTCCCGGCCTCGACTTCGGGTCGCTGCTGCTGTACGCGGCCACGACGTCGCCCGGGTTCTGCCGCCTCGTCTCCGCTCCCGGCCAGGGCACATCGGTGGTGGGGATCAACGCCGGATCCGATGCCCCGGCGGTCCTCGGGGACGCCTCGCTCGCGTACGTCACGTACGTGCAGACCCGGCACAGCGAGATCCGTACGGAGCGGCTATGGGAGTGGCACGTCCACGCCTTCGGCCCCCAGGGCCCGCAGCTCGCGGAGAAGTTCGCGGAGACCGTCAGGGCCTGGGACCGGGACGTACGGGGCGACGGTGACAGGAGCACCGACCCGGCCGCCACCGTGCATCCGGCCGACACACCTGACCGCCTGCTGCCCCGGGGCGATGTGGTGGACAAGGACCACTGCCGCATCGTGGTGCAGTGGCCCGGCCGTGACGCCCTCCTGCCCTCCCCCGTAGCCCCCTGCACAGGACGTCCCCCCGCTACCGCCTGACCCCACACCGACCGACACCCCCCGGCGTCGTCGCCTGCCCTCCCCCGCCCAGGCCGCCGTCCGCGAAGTCCAGGAGGAACTCGGCAACGCCAACACCGTCAACCGCGGCCTCGCGGTCGGCTGGGTCTCCCCCTCCAGCCGCGAGGTCCCCGAAGCGAGTCGGCCGGTCACCGAGCTCACCGGTTCGCACACCTGGTAGCGCCGGCCCGACGAAGTTCGAGGAGCCATGACGACCGACGCTTCCGTACCGCTACCGGGTGATCCCCCCCTGGGCGCGATGGTCGCGGCCTCCCGCGTGACCGGCATCTGGTCACGGCTGCATACTCTGCGGCATACTTTCCGTATGCCAGACACCAGCGTCAGGATCGACGAAGCCACGCGGGACCGGTTCAAGGCCCTCGCCGACGCCGCCGGACTGTCCGTGAAGGACTACCTGGAGCGCGTCGCCGACGAGAAGGAGCGCGAGCAGCTCCTCGACACCGCCACGGCCGCCTTCCGCCGTGCCATCGACGCCCCCGGCATCGTGAGCCGCTTCGACGCCGACTTCGGCGGGCTGCCGCCGGCCAAGCACGAGACTCCGCGGGCGGCCTGACCCGTGCAGCTGCTCGTCGACGCGCGCTGGCTGCTCGACCGCCAGGAAGACATCCTCCGCCGGGACCTCACGGTCAGCGACTACTCGGTCCTGGCCGGCATGGCCGCCCGCCACCGGGTGAACACACCGCACATCGACCAGGCCGACCCGGACGCGTTCTGGCGCGCCGCGGTCTTCCTGCAGGAGTGCGTCCTGCTCCGCCCGCTGCCCGCCCGCAATGAGCTGTACGGCTACGGCGTCGCCATCGCCTACCTGGAAGCCTCCGGCCACCGCGTCGACACCTCGTACGAGCCCTGGCGGGACCTCATCCGCGACATCCAGGCCCTGCGGCTCACGAGCTACGACATCGCCGACCGCCTCCGGTCGTTCGCGCAGCAGGCCTAGGGCCTGTTGTGAAAGTGGCTGAGGAGGCGATCCCACACGCCCTCGTCGCTACCCTGGATATGACCGCGACGCTGGGGGCAAGGGTGGGACGAAAGGCACGACGGGCCGCCGGGACGCAGTCCTTCACGGACCTGCTCCTGCATCCGAGTCGCCTCATCGACCAGCTCGTAGGGGACGCGCGACACCGCGGTGAGGCGGACGTCGCAGCGTTGAACGCTGGAGAGGCTCGCGAGGTCTCCGCGTTCGTCCGTGACGACCATCGTTTCCGGCAAGGGTCGCTGATCCTGGATCCTGCCGCCGCGTCGCCAGTGGTGTGGCGGCCGTTTCGAGTGCTCGGCAGGTCCGGTCAAGAGGTCGCCTTGGTTGCTCCGTTCCACGTTCATGGGACGGGTCCGGTCGCCGGCCCTGGAAGCGGGGTGGTTGACAAGGGGGTGTTCCGTCTGTTGTCCCTGCACGCCGCTGATCGCTACTGGGAACTCGCCCTTCCCGCTGCGGACGTTGCTCTGGTCCGTGCCGCGCTGCACGGGGACGGCAGCGGAAGGTAGCCCGAGAGCCGCTGCTGACGGGCAACAGACCGACGAAGTACGTCACAGCCACTCGTTGAGGACCGCGACCAGCACGGTCGCTTCGTAGCGGACGGCAAGTCTGTCGTACCGGGTGGCGACCGCGCGGTGGCGCTTGAGCCGGTTGATACCGCACTCGACCGCGTGCCGCTGCTTGTAGTCGGTCTTGTCGAACCTCGGCGGCCGACCGCCGCGGGAGCCGAGTTTCTGCCGGTTGCGGACGCGGTCCGCAGGGACCGGGATCGTGGCCTTGATACCGCGTCTGCGCAGGTAGGAGCGGTTTTTGCGGGAGTCGTATGCCTTGTCGGCCCGGACTCGGTCCGGTCGCTTGCGCGGCCGTCCCACACCGAGGCGGGGAACTCGGATCGCTTCCAGGACCGGCTCGAATTGCGGGGAGTCACCCCGTTGACCGGCCGTGATCACGCCGGACAGCGGCTTCTGTCCCTGCTCGACAGCGAGGTGGATCTTGCTGGTCAGGCCGGCGCGTGACCGTCCGAGTCCGTGGTCGGCCGGCTCGACGGTGATCCCGCCCGGCGGCTCCTTCTGGAGGTCCCCCTTTTCGCCGCCCCGGCGGCGTGCTGATGGGCCCGGCAGACCGTGGAGTCGACGTTCACGTCCCACACGATCAGGCCCTTCGCGTCCGCCTCGGCCTGCAGCCGGGTGACGATCCGGGCCCAGGTGCCGTCCCGCTGCCAGCGCCGGAACAGGTCGTAGCCCCTGTCCCACGGGCCGTACCTCTCGGGCACGTCCCGCCACGGGCGCCGGTCCGGGGTCCGCCACCGTATGCCGTCTATCAGCTGCCGCCGCGTCCACACCGGCGGACGGCCCGGCTTTATGCCCCGCGGCAGCAACGGCTCAAGCCGGGCCCACTGGCCATTCGTCAGATCCCCGCGTCCCACAGAAGGTGATCATTCATGACCAAGATCCACTTTCACAACAGACCCTAGTTCCGGGCCCACCAGGCACACACGAGAACCTCCTGTGGATCGTCACCCGCGTGTAGCGGCTGGGCGGTAGCCTCGGTGGTCTGATCGTTTCCGGTACGGGGTCGGGGACCGGCTCGCCGTCAAGGCGCACAGGCTCGACACCGCCGAGCGACAGGTCGATCGAGCCGACGGTCCGGACCGGGTGGCCGGCCGCAAGGAGGTAGTCATGTCCCGAACTGTGGTGATCAGTGGTGGCGGGACCGGCATCGGCCGGGCCACCGCGGATGTCTTCGCCCGTGCCGGGGACCGCGTCGTCCTGGTCGGCCGGCGCTCCGACGTCCTCAAGCGCACGGCCGACGAACTCGCCGACGCCCTCGCCCGCCACCCCGGGGACGACGGCCCCCGTGGCACAGGCACCGGCGAGGTGGTCACGATCGCCGCCGACGTCGCGGAGACGCACGGAGCACGCCACGTACGGGATGTCGTGAGCGAGCGCTTCGGACGGGTGGACGTGCTCGTCAACAGCGCGGGCGGGAATGCCGCCCTGGGCTCCCCGGCCGGGGACGGCGACGCCGTCGAGCAGGCCGCCGAGCACTGGGTGGGCAACTTCCGCTCCAACGTCCTCACCGCCGTCCTGCTCACCGAGGCACTGCGCGATCTGCTGACCGCCCCAGGCGGGCGAGTGGTCTTCGTGAGCTCGATCGCCGCCTACCGGGGATCGGGCTCCGGTTCGTACGGCGCCAGCAAGGCGGCACTCCACCCGTACATGTACGACCTCGCCGCATCGCTCGGCCCGACCGGCATCACGGTCAACGCCGTCGCCCCCGGCTACGTCGCGGACACCGAGTTCTTCCGCGGCCAGCTCGCCCCGGAGCGTGAGCGCACCCTCATCGACCAGACCCTCAACGGCCGCGCCGCCACCCCGCACGACATCGCTCGCACCATGCACTGGCTCGCGTCCCCCGACAGCGGGCATGTCACGGCTCAGATCGTCCAGGTCAACGGCGGTGCGGAGCGGGGACGTTGAGGGCTTCGGTACGTATGCGCCCGCTCGGGTCGTGAGCTTGCGATCCGCCGGCCCGCCGGTCTCATCCCGGTTTCCGCACCCCAGGAGGCGTGCTGGTGAGGACCATGAGGAGGCTCCCGGTGCGGCGCCTACGAGGTCGCCGGCGCGCACCCGCAGCGCGATGTCCGTGACGTCCTCGGCCGTGAGGTTCCGGACGGCGTCACGGTCGGCGAGCTGGAAGACCTCGTGCGTGAGGGCCGTCCAGATGCTGGGCGACTGCTCGGACGGGCAGGAATGGCCGATCGCCGCACTCTGATGTCAATGCTCCTGGCCGGAGCCTTTCTGGACATCGCGGAGAGTTCTACGCGCGAGGAATGCAGCGCCCTTTTATCGGAAAGCACCATTCGGAAAGCGCCCGTTTAGATCTTCGACCACAACCGTTCCCCCAGGAGCCCAATCAAGCCCGGGCCGGGAGAGACTTTCGGACGCACTGTCCAGAAAGAACAAGAGGAACGACCCATGCGCCCAAGACCTTTCGGCATGACCGCCTCCCTGGCCGCATTCGGACTACTCGGCTCCCTCGCCACCGCCTGCGGCTCGTCCGAGGGCGACGCGACCACGCTGCGGCTGGTGGTCCCCGAGTACGGCACCAGCCCGGCGACCAGCTCCAAGGCGTACTGGGACAAACTGATCTCCGCCTTCACCGCCACCCACCCCGACAAGAAGGTCGAGGTGACGGTCTACCCGTGGGCCGACGTCGACCGCGAGGTCACGCGCATGGTCAAGGAGGACGACGCCCCCGACGTGGCCCTGATGGGCGCCTACTCCGACTTCGCCGCGCAGGGCAGCCTCTATCCCGCCGATGAGGTGATGTCGGTGCGAGCGGAGGCGAATTTCCTGCGGCCGCTCGCGGACGCCGGCTCGGTCGACGGCAGCCTCTACGGCCTGCCCTTCGTGGCCAGCAGCCGGCTGCTCTTCTACAACGAGGAGCTGTTCGACAAGGCCGGGGCCAAGCCCCCGAAGACCTGGTCGGAGCTGAAGGAGGCGGCCGAGGCGCTGAAGAAGCGGGGCGTGCGCTACCCGTACGCCCTGCCGCTCGGCCCCGAGGAGGCGCACGCCGAGGCCCTGATCTGGGAGCTGAGCAACGGCGGCGGGTACACCGACGACAGCGGCGGCTACAACATCGCCTCCGAGCAGAACGCGCAGACGTTCCGCTGGATCAAGGAGAACCTGGTCGTGCCCGGGCTCACCGGCCCGGTCGCTCCCGCCAGTCTCAACCGGCAGGACGCCTTCGACGCCTTCCTACGTGGCGATGTCGGCATGGTCAACGGCTACCCCTCCCTCCTGCACGAGGCGAGGGCGAAGGGCATGAAGGTCGGCACCCTGCGCATGCCGGTGTCGGACACGCTGGCTGACGAGGAGACCCCGCCGGCGGCGGGCGTCGCCGACTGGATGATGGCCTTCCGGCACGGCGACAACCGCGAACTGGTGACCGAGTTCCTGAACTTCGTCTACGAGGACAAGAACCTCAACGAATTCGCGGGCCGCTACCACCTGCTGCCGGCGACGGTGTCCGCCACCGAGGCCTCCCAGTACGCGGCGGCCGACCACAGCGCCGAGCAGTTCCTGGCCGCCCTGCGCAGTGCCCAGCTCTACCCGGTCGACGAGCCGTCCTGGCTCGAGATCAGCAACACCATCAAGCGCAACATCGGCAAGGCCGTCGCGCCGTCCGCCGACCCGAAGGCGGTGCTGGAGCAGATCGCCCAGCAGGCCAAGGACGCAACCCAGCGGTAGGAGCGGTCTCCGCTTCCCCGGGCCCATGAAGCCCTTCCCGTCGCTCACCAAGCACCCACAAGGTGCGCGAGCGACGACCATCCACCTTCCCGCACAGCGGTCCGCGCGTCGAGGATCCTCCCGTCACGGTGAGCGCACGCCGACGCCATGCACCTTCTGACGGTTCGTGAGCGCCCATGGGGCGCGCGGCATGCCGCCGCCGGACGCCCCGTAGAACTGCTCTCGGAACCGTTCTCCAGGAAGACAGCCCACTTCCCCCTTCTGCCGAGGGTCGCATGCGAGGCGTGCGTACAGCCGTCCGGCGCGTGCATGCCGCTCCTCCGTGTCGGCCGGAAGCGGGGGCTCGCACCCCGGGGTCCTCAGCACCGGTGCGCCCGCCGACAGGGTCAGGTTCCTGCCGATCTCCCCCGCCGCCCCCCGCCTCCTGAGGTGCCCGCCCGGCCGACGGGGCGCATCCTGGCAGCAGGGGCGGATTCCTCCTGGCCGACGAGGAGGCCGTGTGGGACCGAGGGACCAGGCGGGGAGCGACGGCTCCCGTGCTGAGGGCGGCTCCGCGCTCAAGGGCGTGGCGGCCGCGCTGCTCGACGCCCACGGCCGGGTCGTGTGGTGGTCGCGGACCGCGCGGTGGTTGCTCGGCTGGAGCGGCGAGGAGGTGGCCGGGCGGTCCGCCCGTGACGTCCTCGGCGAGGTGGAGACGTACCCGGAATCCTCGGCGGGGGTCCGCCGCGTACGGCTGCGGCACCGGGCGGGGCACGTCGTCGAGGCGGACGTGCGGGTCTCGGAGGCGGAGGGCTCGGACGCGCGGCTGGTGCTGATGCGGCTGCCCGGCGAGCCCGGCGGCTGGGACCAGGAGCGGGACATCGCCCGGGCTCTCCTGGCGCAGGACGGCATCGGCGTCGCCCAGTACGACATGGCGGGGCGGCTCGTACGGACGAACGCGGCCATGGAGGCGTTGCGTCCACCGGGGGCCGGGGACGACTGGCTGGACGGGCTGGCCGCACGGGACGGTGGGGGTTCGGCGCGGGCGGCGTTCGAGCGGGTCGCCGCGACGGGGACGCCACTCGCGGCACGCGTCTACGACCTGGGGTCCGACGGCGGCGCGGTGGCGCTGTCGATGTCCTGTTTCCGGATCGACGACGTCCTCGGCGCACCCCTGGGCATCATGGTCGAGGCCTCCAGGGTCACGGGCACGGGCCCGCAGCTGGACGCCGCGTACCGCGGGGCCTTCGAGATCGGGCAGTCCCTCGACGTGGTCCAGGTGGCGCAGGATCTCACCCGCGTCCTGGTGCCGGCGCTGGGTGACTACGCGACGGTCGACTACCCCGACGACGTACTGGAGGGCCGGGACCCGCCGACCGGCTACCCGGGGCAGGAGGCGTCCGCCCCGCGCCGGGTGGCGGTGCGGGCAGCCGACGGCGTGTGGCCGGCCCGGCTGATCCAGGTGGGCGAGGCCATCCCCCCGGTGGCGGAGACGCCGGATATCGCGGCCAAGCTCGTCGGCGACGTGCTCGTCGCCGACGCGGAGCAGGCCCGGCGGATCTTCGGCGGGGATCCGGAGGTGATCGCCAGGTTCCTGCCCGAGGGCGTGCACGCCTCCCTCGGCTGCCCGCTCTACCGGCGCGGGCGGTTCTTCGGGTACGCGGTGGTCCACCGGACGCGCACCGCCGCGGCCTTCGACGAGACCGACGTCAAGCTGATGCACGATCTGTGCGCGCGTACCGCGACGGCCATCGACAACGCCTTCCGCTTCGCCCGCGAGCACCAGACGGCGGTCGTCCTCCAGCGGAGCCTGCTGCCCCCGGCGGCGACGCGCAGCACCGCCGCCGAGACGGCGGGCATCTACCTGCCCGCCGGTGGTTCGGTCAGCGTGGGAGGTGACTGGTACGACGCCTTCGACCTGTCCTCGCTGCGGGTCGGGCTCGTCGTCGGTGACGTCGTGGGGCACGGGCTCGAGGCGGCGGCCACCATGGCCCGGCTGCGTACCGCGGTGCAGACGCTCGCGGAACTCGACCTGCCTCCCGACGAGTTGCTGACGCGCGTCGACGACCTGGTCCGGCGCATGCAGATCGAGGCCGAGCAGCCGGACACCGTCGGCGGCTCGTGTCTGTTCGCGGTGTACGACCCGGTCGGGCGCACCTGTCAGATGGCGTCGGCCGGCAATCCTCCCCCGGCGCTCGTCACGCCCGACGGCAAGGTGTCCTTCGTGCCCGTCACGCCGGGGCCGCTGCTCGGGGTGGGTGACAATCCCTTCGAGGTCACCACCCTGACCCTGCCCCCGGGAAGCACCCTGGTCTGCTACACCGACGGTCTGCTCGGGCGGGACGTGGCCGCCGGCACGGAACGCCTGAAGGCGGACCTCGCCGCGCTGAGCGGCGCTCATGGGACGCCGGCGGCCCTCGGCGACGCCCTCGTCGCGCGGAGTCCGCACACGAAGAACCCGGTGGACGACATCAGCGTCCTGCTCGCCCGTACGCACGTGGTGGCGGAAGAGTCCACGGCGGTGTGGGAGTATCCCGCGGACCTCTCCGCGGTGGCCGACGCACGCGCGCACGTCCAGGCGCGGCTGGAGGCATGGGGGCTCGAGGAGCTGCTGTTCAGCACCGAGCTCATCGTGAGCGAGCTCGTGACCAACGCCATGCGGTACGCCGGCGGGCCCGTCACCCTCCGGCTCGTGCGGGACCGTGTGCTGGTGTGCGAGGTGTCGGACCCGAGCAGCACACAGCCCCGCCTCCGCCGCGCGCTCGCCACGGACGAGGGCGGTCGGGGGCTGTTCCTCGTCGCCCAGCTGACGTCCCGCTGGGGCAGCCGCTACACGGCGCGCGGCAAGACGATCTGGACGGAGCAGAACCTGCCGGAAGCCTGACAGCCGTGCGGCCGGCCGCGCACCGGGATCACTGGCCCGGGCTCTTCGGGATCCACGGATCCTGGCTCGGTCGGCCCCACGATTCCTGGCTGTGGGCTTCGAGCCGCCCCGCGTACGCGCGCAACAGCCGCGCGCCCAGCATCTGCTTCACCTCCTCCCCCAGTGCGGGGTGTGCGAACCTCACGAGGCCGTTCGTCGGCGCTCCGCCGTCGGAGAGGGTCAGCACGCGGCCGAGCGGCCCCTGCATCAGCCGCGCCAGCTCGTACGGCGCCAGGCCGGCCACTTCCGCGAGTTCCGGCAGCGGCAGGTCCTCGGCAAGGGCGATCAGGCCCAGCACGTCGCGATGGGCTTCCGAGGCGGCGAGCAGATTCAGCAGCTCATGGGTGACCTCGCGTTGCGTGGAGAGGGGTCCGGGGGCGAGGAAGCCAGCCACGCACCGGCGCAACGGATGCCCGGCGGGGACGTCATCGGGCAGCGGCAGCTCCCGGCCGGTGACCAGAACGCGCAGACCGGGGGGCGGATTCCCCGGCAGCAGGGAGGCGATGCTCGGCAGGCCGGACGCCGGCCCCCGGTCCTCGTCGATTCCGTCCACGACGAGCAGCAGCCTGCGGCCCTCCTGCTGCGCCTTGCGGGCGGCGGTGTCGAGGAGCTGGCTACGGAGCCTCTCCATCGCCCCGGAATACAGCGAGGAGGAGGCGGGCTCCTGGCCCAGGTACCAGCTGAGCTGGTCCGCGAGGGCGTCCGTGTACGCGCCGCTGTCACTCTGGCCCGTCAGCCGGGCGGTGACGAAGAAGGAGACCACGTCCACATCGTGAGGGGGATGCAGGGCGAACCATGCCATCAGTGCCGTCTTGCCCGACCAGGGCTTTCCTCGCCACAGCGCATAGGGCTGGTCACCGTGGCAGAACTCCGCGAGCGCGGCCAGTTCCCCGTCCCTGCCCACGAGGCGCTGTGGGGCGATGTCCTGGACGTGGGTCAGGTACGGCGAGACGGGACGGAGCCGCGGTGCCGGGACCTCGGGGAGGTCGCCCAGGCCGGGGATGCCGAGGATTCCCGACAGGTCGGGGGCGGCACCGGCCAGGAAGCGGTCGACTCGGGCCGCGCCCAGTGTTCCCTGCCCCTCATGGGACAGATCCGCGTTGACGACTCCGATGAGCACGCCGTCGGACCAGACCGGAGCACCGGCCATGCCTCCCCACGGGCTCGACGCGTACTTGTCCCGCTGGGGCGCCGCGGGGAACTGGACGCTCAGCGTGCCGCTGCTGACGTTCGTCAGACTCGATGTCGTGCCGAAGAGATGAACCAGATCCTGGTACTCCCTGCCACCCACGTCACGACGTTTGAAGTCGGGGAATCCGGCCGTCTCCACGTTCAGGACGGCGGCCTCCCGGGTGACCCGGCCGAAGCGCACGGGCGGGACGACCTCGGCCTCGCCGGGCGGCGAGAAGCGCAGCACCGCGAGATCCGTGGTCTCGTCGAGAACGGCCACGTCGGCGGTCGCTTCCCAGGTCGCCGATCCGAGCGGAAAGCCGAGGAGGCACCGAGCTCCCTCCGTCACGAGGTGAGCGGCCGTCAGCACGGTGTCGTTCGAGATCCTGTATCCCGTGCCGAAGGAGCGCGTGGTGTCGCAGAACACCCTCGCGATCCGGCGTGGATCGATGCCGCGCGACCGCTCCGTTCGCTCCGTCCGCTCCGGGGGTACGACGGTCGCACGGGGTGACCGGGCGGGCTCCACCGTACGGTCCGCCAGGGGGAACAGGGTCACCGCGACCATCCCGTGCCGGAGCCTCACCACCGGCTCCGGCGCCCCCACCGCGCGGCAGTCGGCCACCGACCGCGGCAGCCCGGCCCCCACCGACTCCACCAGCTTCGCCCAGGTCAGCACCCGCGCCAGCCGGAAATTGTGCGGCTGGGAATGGCTCTCCAGCATGCCGAGCCGCTGCAGACCGTCGGGCACGGGACGGTCGCCGCCGCCCCACGCCCCGGGGCTGATCACCTCGACGCGGTCGTCGTAGACGTGCACGGCGACACACGCGTCGGTGCGGGCGTAGTCGCGGTGGACGAGGGCGTTGGCGATGATCTCGCGTGCCGCGATCATCGGAAATCGGTAGAGCGCGTCGGCGTGCGCGGCCTCGGTCGTCGGCAGTTCCCCGAGCCGGGCGGCGGCGGCGACGAAGTCCCGGGCCTGCACGATCAGTTCGGGAAGGGTCCCGTGGAGTTCCGCGCTGGTCGTCGGGTCGGTCTTGTCGGTGCCCCGGAAGCGCACGCAGCGGACCATGGCGGTGGGCTGGACCGCGGTGGGGTTCTCGCCGAAGAGCAGCGCGCCCGACAGCGTCGGCACGCCTTCCTTCACCAGCCCTGACCGCGCGAGGAACTCGTTCATCGTCAGTTGGGGAGGGTAGGCGGCGGCCACGTCCTCCCGCAGCTCGCTGCGGAACGCCTGGACCCGGGCGTGGTCGAGGACCGCCTGCGGTGCGGCGGCCTCCAGGCTGTCGACGCTGTCTCGCGCGGGGGCGGATGCGCGCGGGGGCATGACGGTGGTGGTCGGCTGCGGGAGAAGTTCCGGCGCGGGTCGGCCGCCCGGATCGATGGCGGGCGGCAAGCAGGCCGGGACGGCCTCCGGCGCCCGACGGGCGATGGGGACCGCCCCGGCGCCGTCGAACTTGCGTTGCGGCTCGTGCCCGTTGAAGCGGGTGCCCGACACATGAGTGAACAGGTCGTCGAGATCGACCGCGCCGTCTCCGTCGCCGTCCCGTGCCTCCGCGAGCAGTCCTGCGACCAGTGCCTTCGTGAACGGGCTCGGTTCGCCGCGGGTCTCCGCGTCGCCGGCCTGGTCCGTGGCGGACGCCGCCGCGATGACGAACCGGCCCTTCCCCGAAAGCCCTCCGATCAGATCGCCGCCCTTGAAACCGCCGCCGTGGCAGCAGTCCAGGACCACGATCTTCACCTGGGCGAAGCTCCGCGTGATGATCCGGGACAGGGTGCTCGACGCGACGGCCGACGACTCCAACCGGTTCGTCCTGGTGTTGCCCGCGCACAGGAACAACTCCTGGCTCAGGCTGCGGCCGTGACCGCTGAAGTAGAAGAGCAGGACGTCGTCCGCCTCGGCCTCGCCGAAGAACTCGTCGGCCACGTCCAGGATCTCCGGCGCGTCGGCCTCCGGGAGCAGCCTCACTTCGCTGCGGTCGAAGAGTCCTGTGGCCGGATCGGTGAGGGCGTCCCGGAGCAGCATCCCGTCCGCTTTCGGTCCGTTCAGCTCGGGCAGGATGCCGGGGTCTTTGGGGTATCGGGAGTTGCAGACGATCAAGGCCCGGTACATGCGATCCTGTCCACCCCCGGCTGTCACCCGCGATATGCGCCGGGCCTCAGCTTAGAACGGGAGAGGGCAACCATGTCACGTGTGACGGAAGTTGGCATCGAGGGCCGACTGGCAGGGCTCGACGCCGACCACGAGGCCGTGCTCGACGCACGCGCCGAACTGATGGCCGACCTGCGTGGTGCGGCGGGTGCTCGGGTGATGGAGCGGGACGTCCCGACCGAAGGGGCCAAGGGCGTGGCCTCGGAGCTGGTCATGGGGCTCACCGGGGCTGGCGGTGCCACCGCCGTCGTGCAGATCGTGAAGGCCTGGCTGCAGCGGGACCGCCGGCGATCGGTGACGGTGACCGTCACCGAGACCGAGACCGGGAAGGTGGTTCGGATCGAGGGGGACGCCATCTCGAACGACGTCTTGGCGGCGGCCCTCAACGGGCAGGAGGAGCCGCCCGCCGCAGAGGAGCAGCCCGCCGCCTCCGCGTGACGGACCGAGGGCGGAAGAGAAGGGCCTCGGCGTGAGGCCCACCGGGCGGTGTCCTTCTCGCGGTCCTGGCGGTGCCCGCCCGTACCGGCGCGGGAAGGCACGCCACGAGCCGATCAGGCCGGCAGGCGGATCCGCCGACGGTGATCGAGCGCAGCAGGCAGGAGAGCCGGCACGGCCGGGTCGCACGGCGGCGAGTGTCCACAGTGTGGACAGTGGTTTGAGACGCTTCCCTCTGGTGCTAGCGTGCCACCCATGCAGAACATCACCGGCCTCGCCATGATGCGAATGATGCCCCGAACCTCGGAGGCGCTTCGCTAGCGAAGCCGTGTGCGCACAGGATGCGACGGACCCTCCGGAGACGGAGGGTCCTTTTTTGTTACCCCGAATCAGCCCCACCCCGCCCGTCCCCCCACCTCCCCCGCCCTCATTCGACAGAAATGTGAAGTATCTGCCATGACCCTCCTGCCGGTCGTTTCACTCACCGACTGTGCCGACCCCAACGCGCTGGCCCGGCAGTCCACCCGGATCGCGACCCTCTTCGGCGCCACCCCCACGGTTCTGCCGCTGGGCGGACCGGACCCGGAGGGCGCCGCCGCCCTGACCCTGCTCGACCTCCTGCGTTCCACGGATCTGATCGGCGGTCCGACCCAGCCGGTGGTGGTCCTGGTCAACATCGCGCCGAGGGACGGGCACTGGCCCAACGGTGTGCCGTTCTGCTGGTTCCGCCACGGCGACCACCTGGTCATCAGCACCCTCAACCACCGGGTCCTCGCCCCGCTCGCGACGTACCTGGGCATCACCGAGGTCCACGTCACCGACGTCCGCGAAGTCCTGGAGGCCGCAGCCGCCGGATGGGCCGAGCTCACGCCGGCCGAGATCGAGGAGATGGTACGGACCCAGTTCCGCAGCCTGTGGTACGTGCCGCTGCTGGCCCGCTGGCTCGCGGACGGCCGCGCGGTCCCCGCCCAGCCGACGGCGGTGATCCAGCCCGCCGAGGACGATGTCCGGGTCGCGGTCGTGGACAACTTCGGCAACTGCAAGCTCGACCGCCCCGCCACCGAGCTCCCCGGCTACACCACCGCCAAGAGCCTGCTCGTCCACAACCGCCACGAGGGCCGCGACATCGAGGTCCGCTGTTACGACCGTCTCCCCGACGTCCCCCTCGGCGAACCCGGCATCACCATCGGCAGCTCCGGCATCGGCTTCGCCGAACTCGTCGTCCGCGGCGGCTCCGCGGCCGAACTCTTCGGCCTCAACCAGGGCGACCAGGTCCTCCGCCTCGCCAGCTGACGCATTTCCCTCTTCTCATCCCTCCCGGACTTCTCTTTCTAAGGACTTCTGATGTCCCGTACCCGAATAGCTCTTTCGGCTTCCGCCGCCACCGTCGTCGTCCTGGCGGCAGCCGCCTGCGCGCCGCAGCCGCAGGCGACTCCCAAGGCGTCCGGCTCCGCCGCACCCGCTGCCGCGTGCGCGACCGACAGCGCGAGTCTTCACAAGCCGGGTCAGTTGACGATCGCGACGGACTCTCCGGCGTACGAGCCGTGGTTCGACAGCAACACTCCGTCGAACGGCAAGGGCTTCGAGAGCGCGGTGGCCTACGCGGTCGCCGGGAAGCTGGGCTTCAAGAAGGATCAGGTGAAGTGGGTCGTCGAGCCCTTCTCGCACTCCTATGCCCCCGGCGCGAAGAACTTCGATTTCGACATCAACCAGATCTCCATCACCCCGCAGCGCGCGAAGGCCGTCGACTTCTCCTCCAGTTACTACACCGCCAACCAGGCCATCCTGACCCTGGACGGCTCGAAGTTCGCCGGCGCCACCTCGCTGAGCGCGTTCAAGGACGCGAAGATGGGCGTGCAGGTCGCCACGACCAGCTACCAGGCGGTGCTGGAGCGGCTGAAGCCGTCGCAGAAGCCGAGTGTCTTCAACACTACGAAGGACGAGGTCACGGCGCTGACGAACGGCCAGATCGATGCGATCGTCACCGACCTGCCGACCGTGTTCTACCTGGCCGGCGCGGAGCTGGACAACGGGAAGATCGTGGGCCAGTTCGGCTACGCGGGTGGCACGCCGGAGAACTTCGGCCTGCTGCTGCCGAAGAACAGCGGCTACACCTCCTGCGTGAACCAGGCCCTCGACGCCCTCAAGGCGGACGGGACCCTGGCGAAGCTGACGTCGACGTGGCTGTCCGCGTCGGCGAACGTGCCCGAGCTGAAGCAGTGACGGGCCGACAGTGGAACTGACAAAGACACCCGCGTCCCCGGCGACGGACGACGACACCTACGTGCCGAGCGGCCATGAGCTGGAGCGGCAGCGCTTCCGGCGCCTGCGCAAGCGCCGTCAGACCTGGACCTCCTCCCTGTGCACCCTCGCCGCGCTGGTCGCGGTGGGTGCGGGGGCGGTCGCCTCACCCGGCTGGGACCGTGTCCGGAGCCTGTTCCTGGACTGGACCGAACTGCGGACGGCGTTCCCCGAACTCCTCCGGGGTTTCTGGCTGAACATCCAGATGTTCCTGGTCGCCGAGGTCCTCATCCTGGTCCTCGGACTGCTGATCGCGCTGGTGCGGGTGACCCGGGCGCCGGGGCTGCAGCCCCTCCGCCTCGCCGCGACCGTCTACGTCGACGTCTTCCGCGGCGTCCCCACCCTGCTCCTTGTCTTCCTCGTCGGCTTCGGGCTGCCGGCGCTGCAGCTGCAGGGAACCCCTTCCGACCCGTGGGTCCTCGGCGTGATCGCCCTGGTCCTGTCGTACGCCGCCTACGTCGGCGAGGTCCTGCGAGCCGGGCTCAACTCCGTGCACCCCGCACAGCGCAACGCCGCACGTGCGCTCGGACTGAACGAACGCCAGACGCTTCGGCACGTCGTCCTGCCCCAAGCCGTCCGCAACGTCCTGCCGCCCCTGCTCAACGACTTCATCGCCCTGCAGAAGGACACCGCCCTCGTCTCCGTCCTCGGCCCCCTCGAAGCCCTGCGCGCAGCCCAGATCAAGGCCGACTACGACTTCAACTACACCCCCTACCTCGGAGCGGCCCTGTTGTTCATCGCCGTCACCATCCCCCTCACCCGCTTCGCCGACCGGCTCCAGCGGCGTGCGGCCCAGCGCACCTGGGCGGAGACCAGCCGATGAGCCAGCCCCTCCTGCGCATCCGCGGACTCCGCAAGCAGTACGGATCACGGCTCGTCCTGCGCTCGATCGACCTCGACGTCGCCGAACACCAGGTCGTCTGCCTCATCGGCGGTTCCGGCTCCGGCAAGTCCACCCTGCTGCGCTGCGCCGACCTGCTGGAAGTCGTCGACGACGGCACCATCCACCTCGGCGACAGCGAACTCACCGACCCCCGTCTGGACCCCGACATCGCGCGTCGCCGCATCGGCATCGTCTTCCAGGCCTACAACCTCTTCCCCCACCTCACCGTCCTCGACAACATCACCCTCGCCCCACGCCAGGTCCACCGCACCCCGCGCAAGCAGGCCGAAGCCACGGCCCGCGAACTCCTCGCCCGCCTCGGGCTCGCCGACAAGGCCGACGAACACCCCGACCGGCTCTCCGGAGGACAGCAGCAACGCGCGGCGATCGCCCGCGCCCTGGCCACCGAACCCGAACTCCTCCTCTTCGACGAGATCACGTCCGCCCTCGACCCCGAACTCGTCGGTGAGGTCCTCGACGTCGTCGCCGACCTCAAGCAGCGGGGCCTGACCATCCTCATGGCCACCCACGAAATGGACTTCGCCCGACAGGTCGCCGACCAGGTCTGCTTCCTCGAGAACGGAGTCATCGTGGAACAGGGCACCGCGGAACAAGTGCTCACCGCACCCCGCGAACAAGCCACCCAGCGCTTCCTCGCACGGGCACTCCACCGCAGCTGATCCCGGCGAGGTGTGTGGACCGAACCACCGGGGCAGCTGTTCGAGGAGTTGCCTCGCTGCGACCGTGTGTACTCCGTGCACTCGTCTACGCGTACGACCGAAGCCGGTCTTCTCCCTCCGTGTCCGGGGGGAGAAGACCGGCTCTCGCTGTCAGTGGTGAAGGGCCGGGGCCGCTTCGGCGGTGGTGGCGGGCCTTTGGCCGAGGTGGTTGAAGGCGAGGTTGAGCAGGACCGCGACGACGCAGCCGGTGCTGATGCCGGAGTCCAGGACGATGCGGGCACCTTCGGGGAAGGCGTGGTAGAAGTCGGGGGCCGCGATCGGGATGATGCCGGCGCCGAGCGAGATGGCGACGATGAGGACGTTGTCGCCGCGTTCGAGCGCCGCGCCGGCGAGGGTCTGGATGCCGCTGGCGGCGACGGTGCCGAAGAGGGCGATGCCGACTCCGCCCAGGACGGGCTGCGGGATGAGGGCGACGACGGAGGCCAGCACCGGGCACAGGCCGAGCAGGATGAGGATGCCGCCTGCGGCCGCGACGACGTACCGGCTGCGCACCTTCGTGATGGCGACCAGACCGACGTTCTGGGCGAAGGCGCTGGCGGCGAAGCCGTTGAAGAGGGGGCTGAGGGCGGTGCCGAGGCCGTCGGCGCGCAGCGCGGCGGCGAGGGTCTTCTCGTCGGCGGGCCGCTCGACGATCTCACCGAGGGCCAGGACGTCGGCGGTGGACTCGGTCATCGACACGAGCATCACGATGCACATGGAGATGATCGCTGCGGCCGCGAACTGGGGAGCACCGAAGTGGAAGGGGGTGGGGATGCCGACGATGTCGGCATCGGTGACGGCGCTGAAGTCCGCGACGCCGAGGGGGAAGGAGATCAGGGTGCCGGCGACGAGGCCGAGCAGGATGGAGATCTGCTTGAGGAATCCGCGCAGCAGGCGTCGCAGGGCGACGGTGATCAGGAGGGTGGCGGCGGCCAGGCCGATGTACGTGAGGCTGCCGTAGTCGGCTGCCTGGCGGTTGCCGCCCTGGGACCAGTTGAAGGCGACGGGCAGCAGGGACACGCCGATGAGGGTGATGACGGTGCCGGTGACGACGGGTGGGAAGAAGCGGATGAGTTTGCAGAAGAAGGGGGCGAGGAGGAATCCGAAGACTCCGGCGACGATGACGGCGCCGTAGATGACGGGCAGGGCGTCCTCGGGCGCTTCGGCCTTCGCGATGGCGAGCATGGGGGCGACGCCGGCGAAGGAGACGCCGTTGACGAACGGGAGGCGTGCGCCGACCTTCCAGAAGCCGAGGGTCTGCAGCAGGGTGGCGATGCCGGAGGTGAACAGGCTCGCGCTCATCAGGAACGCGATCTCCGTGGTGGACAGGCCCACTCCGATGCCGACGACGAGCGGGGGCGCGACGACGCCGGCGTACATGGCGGCGACGTGCTGGAGACCGGCGCCGAGGAGTTTGAGCGGCGGGAGCATCTGGTCGACGGGGTGGGGAGCGGCCGGCTCGGCGGCGGGTCTCGCCTCGGGCGAGGGCTCGACCGCGGGGGCGGTTTCCGACATGGTGGCGTGCCTCCTGGCAGCAGGGCTGGCGGGTCGCGGGCAGAAGGAGCCGGCCCGCGAGGGGCCTGCTCCGGGGGGATTGCTGAGGGGCGACACAGAGGGGCTGCGTCGGGAGGCGGCCGGTGGCAGCGCGTGCGGCTGCTGGGGCCGGCGGGTGGTTCTGTGGCTGCGGGGGCGGAATCGTGTCCCGTACGTTCCCGCGGCTTCGAACGATCACTTCGCATTCATCCACGATTCGGAACTTGCTCTCCGCATCGTGGAGTTCTTCTAGTTGCTCATGGCTGGACTTCGGGTGTCAAGAGGCGGGAAAGTCCGGGTCCGGAGCCGCTTGCCGGCTCGCGGCGCGGACCTGTTGCCACAGGTGCAGGTCGATGCGGTCCAGGAAGTCGGCGGCCTGCGCTTCGGCCGCGGCCGCCACTCGGGGGGAGGCACCGAGGGACCCTTCGAACTGCTGGTAGATCAGGTGGAGTTGCTCCAGGGCGCGGCTGATCAGCTCGCGCGGAAGGGGCACGATCCGGCTGACCGGGGAGACGTAGTTGGGCCACCAGCTGCTCACCGCCTCGCGCAACAGGACCCGCAGTTGACCGGTCCTGCCGCACGCGGCCACGAAGCAGGCCGGCGGCGGGCGCAGGGTGTGGAGCAGGGCACGGGTCTGGTCGGCCGTGCCCCGCCACCGGTTGCGGCGCTCGGCCTCCTCCCAGCGGGCATGGGTCATGCCGAGTGCGGCCGCGGTCTGGCCGACCGAGAGTCCGGCGACGGCACGGCACTGGGCGAGGGTCGTCGCCTCCCCGACGAGGTCGACGGGCGAACACCACAGCGCGGCGGCGAGCGCCTGGATGTGGGCGGCGTCCGGTACGAGGGCGCCTGCCTCCCAGGCCTCGAGGGCGGAGGGATGCAGCGGTTCGCCGCGGTAGGCGGCGATGGCCCAGGCGACCTGGCCGAGCGTCAGCCCCAGCCGTCTTCGGACCGCCGCGGCACGGGCGGGGTGGAAGGGTGGGAGTGGGGAAGGGTCGTCTGCGGAAGACATAGCGGCACACCGTAAGGAGCTGTCAGGCTTTCGCCAAGGGCTCGGGATCATGTCCACGGCGGTGCAGGCGCGGCCCAACAGGCTGAACGCACAACATGACGGACAGTTATTTGTAGCATCCTCCACGCCTGGCGACCGCCCGCCACCTGCTCTTTCGTCGCCACCGAGCAGTTCCTCGGACATCCGGCGCCGGTCCCGAACTGGCAGATCATCCAAAGTTGATCTCGAACTGGCGGGGCGAGAAGGGCTGTTGACGACTGCCCGCACGGCTCCCTAGAGTCCGCTGCGTCCGTCAGTGGAATTTATTTTCCACGATGCGGACCCAGGTGGCGGGAGGCTGTTCTTCCATCCCTTGCGGCCCACCGCCACCTGCTCACTCCCGGGATGAGCCGTTCCTCGTCCAGCCCGCCCCTGACCCCGCGCACCTGCCGGAAACCGCCTTCCGACGGGTGGTGTCGCAAGGAACAACTTTGTCGCCCCGCGCCTCTGCACGAACCGCGGCCACGGCCCCGCACCCGGTCGATGAGATCCTTCCCGCCCGCCGTCTGGTACCCGCCGCGCTCCAACACGTGGCCAGCATGTACGCCGGCCTCACCGCCCCGCCCCTGATCATCGGCAGCGCCCTCGGCCTGACCTCCGCCGAACTCTCCACCCTGCTCGCGGCGGCCCTCGTGGTCGCCGGTCTCGGCACCATCGCCCAGACCCTCGACCTGTTCGGCATCGGCGCCCGGCTTCCCATGACCAACGGCGTCTCCTTCGCCGTGGTCTCCCCGGCCCTGGCGACGACCGCGTCGAAGGGCACCGACGGCCTGGCCGAGATCTTCGGCGCCACCGTGATCGCCGGGATCGTCTGTCTGCTCCTCGCCCCCGCCTTCCGCCGGCTCATCAGGTTCTTCCCGCCCGTGGTCAGCGGTTGCGTCATCACCCTCGTCGGCATCTCCCTGCTGCCCGTGGCCAGCGTCTGGGCCCGCGGCGGCGACACCGAGGCCGCGGACTTCGGCTCCCCCTCCAACCTCGCCCTCGCCGGTGCCACCCTCGTCATCACCCTGGTCATCCACCGGGCGCTGTCGGGCCGCTTCCTCGGCCGCGTCGCGATCCTCCTCGGCATGGTCGCGGGCACCCTGATCGCGATCCCCTTCGGCAAGGTCGACGCCGGCTCCCTCGCGCACGCGTCCCTGTTCGCCCTGCCCGAACCCTTCGCCTTCGGCATGCCCCGCCTCGTGCCGACCGTGATCGCCACCACGGTGGTGGTCATGCTCGTGTCGATGATGGAGTCCACCGCCTCCCTGCTCGCCCTCGGCGCCGTGACCGGCCGCCCGACCCAGGACCGCACCCTCACCGGCAGCCTCCGCGCGCTGGGCCTGACCACGGCGCTCGGCGGCGTCCTCGGCTCGTTCATCAGCACGTCGTACGCCCAGAACGTGGGTCTGGTCGCCCTCAGCCGGATCCGCAGCCGTTACGTCGTCACCCTCTGCGGCGCCCTCCTCGTCCTGATGGGCCTGGTCCCGGTCCTCGGTTCCCTGGTCGCCCTCGTCCCGCTGCCCGTCCTCGGCGGCGCCGGCGTCGTCTTCTTCGGATCGGTGGCGGTGGCGGGCATACGGACCCTCGCCAAGGCGGCCCTCGGCACCGGCCACAACAGCCTGATCGTCTCCGTCACCCTCGCCTTCGGGCTCTTCCCCGTCGCCCACCCCGACTTCTACGAGCACCTGCCCGCCCCCGCCGCCACCGTGCTGGGCTCCGGCATCACGGCCGGCTGTCTGGTCGCCATCCTGCTGAACTACCTGCTCAACCACCTCGGCCGCGGCACCGAAGCCGACCTCGACGCCATACCCGCCGAGCAGGTCACCGCATTCGACGGCACTCCCCCCGTCGGCGCGGTCCCTTCGTACGCCCCCGGGCCCGCCTGGTCGCCCTTCGGTGACACGGCACCGCCGCGCCCCCGGCCCGTCACCCAGCCCCCGCCGCACACCGCGCCGGACGGAGACTGGCCGGCCTACGACACCGACCTCGTCACCAGTGGCCCCGAGACCGACGACGTTCCCGGCGCGGCCTACGACCCCGCGGGCGAAGCCCTCGGCTTCCCCGGCCCGCTGCACCCGCTGCGGCACCGGACCGGACACCCCGACGACCCGACCGTGCACGGCCGGGACACCACATCCGGCTGAGGTGCCCGTACGGTCGCCGTCCGGGCGCGGCGACCCCGGCCCGGACCTCGTCGTACCGCAGGCACGGCCCCCGCGTCCCGCAGGTCGTCCTGGCCACCCCTCCGGTTACAGGGCCACCGCAGCCTCGGGCAGCTCCGGAGGGGTCGCCGTGCTGAACATCCTCGCGCGCAGATCCTTGTCCCACACCAGGCCGGGGGCGACCTCCATCTGGGCGTACCGGTCGAGGAGCCGGCTGTCGGCCGAGTGCGGCGCGAGCCGTTCGTACGCCCGGTTCAGCTCGTCGGACGGGAAGAGCCTGTGGAGGTTCCCGAGCGAGAACGCCACCGGTTCGACGTTCCGGTGGCGGAGCGCGTGGTCGACGAGCTCCTCCAGCAGTCCGGTGTTGCGGTGCAGCGTGAGATGGAGGTCGAGGAACGGAGTCAGCCGGTGGTGCCGTTCCTGACGGAGGTAGTGGACGGTGGTGTTGGTGATGAACAGGTTGGCGCAGAGGTCGATCGCCAGGTGCAGACCGCCCGCCACGGTGAGCCCGGTCTCCTCGTGCACGCGGGCGGTCCGGTACGTGTCGTCGAAGTCGAAGCCGTACTCGGATCGCGGAAGGTGGATGGTCGTTGCGCAGTCCACCGACAGGAAGGGGAGGAAGGGGTCGTCGCTGGTACGGAAGAAGGGAGGTATCGCGGTGGTGGCGAGGGCGTAGAACAGACGGGTCTGCCGGTCGAGCTGCTTGCCCGGCACGTTGCTGGCCTGCTGGTAGCCGATGCCGGCGAGCGCTTCGGCGACGGCGGGGGCGTCCTCCTTCCGGATGAGGACGTCGAGATCGGTGAACGGCCGCAGTCCGAGATCCGGGTAGTCGGTGCACACAGCCGCTCCCTTGCGGAAGACCAGGGGTACGCCGGCGGCGGCTGCCGCCTCCTGGACGCGGCGGGCCTCGGCCACCATCGCCGTGTTGCGCTGCCGGTGGTAGTGGAGGCTCGCGCGGAAGGCGTGCCGGGCCCAGCGCGGCGGCCTCAGGGACTCCTCGCTGAACCAGTGGCCCACGAGGGGGTCGAGTTCACCGCGCAGGACCACCCCGGGGAACTCGTTCCAGTCGTCCGCGTCCCACTGCGGGGGCAGGCCCGGGCGCGGTTTGCCGGTGATGACGGAGTCGGCGAGCTCCAGCAGGGGGCCGCTGAGGTTGTCGGGCATGGGTCGGTCCTCTTCGCTCGGTTCGGATACGGGATACGGGGTCAGGAGAGGGCTCGGGCGCGCCAGTCGTCGGCCGACGCCTTGCGGGTGTCGGCCAGTTCGCGCATCGCCGGGTCGAAGGCGGGGATCTCGTCACCGGCCACGGCCAGGCGTGCCCACTCGGAGGGGGGTGCGCACAGGGCGTCGAGGCTGGTGTCGAAGCACTCCAGGCAGAACTCCCCGCCGTGGTCATGGCGTACGACGGTGACGAGGTCGGTGAAGGACGGTGCCTGGCAGTCCCGGAGGTGCCTGGTCGCGGCGCAGGCCGGCTCGGAGGCGGCGGGCACGGCCGCGTTGAACCGCTCCTCGAAGGCGCGCAGTTGGGCTTCGAGCGCCCGCGCGGGAGATGGGCCGGCCGCTGCCCGGGCCGTGCTGTCGCGGACGAGGTCCGCGAGGCGCGCGCCGCCGCCGCTCAGTACCGCCGCCTCGCGCAGTACGTCGGCCGGTTCGTCAGCGGCGTGGAAGAGGTTGAGCAGCCGGTTGACCGGGGTGAGCACGCTCCGCCAGTGATGCGGTCCGCGCCGCTCCGGATGGGTGGACCCCTTCAGCTCGGTGAGCCGGACGGAGGCCGGGAGGGTGTCGCCGTTCGTCGTCGCGCGGAAGAGCGCGACCACGCTGGGGCCGAGGGCGAAGTACCGCTCCGTCAGCGCGATCCGCTCGGGAGAGGAGTAGCCGAACTGCCTTCGCCACAAAGCGCGTTGGGTCAGCGAGGAGATGTTTCCGGTACGGAACGCGGTCGGCGTGAAACCGCCCTCGGTCAGGAGCGCGAGCAGTCGCAGCGCCTGGCCGGTGATCAGGCTGTCCGGTTTGAAGACCACCAGGGCGTGGGTCGACGCGAAGGCGACCGGATCACCCGTGATCGCGCCGACCGTGGCGAGTCCGAGCCTGAATTCCGGGTCCGAGGCGATCACGAGGTCGCGGCCGGGACACGCGGTGGTACGGCGGGCCGCGTCGAGGACAGCCACGGGCCTCACCGCGCACGCCTCGGCCGCCGTCGGCGCTCCGATCGCCGCCGTGTGCGGGGTCACCACGGAATCCTCGCACCGTCACGGTCGACGAACTGTCCGCTCGCGGGCCTCTGTTCCGGTGCGAGGAGGGCCAGCAGGGACCGCGCGGCTTCCCGTGGGGTGGCCGGTGCGCCGACCCCGCCCATGTCGGTGGCGACCCAGCCCGGTGACCAGACGAGGACGGTCATGTCCGGGAGTTCGCAGGCCAGTTTTCGGGTGAGCATGTGCAGGGCGGCCTTGCTCATCGCGTACGCGTACGAGCGGGCGTCCCGGCAGGCCCGCAGCGATCCCCGGGCGCTCCCGATGTTGACCACCACCGCGTCGGGCGACCTGCGCAGGTACGGCAGGCAGGCCTGCACCACGGTCAGCGGACCGAGCACGTTGACGTCGTGGACGGCGCGGACCGCGTCGGGGTCCAGGAGCGGAGCCGGTCCCTTGGAGGCTTCCCCGGGGAGCGCCGGATCCTGATTCGCTCCGGCGCAGTTGACGAGCACATCGATCCGCGCCGGTTCGCCCAGGAGTGAGGCGAGATCCCCGGGGCGCCGCAGTCGCGCCGTGTCGTCCATCGGCACCGGAACCGCCCTGTCCCCGTGGCGGGCGCGCAGTTCACGGACGGTGGTCGTCCTGGGGTCCCGGACCCCCAGGAGTACCGTGCGGGTGCTCGGCCTGGCCAGCCACTCCTCGGCGAGCGCGAGGCCCAGTCCCCTCCCCGCTCCGGTGATGAGCACCACGTCTCCGGAGGCGGCCTCCGCGGTGCTCGCCGTCATCGGTCACCGCCGGGGAGCAGGGCGAGGGAGGGCAGTTCGAGGACCCGCCACGCGGCGTCGCCGGCTCCGTTGGCCGCGAGGCTCACCACCGGGAGCCTCAGGCCACCGTTCGCCGCCTCCTCCAGGTGGACCTCGGCCCGTGAGGCGCGGTGGACGTGCCCGTGGACGAAGAGCCGTGGCCGGGTGGCCACCGCGGCGCGGCGGAGCAGGCTTCTTCCGCGCTGTACCGTGCTCCGGTCGTCCTCGGGGAGGGAACGCAGGACGCTGCTCTCGGGCACGCCCAGGGGCGCGTCATGGCTGAGCAGCACGTCGAGCGGTTCGGTGCCCAGCCGGACGAGGTCCTCGGGCCGGGGGTTCTCGTCCTCCCACCAGTCCACGCCCCGGGTGCGGCGGGCCCGGTCGATGGAGTGGGCGCCGCCGAGGCAGCCGAACCGGACCCCGCCCAGGGTGAAGCGGTGTCCGCGAGGCAGATGACGCACGCGCTCGGCCACCGGCACCGCGTGTGCCGGATCCGCGGCGAGGGTCGCGAGGGTGTCGTGGTCGTCGTGATTGCCGTCCAGCCACCACAGATCCACGTCGGCGCGTGTGCAGCTGCGGCCGACCGACGCGAGGAACGCGCGGCCGGCTTCCGTACGGGGGAAGTAGCCGAAGTCGCCGAGCTGAAGGATCAGGCGGCACCCCTGGTCCACCGCGACCCGGCACAGTTCCTCGACGAACGCCGCGTCTCCGTGGCTGTCGCCGGCAAGGAGCACACGGTCGGGGGCGGGGGTAGGCACGGGGGTCTCTCCGTTCTGAAGGGGCGTCGGTTCGTTCATCGCCACTCCCGGCTCGACTGGTTCAACTGCCGCTCCCGGCTCGGCTGGTTCAATTGCCGCGCCCGGCTCGGCTGGTTCAACTGCCGCTCCCGGCGAGGACGTGGTGGACACGCAGTCCGGGCGCCGTCGTCAGCAGACGCACGTGATGACGGAACAGGGCGGCGCAGTCGTCGGCCGTGCCACCGGGAGTGCGGGCGGTACCGGCCCAGCCCCGCACCCGTTCGCGTCCGACGGCGGTGAGTCGCAGTTCCACCGGAGCGCGGGGAGCCCGAGAGGGTGCACCCGCGTCCTCCCGGGTCCTGAGGAGGGGTACGGCTCCGGTGCGGCCCGCCGCTCCGACGTACTGGCAGTGCACGTCCGGCGGGCGGTGTCCGCGCCGGTGGACGACCGGCCAGTAGCCGGGCGCGTGCGCGTCGGCGCGCAGCAGCGTCTCCTGGGTCCGGGTCAGCAGGTCTCCGAGGGTGGTGCCGCCGTCGTGGTCCAGGAGCAGCGGCACGGGCTGGAGGAGGAATCCGACGACGTCCTTCGTGCGCGGGGTGCGCCCGCTGCGGGAGAAGCCCACCACCAGGGCTCCCCGGTCGAGCAGCCGGGCCGCGCTCAGGTAGGCGGCGGCCAGGTAGACGCTGACCGGCAGCACGTCGCGACGAGCACGCGGAGCTGCCACGTCCACGGGGCGCCACGCGGCGGTACGGGCAGCGGGGTGCGCGCCGGCCGGCGACACCACCCGCGCGGCTGCTGCCGCCCAGCGTTCCCAGTACTCCTCGTGGGCCCGCCGGGCCGGATCGGCCGGCCCGTCTCCGGGCCGGCGCACGACCGTGTCGTAGGACGGCGGCCGACTCTCCCAGTGCGGTTCGGCCCCGGCCGCGACCCTGCTCAGGGCGCTGCCGAGGTCCTCGCGGAGCACGTGGAGGCTGTGTGCGTCGCAGGCGGCGTGATGAAGGGTGACACGCAGGGAGAGCAGCGCACCCGACGGGTCGTGACAGGCGTCGACGGTGCCGGTTTCGGGGGCGGGGCCCGTCGGCGGGGACTCGCCCGCGCCCGCCGTCCGTATCTCGATCCGCGGTGCGAAGGCCTTGTGCACCTCGCCGTCCACGAGCAGGTAACGGGCGCGGAGCTGGGGGTGGCGCTCGCCGACGGCGTCCACTGCCGTGCGGAGTTCCCGGGCGGTGATCCGACCCAGTTCGGGCGGCACCTCGAAGGTCCGCGTGACCCGGTAGGCGTCGTCGCCTCCCGGCGCGCGGGAGGCGAGCCAGATGCCGGCCTCCCCGTATCCGGCGGGGCGGGTCATGCGTCCCCGCTTCCCGGTCGGTCCGGCCCGTGCGTGGCAGCGGGGCCGTCCGCCACCTCGACGCGCAGCCCCGCGTTTCCGTGGGCGGCCGCCCACCGGGCCAGCTCGTCCTCGAACCAGGCGCGCAGCGCCGGGTCGTCGGTGGCCCATCGGTTCGTCAGGAGCGGGACGGGTGGGGAGGCGGGCCGCGCGTGTCGGGTGTGCGTCGCCGGGTTCTCGCAGGCCAGGACGTCGATGGCACCGGGAACCCCGGACCAGCGCACCCGGGTCCCCGGTCGCGAGCGGTCGAGCCGCTCCTGGAGGTGGTCCGGGTGCCATGAGGCGCCCTTGGGCAGGCTCGGGGCTCCGGCGCCGCTCTCCGCCGCGAGCCGTCGGCGCAGGAGCTCCGTCGGCCGGTCGAGCCGGCTGTTCGGCACTCCGCTCAGCAGGACGCATCCGCTGGTGTCGTGCCACTGGTCGAGGGTTCGTACGGGCCGGACCGGCGCGGGCGTGTCGGCGAGGCCCGCGCCGTGGCCGGTCACGCGTGCGCGGGCCGTGCCCTGCTTGCGTACGACCACGTCGAAGCGGAAGGCCGCCATCTCGTTCCAGAGCCGGGCCCTGCGGTGCCGTACCTCCACCGAGGCGGCGGTCGGCAGCAGCCGTGGGAGGGCCTGGAAGAAGGCGGAGTCGACCAGCAGTTCGCGTTCGGCGGACAGGGCCGCGCCGACGATGTCGGCCACGGTGGCGTCCTCGTCGCCGGCTTCCCGTGCGTGCTGGTGCAGCATGGCGAAGTGGGCGGGGGCGACCTCCAGGGCTCGTACGTCGCCGATGAGCAGGCGTCCGCCGGGGCGCAGCAGGTCGAGCGCCTGGCGTACGACGTGGAGGAGGTGGCCCAGGTCGGGGAAGTACTGGATCACCGAGTGCAGGATCACCAGGTCGGGTTCGAGCGCGAGTTCGCCGATGGTCTCGGTCGGGCAGTCGGACACCTCCAGGGGGAGGGACGGATCTTCGGCGGCGGTCCGCCGGAGCGCGTCCCGGGCCGCCGCGGAGGCGTCGGTGCAGACGTACCGTTCGCCGAGGGGGGCGAGTCGTCGGGCCAGCAGGCCCGTTCCCGCCCCGATCTCCAGGACGGTGCGGAACGGCGACTCGCGGGCCAGGGCCGCTCCGGAGTGCGCCCACTCGGCCATGTGCTCGGCGGGATAGCGCTGCCCGTCCAGGCTCGACCGCCAGCCCGCGTACGGTGAGGCGTCGGCGCGGTAGACGAGGTCGAACGCGCGCTTCCACCAGCGTGCCCCCGGCGGCTGTCCGGGCGCCGCCAGGGTCACACGGGCGAGGGGCCTTCCGCCGGGGAGCGGTGCTTCCGGCACCGTGGCCACGGACGGGTGCGCGAGGAGCACCGTGCGAACGTCCGTCCCTGCCGGTGCCGGAAGCAGCAGGCTACGCAGGTCCATCGCCGTCCCTCGTGGCCAGGGCGAGCTGGGCGCTCGCGGAGCGGACGGTGTCCGCGTTGACCATCAGCGGGGCGGAGAGCAGGTCGCGGACGTGCCGGCTCAACGACAGGGACGAGACCTCCGCCGAGTGGTACGAGGCGAGCCCCATGCAGCTCATGGCACCCACCGCGACGCGTACGGACGTCTCGGCCGCGGAGAGGCGCAGCTGGTTCGCCGCCAGGGCGCGGGACTGCTGGGCGCGCAGGGACTGCGGGCCCCGGTCGGCGTCGAGCCGGCGCGCGAACTGCTCGATCCTCGCGTCCAGGTCTCCGAGCCCGCGGTACAGCTCGCCGAGTGCGAGGACGCGCGGGTGGGTGCCGGGCGCGGACCGGGCCTCCGGGCGGCGGCGCAGGCTGTCACGGGTACGGCGCAGCGCGTCCGCGGCGATGCCGTACCAGCACGAGGCCCAGAGGAGGTGGGACGTCGGAAGCAGGGCCTCGGAGGCGAGTTCGCCGAAGGGCCGGGCGAGGACCTGCTCCGTCGGCACGTCGCACTCGATGTCGGCCGGCCCGCTGCGGGTTCCGCGCATGCCCAGGGTGTCCCAGGGCCCGGTCGGGCGGACGGACACCTGGTCACGACGGCCGCAGACGAGCACCTGGTCGGAGGCGGCCGCGTCGTGCGAACGGCGGGCGGTCAGCAGGACGACGTCGGCGTGTTCGGCGTACGAGGCGGCCGGGGTGCGTTTGGTGAGCGTGGTCCGCCCGCCGGGTGCGGGGGTGCAGTGGGTGATGCTCTCGCGGATCGTGGCCGTCCCCCGTTCGGAGGTCACTCCGGCGACGAGCGCGCCCTGGCCGCCCAGGAGCTCGTGAAGCCGGTCCTGGTCGGCGCAGCCCGCCGCCAGTGTCTCGACGAGCGAGTGGTGCATGGCCAGGACGAGTCCGGTGGAACCGCACTCCGCCCCGATCGCCTTCACCGTACGGGTGAGCGCGGCGTACCTGCCCGGGTGTTCGGGGCCGAGGCCGAGGTGGGGATCGAGCAGGCCGTGCCGGCGCAGGGCGTCGACCGCCTCCGAGGGGAAGCGCGCCTTGCTGTCGACGTCCAGGGCCGTGTTCCGCGCGACCGTACGCGCGGACGCGATGCGCCGGGACAGCTCGTCGTCGCGATCCGCGGGCGCTCCCGGCCCGGCACTCGCTTCCGCTGCTCGTTCACTCATGGGACACCTTCCTCCCGTCGTCGAGAACGGCCGGCCAGTTCTCCGGCGCCGGGCCGTGGAGGGCGAGCAGGGCCGTCGCCCAGCGCTCCAGACCGAACCCCACGCACGCGGAGAAGGCCGGGGTTCCGGCCGCCGTCCCGATCCGGAAGGCCTGGCCGAAGTGGGCGCCGTGGGCGTTGACCGAGGCCAGGGCGCCGCGCGTCGGGAGCGGGTGTCGGGGGCGCAGCTCCGTCTTGGGGCGGATGCGCACCTGGAAGGAGGTGAGATCGGCGGCGGAGTCACCGAAGAAGGGATCGGTCGCCTCTTCGAGCGTGCAGGGGACCGCCAGTTCGACCGCCGCGCGCTCCAACAGGGCGAGGAACCGTCCGACCGACTCCGCCACGGGCTCCGGTTCGCCGACGGTGACGATCTCCCGCAGCCGGTAGGTCCAGAGCCGTTCGGGGTTCTCGTGCTGCCCCGCCTCGTGCCGTCCGCACTGGCCGAGGAGGGTGCTCGTGTGGAGCGGAGCGTCCAGCCGTCGGCCGAGCAGGCCGGCGAAGAGGTGGAGGCAGGCGGCGGGCGGCAGCGCCAGCGCGGTCGGCTCGAAGGCCGATGCGCCTCCTTCGTCCGCTTCCCCGGCGGCGGCCGCCTCGGCGAGCGCGCGGAGATCGTGACGCACGACCGACACCCGCATGACGTGCTGCGGGAAGGAGGCCAGATAGCCGGCGCGGGCCAGGGTGTCCATGGTGACCGTGCCGGGGGCCACCGCCTC
Organism: Streptomyces sp. R44; assembly: GCF_041053105.1. Taxonomy (NCBI): domain Bacteria; kingdom Bacillati; phylum Actinomycetota; class Actinomycetes; order Kitasatosporales; family Streptomycetaceae; genus Streptomyces; species Streptomyces sp. R44. The sequence continues at coordinate 8,676,811 of NZ_CP163444.1, read as the reverse complement.
CTCGGCGTCCGACTCGGCGGCCAGGCGGGCGAAGTAGGCGTCGAGGCGGTGCACCGCGCGGGCGTACGGTGCCGTGCCGAGGAGGCTGCCGGGGCCGGTGAAGCGGTACAGGCCGTCGACGGCGTGCGGGACGTGCGGCGCGTCCGGGCCCACCTCGCGTCCCTCGTCGCGCGGGTCGCGGAACTTCCCGGCGGTCCGGACCAGGAGCTCCACGTCCTGCTCCACCTGGGCGGAGTGCCGCCGCGGTACGGACAGCGTCACCCGGGTCCGGTCCGTACCGAACTCGATCCGGTCGACCGTGCCGCCCGCGACGCAGTACGGCAGTGCGTCGCGGACGTGCCGTCGTCCGGAGGCCGCGGCCACGGGCGGACCGGCGACGGACACGGCGGCGAGGGTGTCGGGCGGTGTCACGGGCGGTGTCATCCGTCGCGCTCGGCCAGCATCGCGAGGATCTGGTTGACGCTGCGGAAGTCCTGGACACTGATGCGGTCGTCGGGGATCTCCGTTCCGAGGACCTCCTCCAGGACGACCACCAGCTGTACGACCTGGAGGGACGTCAGGCCCAGGGCGAAGAGGTCGTCGTCGGGCGCGAGTCCGGCGGCGTCCGGCACGAGTCCGATCTCGGCCAGGGCGGTCCGTACGGCCGTCTCGTCGGGCTTCTGGTTCACGGTGCTCATCGGTCTGCCTCTCAGGCACGGATCTCGTGCAGGTCGAAGTGGTCGATCACCCTGGCGGTGCTGGCCGCCACGGTGGTGGCGGAGGTGTCCACCACGGTCATGTCGTTGTCCTCCGCGAGCCCGAGCAGCGCCCGCTGGACGGCCAGCACCGTCCGGAAGGCGGCCTCGGAGGTGGTCTCGTAGTCGCGCTCGGCGAGGCGGCGCCCGATGACGTCCTCGTCCGCGACGAGCAGCACGGTGAGGTCGGGGCGCGGCAGTCCGCGGCACGCCTCGACGAACCAGGAGTGGTCGTCGGCGGGGTCCCACAGTCCGAGGCGGGCGAGCCCGGAGAAGACGTAGCGGTCGATGATCACCGTCTCGCCGGCCTCCAGGAGGGGCACGACCGTCTCCCGGCAGGAGACCAGGCGGTCCGCCATCGCCATCATCACGGCGGCCCGCGCCGCGGTGGGATCGGTCTCCATGGTGCTGCTCATCCGGCGGAAGTAGGCGTCCTGCCGCAGTTCGGGCGTCGGCTGTTTGAGCTGGTTCACCCGCCAGCCGCGGGCGTTTCCCTCGGTGTGGAGGGCGGACATGAGCGATGTCTTGCCGACGCCGTCGGTGCCACAGAGCACGATGAGGCGGCCGGTGTCGGTGCGGGGTTCGAAGGTGATGCGGTGGGGCATGCGTGACCTCGTTTTCTGTCGGCTGGTGGGTGTGGCGGCCGGTGCGCGGGGCCGGGGCCTTGTCCGCCGTGTCGGGGCGGATGGGCTCTAGAGCTCGTCGAGGGCGTCGAAGTCCACCGCGGAGTCGGTGAGGCCGGCGCGGGAGGCGCCGGGGCCGCAGCGCTTCAGGAAGTCGGTGACGATGCGGTCGAAGTGCGGGGAACGCCGGGCGGCCAGGGCCAGCATCCGGCGCAGCACGGCCGGTCCGTTCGGCTGCTCGGCCACGGCGCGCAGCTCGGGGCTCCTGGCGAGGAGGAAGACCGCGGCCGGCTCGTGCCCGGCCGCCGTCCACGTCTCCCACAGTCGTGCCCGCTCGTCGTCGTGGTCCAGGAAGAGCTGCTCGTGGCGCCGCTCCCTGCCCTCCGGGAGTGCCTCCGGGCGGGGCGCCAGCCGCACCCGGGTGCCGTCGATGTACGCGATGTCCACGCCCCGGCGCAGGCAGAAGTTGAGGGCGTGGACGGCGTCGTCGACGATCGGCTCGCCCTTGTCGTTGAGGGAGGTGTTGCAGAGAACGGGGATCCCGGTCGCCCGGTGGAAGGCGCTGACGGCCGTGTGCAGGGCGGGATTGTCCTGCGGCCGGAGGGTCTGGACCCGCGCGGACCCGTCCAGGTGGAGTGCGGCGGGGATGTGCTCGCGCCGGTCGTGCCGTACGTGGAAGGCCTCCAGCATGTACGGGGAGTCGCGGCCCTCCTCGAACCAGTCCTGGACGTGTCCGCTCAGCACGATGGGCGCCACCGGCCGCCACCACTGCCGCCTCTTGATCTCGTTGAGGCGGTCGCGGGTGGCCAGGGTGCGCGGGTCGCCCAGCAGGCTGCGTGCTCCGAGCGCTCGCGGGCCGATCTCCGCCGGCCCGTGCACCCAGGCGACCGGGCCGTCGGCGAGGTCGGCGAGGAACCGCTCCTCGTCGAAGTCGCTCGTGTCGACGATGTGGTCGGACCAGCGGCGCAGGGCCTCGGGGAGCCGTAGGCGGTCGTTGCCGTGGAAGGCCGTACCGAGGGAGAACGAGCCGCGGGACGGCGGGTCTTCCAGGTGGAATCCGAGCAGTCCCAGGCCGAGTGCCTGGCCGCTGTCGTTGACGCACGGGGGCGCGGACAGGGCCGCGAATCCGAAGCGGTTCATCAGCAGGGTGTTGGTGGGGCAGTTGAGCGCGTAGCCGCCGGCGAGGGCGAGGACGGTGTCGGCCGGGTCGAGCGCGTGTTCCTTGACGGCCCGTTCGACGTTGCGGAGCATGACCGATTCCGAGGCGTGCTGCACCACCTTCATCACCGCGCTGATCCGGTTGTCCACCGCGTCGAACCGGGGGTCGTCGTGCCATCCCTCGCCGGATGCCGCCCGGTCGCGGGCGAGCGCGTCGAGGTCGGCGAGCACACGGTCGGCGTTGCGGCGGGCCTCCGGTCCCCAGAACGTCGAGGTGCCGAGGACGTCGTCGGGGTCCGCCTCGATCCGGCTCTCCGACGCGGACGCGAGCGCCATCAAGGACCCTTGTTCCAGTCCGTACAGCGCCTTCGCGGCCGAGTAGAGCGCCCCGGGGGACTCCACGGGGAAGAGCCGCAGGGAGCCGTCGGCCGCCAGGGTGCCGCCCGCGTACCAGTGGTGCTTGGACCGCGTCTCGGTCGCCATGTCCGGCCCGCCGTCCACGGCGAAGCCGAGAACGGTCCGGCCGCCGGCCGCCGGCTCGCCCACGAGGGCGGTGAACAGGTGGGCCAGGCTGTGCAGCGGGAGGTCGTGCTCGTCGGCGAACGCCTGGAGCGCGTCCGTCCGGCCCACTCCAGGAGTGCCCCAGACGCCTAGGAGGTCGTCGTAGGACACCCCTTCGCCCTCCACCAGCTGCCGCAGCAGATCCTGGGTGGCCTCTGTGGTGTAGAGCGGAAGGTTGTGGTGTTTGACTCCGCTGACGCGTTCCAGTTCCCAGTAGCGGACGAGCTTGATGTCGTGTTCCGTCTTCACCCACAGTGCCGCACAGTGGTCGTGGAGGTGCTGCGGAAGCGCGGCCTGTCCTACCGGGGCGAGATAGGTCGAGAGATAGTGGCCGGGAGCGAGCACGGGGTCTCCTTGTCGGCGGAGGAATGGGCCATTCGGTCAGGGGCGGGTTCCGGGTCGCGGGGAATTCGGCTGGGGTCGACGAATTCCCCGGGGCGGGAATGCAGGTGTTCTCGGGGCGGGAACGCGGGCGTTATCGGGGCGGGAATACGGGGCGCTTCCCTCGGCAGGAGTGCGGGACGTCTTCCATGGGTGGGAGTGCCGGGCGCGGCGCTCAGGCCGTGTCCAGAACGGCCCCTCTGCGACCCGCGAACTCCAGGCAGCGGAGTGCGATCAGGGCCAGACACAGCAGCACCGCGGCCTTGCCCAGTTCCCAGCAGAGCAGGGTGGTCACATCGGGTGCCCCCGACAGTGCGCGGCGGGCCGCCTCCAGCCCGTGGGTCATGGGCATCACGGCGCTGACCGGCTGGAGCCAGCCCGGCAGTCGGTCCACGGGGACGTTCACGCCGCACAGCAGCAGCATCGAGTACAGCACCAGGTTGGCGAGCAGGGTGGCCTCCCGGGCGATGAGCCCGAACGCCCCCACGAGCAGGCCGCAACAGCTCGTCGACACGGCCGACAGGAGGACCGCGGCGATCAGCGGCGGCACGGCTCCGGCGGGCATCCGGACAGCGCCGGCGGCCGTGCTCACCACGAACAGTACGGTGGAGGTCAGGAAGCCCGTGGCCACGGCCGGCACGATCCGCCCCGCGAACATCACCGCGTTGCTGGCCGGTGTGGCCAGGACGGCGGAGAGGGTTCCTCCGGTGCGCTCGCCTTGAACGGACATGGCCGGCGCGAACAGTCCGGCCATCGCACAACCGTGCACGGCATTGCCCACGGCGTAGTACGCGACGGGGTGCGTGCCCAGATATCTGCCGAGGTGGACGAACCACAGCAGCTGGACCACCGGGACGCACAGGACCGTGGGGATGAAGGCCGAAGGCCGCACCCATCGGAACAGCGCCAGGTGCGAGCGCCAGCCAGCGACGAAGAAGAGGCGGAGGCTCACTGCAGGGACAGACTGCCGCGCGACCTGGCCAGCCATTCGAACCTCCTCAACAGGATCAGGGCGATGCCCGCGTAACAGGCGGAGAGCAGAAGGCACATGCCGACCGCCCGCAGGACGCCGTCGCCGTCACCGACCGCGGCGCCGACGACGGCCTTGACGCCCCAGGTGGGGGCGAGCAGCGCGGAGACGGCACGCGGTACGGCGGGCAGCAGCGTCACCGGGACGAAGAGGCCGCTGAGTATCCACACGGGGTACTCGAGGAGGTTGGCCAGCGACTGGGCGGTCGGGTACAGGATGAAACCCGAGGCGAGCAGCAGGCCCAGCATGCCGAGCGCGAGCACGGTGACCGGCACCGCGACGAGGAAGAGCACCGGATGGGCCAGGGTCAGGGGCGCCCCGAACAGCAGGGCGCTCCACACGACCGTGGCCGCGATCGAGTACACGCCCAGGGACGCGGTGGCGAGCGCGAAGGGCAGGATGAACAGGAACGACGTGCGCGGGGTGGCGATGAGCGGTTCGAGGACCTGGAGCTGACGCAGTCGGTTGATCGCTCCGCCGGACCCCAGGAGGGTGGTGGACCACATCCCCATGAGACCGGCGGTCAACGCGAGGGCGATCTCCGGCATCTGGCGGTGGGAGCCCTGGAACATGAAGTGGGCGGTGGAGGCGAAGACGATCGGGAGGACCGTCGCGACCAGCCAGTACAGCCTGTTGCGGGAGAGCTGACGCAGTTCGAGCCGCCAGGCGCGCGCCAGGTAGCGGGCGTCGGCCAGGGCACTCACGGACCGTCGGGGGGCCACCGGCCGTCCGGGGACCACCGCTCGTCGGCCGCTCGTCGGCCGGCGCGGGCGCACCGGCTCTCGGGCGCTCGGCGGCCGGCGCGGGCTCACTGGTCCTGGCCGGAGACGAGGCTGACATAGGCGTCTTCGAGGGTCGGCTCGCGCTTGGACACCCGCAGGACGGACACACCGTCCAGGGCGTCGAGCACCGCCGGCGTGAGTTCGGCGTCCTGGCTGCTGTGGACGTCGACGGTCTGCGTGCCGTCCTGTTCGGAGAGGCTCACCGACCGGACGCCGGGCAGTCCGCGGAGCCGGCCGAGGTGGTCGTCGCCGGCGCCCCGTACCTCCACCGAGAGCACCACATGGCAGTCCGTCCGCCGTTTGATGTCCGTCGGCCTGCCCTCGGCGATCTTGCGGCCGGAGCGCAACACCGCGACCCGGTCGCAGAGTTCCTCCGCCTCGAACATGTAGTGCGTCGTGAGCATGACCGTTCTGCCGTCGCGGACCCGCTCGCGGACCAGGGTGCGCAGTTCGCGGGCACCGACCGGGTCGATGCCGTTGCTCGGCTCGTCGAGGATGACGACGTCGGGGTCGTGGATCAGCCCGCGGGCGATGTGCAGTCGCTGTCGCATCCCGCGTGAGTACGTCTCCACCCGTTTGCGTTCGCTGCCGGCCAGGCCGACCATGTCGAGCAGTTCCGGCACCCGTCTCTTCTGCTCGCGGTACGGGATGCCGTAGAGGTCGGCGAAGAGCAGCAGGTTGTCCCGGCCGGACAGCCGGGGGTAGAGGCCCAGGTCCCCGCCCAGGATGACCCCGATGCGCCGGCGTACGAGCGCGGTGTCCTTGACGACGTCGTGGCCGAGGACCCTCGCGGTCCCGGAGGTCGGCAGCAGGGTCGTCATCAGCATCTTGGCCGTGGTGGTCTTGCCGGCGCCATTGGGTCCGAGGAGCCCGAATAACTCGCCGCGCGCCACGCACAGATCCAGGCGGTCCACGGAGCGTTTCACATGGCCGCCGGGCACGCGGAAGGCGCGGGTCAATTGGTCCAGCTGAATCGCGTGTTCCTGAGGAGAAGCCATCGTCCCTCCGTTCCTGTCGAAGCGCAGAAAATGACCACGCCGGGACGTTAGGCGAACGAACCCCGTTGATCAAGAGCATCTTGTTAATTGAGACAGCCGCAGGGCGATTTGGCACCCATGCCCCGGATTTCATGAACGCAATGTTTCGGGAAGCGTTTCATGAACGCAGTGTTTCCAGCTGTTGACAGTCGGCGAGAACCGCTGTTTAGATCCTCGACGGCTCAATTGATTGCGATTTTCGGGGAGGGCAGAATAGTGTCATCGCGCAAGGGGACACGGCAGGTACGGCGATTCCTCGTACTCGGGGACGCGGCCGTTCAATACCCCATCGCCCCCACGCGGGGGACACCGCTCGTCGTGGTGGAGCTCGCGCGGGAATCGAGCGGCGGCAGACAGGCACTGGCCTTCCTCCGCCCCTCCGACACGGCGGCCGCCGACGTCTCGCTGCTGGACCCCGACGGCCGCCTTTCCGCGGGACCGGAGGGACTTGCCGGCCTGGAGGCCTGGCAGGGCACCGGCCCCGATCCCCGCTTCGATGCGGCTCTGCGCTCCGGTGCCTCCGCGACGCTGGCGCCGCTCCTGCTGCTCCGCGTCGTCCAGCAGGACGACGGCTTCCTGACCGAGTTCCTGACCTGCGCCCGTACGCGCACCATCGGGGCCCTCTTCATGCGCACGGGCGCCCACCGCCACACGGAGGACGCGGACCTGGCGACGCTCGTCCGTACGGGACTGGCGGGCGATCCCGGTCTCCTGCGCGGCACCCGGGGCGAGCGCACGGTGCGGACCCAGCTGGAGAAGGGGATCGAGATCGAGCAGAAGATCGACCTGCTCGACGACGTCAGCCCCTGGGGGGTGACACGGCTGCTCTGGAGCGCCGTGGAGCGGGGAGAACTGCCAGGCTTCATCACCGACCCCGGATACGAGCTGACCCGGTGGTACTTCTACCAGTGGAACTTCGAAGGCGTTTCCCCCGACGGCGACACGGCCGGCCATTTCTCCTTCGGCCGGGCTCCCGACGGATCGTTCGTGCTGAAGCGCAAGCTCTTCTCCGAGGACCGCCTGCGGAGGGCCGAGCACCATGAGCGCGGCCTGGACCTCGCGTCCGACGGCCTGGCCGACTACCTTCACCGGACACATCCGGAGCTCCGGTTCCGACGGCTTCCCGACTTCGAGCGCACGCGGTTCGACGTCAATGTGTACTCGCTGGAGACCGGGCATTCGTACGGGATCGAGACCGACGAGGTCGTCCTCACCGACATCCCCGGAAAAACCCTGCGCCAGGTCGAGATCGAATATCTGGAATCGCATCTGGTGCACGGTCTCGACGCCTCGTCGGTCGAGTCGGAAACGGAGCTCCTCTCCTCACTGGTGGAGCAGACACTGGCCCGTCACGGCCTCGCGACCAGGCGCGGCTTCTATTCCAAGCTGTCCTTCCTGAAGGACGCCGTACAAGAACCGGTGGCGTGACCCGGAGAGCAACCACGCATCTCGGCCGGCGGCCACTTCCGAGCCCCGGAGACATCCGTACCCCAGCCCAAGGCCACGCCATGTCGTCAGCATTACCTCCCGCCGTCCCACCGGACCGGTGTCTCGTCGTCCTGGGCGCCAGCCCGGACATCGCCCGCACCGCCACCTCGCTCGGCTGCCGCGTCGTCTTCGTCCAGCAGCCCGGCTCGCCCGTCGAGCGGATCGTCGACGACCACGCCCACCACTACAGCGTCGATTTCACCGGCCCGGCCTTCCCCGACTTCGTCGACACGGTCCTGCGGCCGCTTCGCCCGGATGCCGTGGTGTCCGTCACCGAGTACGGACTGCGCCCGGCCGCCTTCGTCAATGAACGCCTCGGACTGCGAGGCACGCCCGCCCGCGTGGTGGAGCTCCTCTCGGACAAGGCGGCCACGCGCGAGCGGCTGCACGCGGCCGGGCACCCCACCGTCCGCTTCACGGAGGTCGAGGACGGGCGGCCGGCGGCGGAGACCATGCGCCGCTGGGACTCCCGGTCAGGAGTCGTGCTCAAACCGCGCCGGGGAACGGGGAGCCTGGGCGTGCTCCGGTTCACCGATCCCGCCGAGCTCGCCGCCGTGGGCCCGCTGCCGGGGTATCTGATGGAGGAGTTCATCGACGGCCCGGAGTTCAGCGCCGAGACGTTCTCCGTCGGCGGTGCGCACCAGCTCGTCGCCGTCACCGAGAAGCACACGTCGCCGTCCTTCGTCGAGCTGGCCCACGTCGTGCCCCCACGAGGCCTCGGCCCGCAGGACGTCGCCGTCGTGGCAGAGGAGGTGGGCGCGTTCCTCGACGCCGTGGGGCTGAGCGACGGGCCCGCCCACACCGAGTTCAAGTACGTCGACGGCCACGTCCGGGTCATCGAGTCGCACAACCGGGTCGGCGGGGACGGCATCGCCAACCTGGTACGGCTCGTCACCGGGATCAACCTGAAGAAGTGGAGCCTCGGCTGGGCCCTCGGCCTCACCCGCGACGACTGCCGCGTGGACCCGGAGGCCGCCGCCGCGGCCGTGGCCTTCCTCTCCGCGCCGCCCGGCACGGTCACCGACGCCCGCCTGCCCCTGGACCTTTCGGCCCGGCCGGGCGTGCTCTTCGCCCGACTCGACGTCGTACCGGGCGATGCCGTCGGCGCGACCGGCGGCTCCGGCGACCGGGTGGGCACCGTGGCGGCCACCGGCCCCGATGCCCACACGGCACTGTCCCGGGCGCAGCTGGCCGTCGAGGAGATGACCGTTGACATCCGCTGACCGCCCCTCGGAGCCCGCGAAGCCTTCGGTGCTCCTCATCAACCACCACCCCTACTCCTTCCTCCTGCGAGACGGCCGGTCCCGCCTGCCCGTCGACGAGGCCGACATCCATCTGCTCACCCGCAGCCGCGTCCACGGCGGCGTGACCGGTCTTGCCGGACACCCCCTGCCGCACGTGACGGTCTGTCCGCCGCTGCCGCAGGAGCAGTGGCGGGCGGTGAGCCGCTGGATCCTGCGCACCCATCCGGTGACCGCGGTCGCCGCCGTCCACGAGCGGGCGGTGCTGCTCGCGGCCGAGCTGCGGACCGAGTTCGGCCTGCCGGGCACCGGATACGAGACCGCGCTGCGCTTCCGCGACAAGGTCCTGATGAAGGAGGCGGTGCGCGCGGCGGGGACGGTCGAGGTCCCGGACTTCCGGCCGCTCGGCACGGCGGCGGACCTCGACCGCGTGGACTGGAGCACCGGCCGCAAGGTCATCAAGGCGCGCCGGGAACTGGGTGCCAAGGACGTCCACTTCGCCGGCACCCTGGAAGAGGCGCGCCGGATCACCTCCGGACTCGACCTCTCGGGCGACCGCTACGAGATCGAGGACTTCGTGGCGGGACGGATCTACCACTGCGACTCCGTCGTCCGCGACGGTCGCGTGGAGTTCCGCAGCGTCGGACGGTACCTCGCCAACCCCGCGGGATACGCCCCCGGCGGCGTCCTCGGCACCGTCCTCGTCACCCAGGGCGCGCTGGTGGGTCGCATCAGCGAGCTGAACGCCACCGTCCTCGCCGCGCTGGGGTTCGAGAACGGCACGACGCACCTGGAGCTGTTCCACACCCCCGACGACCGGCTCGTGTTCTGCGAGGTCGCGGCGCGCCCCCCGGGCGCGCTCGTGCCCCAGGTCCTCCAGGCCCAGTACGGATTCGACATCGTCGAGACCCACATCCGACTCGACGCCGGCCTCGGCCTCTCCCCCGGCACCTCGCTCCCCGCGGGGACGGAGAACAGCGGGACACACGGCTTCGTCTCCTTCTACCCCGGGTCCGCCGCGGCGCGCCCGATCGACTCCGGGCGCTTCGACGAGCTCGGCATCGTGGAGCACGTCCACCACGGGCACGCCGGAGACGGCCGCGGCGGTGTCCGGAACTCGACGGACTTCCTCGACTCCTATGTCGTCAAGGCCTCCGACGAGGAGACCTTCCACGGGCTCGTCGCCCGCATCCAGCACGCGTACCAAGGGTGAGGGACGCCCCCATGAGAGACACACGACGGCCTTCCCACCCGTCCCCCTGCAACAGAGAGAGGCCGCATGTCTGACTTCGACGTGATCGGTATCGGCGTCGGCCCGGCGAACCTGAGCCTGGCGGCGCTCGCCGATCCTCTGCCCGAGCTGCGCACCCGATTCCTGGACGCCAAACCGGAGTTCCGCTGGCACCCGGGGCTGATGCTGCCCGACTCCCAGTTGACGGTCACCGTCTTCAGGGATCTCGTCACCCTCGTGGACCCGAAGAGCAGATTCTCCTTCCTGAACTTCCTCGTCCAGGAGGGAAGGATCTTCCGCTTCCTGGAGGCCAACGGGATCAGCTGCTCCCGACGCGAGTTCGAGCAGTACTACCAGTGGGCCGCGGCCCAGCTCCCCTCGGTCGAGTGGGGCCGGCGGGTGGAGTCCGTGACCGCGTCGGACGACGGGTTCCGGGTCACATGGGCGGGCGGGGCCGGCTACACGGCACGGAGCCTCGTCCTCGGATCGGGGTCGGAGCCCCGTCTGCCCGCCTTCGCGCGGACCCACAAGGGACACCAGGTCATCCACAGCTCCGACCTGGCCAGGCTGACTCCGGAGTGGAAGGGTCGGCGCGTCCTCGTCGTCGGAGCCGGCCAGAGCGGTGCCGAGGTCGTCAACCACCTGCTGCGCGACGAGCACGGCCTGCCCGCGGAGCTGACGTGGATCTCCAGCAGGGCCGGGTTCCAGCCGCTGGACGACTCGCCGTTCACGAACGAATGGTTCTCCTCGAACTACGTCGAGTACTTCAGCCACCTGCCGGCCACGCGCCGCGAAGCACTGCTCGCGGAGCAGCGGAACGCCGGCGGCGACGGCATCACCGACACCCTGATGGCCACGCTCTACCAGCGCCTCTACCACCTGGACCACGTCCTGGCATCGCCCCTGCGCCACCGTCTCCTCACCAGCCGACGAGCCGTCGGCATGGAACGGGACGGCTCCCGGCTCGTGGTCGACCTGCACGACGCCGACCGGGAGACCGTCGAGCGCCTCCCCGTCGACCTGGTGATCTTCTGCACCGGGTACGACAGCCGGATCCCCGAGTACCTCAAGCCGCTCCAGGACCGGCTGTCCCTCACGGACGGCCGGCTCGACGTCCGGCCCGACTACTCCGTGGCCTTCGACGGGCCGCCTCATCTGAGCGTGTACGCCCAGAGCTTCGCGGAGCGCAGCCACGGCCTCAACGACAGCCTGCTGAGCCTCGCGGCGTGGCGCAGCGCTCGCATCATCAACTCCGTCACCGGACGCGAGGCGTACCGGGTCGAACACGGCGCCACCGCGGTGACCTGGAAGTAGACCCGGCGGCCGACACGACCGCCGTGGACGAATGAGGGGGATCATGAACACCGGCGACATCACCGCCGAAGCACTCTTCGAACGGTCGCGGGTCACACCGAGCGACGAACGCGTCTTTCTGCTGAAGGTCGCTCTGGCACTCCTCGTCACCGGACTCGGCGGCTTCCTCGCCCTGACCGGCACCTGGTGGAGTGCTTCGATCGGTGTCCTGCTGCTGACCGCGATGTACACGCACATGGTGGAGCTCCAGCACCAGTGCCTGCACCACTCCGCGTTCTCACGCAGCGCGCCCCACCGGCCGGTGGGATTCCTCCTCGGACTCCCGCTGCTGTCCGCGTACAGCCACTACCGGGTGCAGCACCTCCAGCACCACAAGTACCTGGGCACGCCCGACGACTCGGAGTTCTTCGGCTTCGACACGCGTGCACCTCTGACCTGGGGCAGTCTGCTGCGGGCCGCCTGCAGTCCCGGACGGCTCATCGGGGTCGGGCGGGACATGGCCGCCGGCTGCCGGGGAACCTGGACGTACACGACCGGGCAGATCGGCGAGCGGGCCCGACGCCACGTCATCGCGGAGTACCGTGCCTTCGCCGTGTTCGTCGCGGCCGCGCTGGTCCTGGCGTGCTGGGGGCACGGCACGACGGTCCTGCTCCTGTGGGTCGCCCCGCTTCTGCTGTCCCTCCCCGTGCACTTCCTGCTGGAGCTGCCGGAGCACGTGCTGTGCGACAGCGACAGTACGGACGTGCTGCGCAACACCCGTACGATCAGTGGAAGCTGGTTCAGCCGCTGGTTCACGAACGGCAACAACTTCCACGTGGAGCACCATGCCGCGATGACGGTCCCGATCAACCGCCTCCCGGCACGCCACCCGGTCGCCAGGGAACTGGCCGTCCACTCCGACACCAGCTACGCGGCCTTCTACCTGCGGGTCCTGCGGGTCATCCGCGAGGGGAGCCGGGGCGAGGCGGCGTAGTACCGGACGGGCCGCTGACGCATCCGGGGCGGCTTCGGCCGGGAACGGATCCGCCACTCGGCCCGGCGGTGGGGGGTGGGGCGGTCAGCGGGAGTGGACCCGCAGCAGGGTGTGGCCGGCGACGTCCTCGGTCACGCCCCAGAGGGTGGGGTGGGTGGTCAGGCGTGCGGCGAGGGTGTCGCGCAGGACCTCGGCGGCGCCCCAGGTTCCGTACAGCTTGCTCTCCGTGAGCACCACCGGCTTGAGGCCGGCGGTGAGGACCGCCTCCCACGTGGCCGCCGCGACTCCGGGGGTGTGGGGGCTGCGGAAGTCGTCGAGCGCGACCACCCCGTCCTCGGTCAGCAGCTCGCGGGCAGCGGTGATGTCGTCGCGGACGTGGTGGTACAGGTGCGAGGCGTCGATGTGCATGAAGCGGCAACTGCGGGCGGGCACATGGCCGGTGACCTCGGAGGAGGGCCCCTGGATCACGGTCGGCAGCCGACGGTGGAAGCGCAGGTAGTTGGCTTCGAACACCTGGCGGGTCAGGGTCGGGTAGTACACCCGCATCTCGGTGGCCGTGGAGTCGTCGGGCGCCTCGCCCGCGTCGAACAGGTCGCACACGGTGAACCGCTCGCCGTCTGCGGCGTGGTAGCCGATGACGATGGCGCTCTTGCCCTTGTAGACGCCGAGTTCCAGCAGGTCACCCTGCATGCCGTGGGCGGTCTGGTGTGTCAGGAGCCAGTCGAAGAGGAACCGGTCGGCGTCGAAGAACCATCCCTCGACCTCGTCGAGCCGGTCGCGTGTGAGCAGGGTCGGAGCGGTGTCCTGTGCGGTCATGACGGGTCCTCGTGTGTGTGCGTCGGCGGGGGCGTCCCCTGCCCGGCGGCCCCAGCCCATGGCCGGCGAGCCTCAGGACGGCCCGAGATTACGAGCCCTGCCGGCGCCCCGCCCGTACCGCTCCCCCGCCGCGCACAACGTCCACGCGATAGGCGTAATCCCGCCACGCCGTCAGAGGCTGTTCGGGGATCCTTCGGTTCGGCCCGCCCGGCACGACGTCGTGCCGGGCGATTGAGTGCGCCGCCCACGGCTGCCGCCCCGGCACTGAGCCGCGCCAAGGCTGGGTTCACGCGAGCGACGGCCACCGATCGGCAGCCCACTCCGGCCATCCCGGCCAACCAGCAGGCGGACCTCCCCTCCGATGCCCACCGAGTTCGGCGGCGTCGGGCTCCTCGAAGAGCGTCCTCCAGTGCACGAGATCCGCTTCGCTGATCGGGAAGGTCTGATCCGGGGTGGCCGACCGGCGATGGGCGATTCGGGCACGCTGGGTCTCGTGGTCCACCGGCATGTACACAAAGCGGCAGGAGGCCCCCACGGACTCCACCAACCAGCGGATCGCGGACCTCTCGTCACGGGACCAGCATCCGAAGTCCAGGACCACGTCGGTTCCGAGCCTGAGCGCCTCCAGACCGACCCAGAGCAGCCGGCCCTCCAGCACGTCGCGCTTCCCCTCCGCCTCCGGTTCGCCGAACAGCGGAATCATCCACTCGTCCGGCGTCAGCCGCAGGGCGCTGTGCTCCTCGGCGAGTTGCCGAGCTTTTGTGGTCTTGCCGGCCCCGGGCAGACCGATCGTCAGGAACAACGTGGTCACCTTCTGATCGTATTCGGGAAGCCCAGTCCAGCGGGTGCCCCCGTCAGGTCGGCTTTTACGGCTGGGTGCGTCGCTCGGCGGCGTCGAACGCGGGCGCGAGCGGGGCCAGTGCCGCGCGGAGCTGGTCGGGCAGTGAGCCGGAGGGCACGACGAGTCCTCCGGCGCCGAAACTCTCGGCGGCCTCTTCGTCGCCGGCCGGCCGGAGCCAGCCCTCCAGAGCGATGCGAACCGCCGCGGCCACGCTTGCCGCCAGAACGCGGGCCGTGTGCCCTCCGGTGTCACCCACTCGTTCGGCGATCACCGCCGTGAGCGGGGGCTCGATGTCGCCGGTGGCGTCGAGGAACGCGTCGCACAGCGCGGTCCGGCTGGTGATGAGCAGCAGCGCCTGCTGTTCGCGCTCGCCGGTGTTCGTGTACTGCTCGACCACCGCTTGGGTGACGGCGTCGGCCAGGCGTACTCCTGCGGGCCGGGCGGCGACCGCCGCCGCGATACGCGCGTCCCGGTCCGCGGTGACAGCGGAGACGATCGCCTGCTCGCGACTGGCGAAGTAGTTGTTGTAGGTACGGGGCGAGACCCCGGCGGCTTCGGCGATTTCCTCGACCCGCACCTGGTCCGGTCCGCGCTCCACAGCCAGGCGCAGGGCCGCCTCGCGAAGCGCCTCGCGTGTGGCCTGTTTCTTCCGCTCCCGCAGCCCTGGTCGTGGTGTCGTCACGACGCCAGCGTTCCACACAGGACTGCGCCCACGCAAAACTGCGTGCACGCAAATTTGCGTGCACGCAGTTTTCCTGTCAGTCTCGATCACCTGAGACCGGCAGAGAGGACGTCACCATGCGAGCAAGAGGAATGACCTACGACACCGGATTCGTCGTGAACGGCCACCTGTCCCGCGAACACTTCGACCCCCGGGTGGTCCGGCGCGAACTCGCCATCATCCGCGA
This sequence comes from Streptomyces sp. R44, assembly GCF_041053105.1. NCBI lineage: Bacteria > Bacillati > Actinomycetota > Actinomycetes > Kitasatosporales > Streptomycetaceae > Streptomyces > Streptomyces sp. R44. The sequence goes on along the minus strand of NZ_CP163444.1, from coordinate 8,661,693 downwards.
CGACCTTCACTGCAACGCGGTCCAGATCATCGGCGGCGACCCGGACCGATTGGAGCTGGCCGCCGGTGCCGCCGCCGAGCTCGGCCTGGAGGTCTGGTTCTCGCCCTACCCGCTGGAGCTGGATCCGGAGCAGATCCTCACGCTCTTCCGCGACTGCGCCGAGCGAGCGGAACGACTCCGGCAGCAGGGAGCCACGGTCGTGTTCGTCGCAGGAGTCGAGCTGAGCGTGATGAACCGCGGGTTCCTGCGCGGAGAGAGCCCCGAGGAACGGGTCGAGCAACTGATGGGCCGGCCCGAGCGGCGGCCCGAAGCGATGCGCGAGCTCGGCGTGCGCATCAACGCATTCCTCCGCGACGCCGCAGCCACGATCCGCGAGCGATTCCAGGGCAGACTCACCTACGCAGCCATCCAGTTCGAGCAGGTCGACTGGACTCCCTTCGACGTGGTGACGTTCGAGCTGATCCGCTCCGCCGAGGTCGCCGACCGGTTCCGGGACGCCGTACGCACCCTCGCTCAAGGCCCGAAGCCGCTCGCCGTCACCGGGTTCGGCACCGCGGCCTACCGCGGTGCGGGCGACCGCGGCGGACGGGTGCTGGAAGTGGTCGAGCACGACCCGGAGACCAAGGCCCCGGTACGGCTGAACGGCATGTACGAGCGCGACGAGGCCGGCCAGGCCGCCTATCTGAGCGAACTGCTGGAGATCTTCGAGACCGAGGGCGTGGACAGCGCGTTCGTGTTCCTGTTCGCCCTGCCCGGCTACCCTCACCGCCCGGACGGCGACCCCAGGGACGACTTGGACCGGGCCGGCCTGGGCATCGTCAAACTCCTCGAAGGGCGCCGGGGGCAGACCTACCCCGACATGGACTGGGAACCCAAGGCCGCCTTCACGGCAGTGGCGCAGCGGTACCGGAGGTGACGGGCCCGCCGCGCGGGGACCACGGCTCCCCACGGGCAGCGCCGTCACGCCGCGAGTCGGCTGGTTCGCCGGCGACAGATCATACGAGTTCGGTGTGACCGGGACGCCAGGACGTGGAGCGGGCTCGAAGCCAAGCCGCGGCGGCCGAGAGTGCTCTCGGCCGGTCCGCGCGCCGATCGATTCCACCGCCGGGGTCCACCGCGCCCATCGGCCGCCGTCAGCGCAGGTCGAGCAGCATCACGTCATAGCGGTCCGCGCCCGTCCCCCAGGGCTTCGTCTCGCCGATCTTGCGGTAGCCCCAGGACCGGTAGGCGGCACAGGCCGCTTCGCCGCCCGGGTGGACGTTCAACAGCACCCGCTCGGCCACGACGCCGTCGAGGAGCGTCTCGTGCAGGCGCCGTGCGATGCCGGACCCCCGCCACGGTTCGCGCACGGCGAGTTCCATCAGCCCGAAGGTGCGGTGCCCGTCCTCCCGTCGCATGTCGTCGGGCACCGGCTCGGCCAGTTCGTCCCACCACCGGGTGTCGGGGGCGAGCGGGTGGCCGTACGCCATGCCCACCGGTTCGCCGTCCTGCGTACGGGCCAGGGCGGCACGGAAGGCGCGCCTGCCGGCCTGGGCGGGGAATCGGCGGAAGGCCGCTGCGACGCCGTCCTCGGTCTCCTCGTAGGGAGGCTCGGCGAACACTTCGGCATAGATCAGCTTGAACGCCTCCAGGGCATGCACCGCGGTCGATCCGTCCATCCGCTCCATGGCGATGGTCCCCTGCGCTGTCATGTGCTGCCCCCTCTGACGTGCCGAAACCCCGTGATCTTACCGAGGCCGCCGAGCCCCCCGACGCGCGGACGGCGTCAACCGCGGGCTGGCTCATGGGAATTCCGCGACGGCGAAGGCACGACAAGAGCGGCGGCGAGTTCGCGCCACTCTCGTTCCGGCAGCGCCGTCGGATCGGCGGTCAGTACCTGCACGCAGACGTGGTCGGCTCCCGCGTCGAGGTGCTCCTGCACCCGGCGGCGGATCGCCTCCGTGTCGCCGTACGCGACGATCGCATCCACCAGCCGGCGGCTCGGGCCGCCCGTGATGTCCTCGTCACCGAAGCCGAGCCTTCGGACGTTCGCCTGCTGGTGCGGCGCCATGGCGACGTATCCGGCGACGTGTTCCGTGGCCACTTCCCGGGCCCGGCCGAGGTCGGTGTCCAGGACGACGGCCTGCTCGACCCCGAGGAAGGCGTCCGGTCCCATGATCGTCCGGGCTTGCGAGGTGTGCTCGACGGGCACGAAGTAGGGGTGCGCGCCCCAGGTGCGTTCGGCGGCCAGGTGGAGCATCTTCGGGCCGAGGGCGGCCAGTACGCGGCGGGGGGCGGGTTCCGGTACGGGGCCGTGGGCGGGGGTGGCGTCCATGGCGTCGAGGTAGGCGCGCATCGTGGCGACCGCCCTGCCCCGGGCCGGGACGGGGTAGCCGTCCACCAGGTGCACGGTGTCGTCGACGCGGTGCCCGCCCAGGCCGAGCAGGTAGCGTCCGGGGAAGGCCTCACCGAGCGTGCGGGTCGCGTTGGCCGTGGCGATCGGGTCCCGGAAGGCGATGTTGGCGATGCCGGACGCGACGGTGATCCGACGGGTCGCCGACAGCAGTAACCACGCCTGGCCCACCGTGTCACGACCGAAGGCCTCCCCGTACCAGATCGCCCCGTAGCCCAACTCCTCCAGCTCCGCGGCCGATTCACGTACGCGGCCGGCGGGTTGTCCCTCATAGGCGAAGGTCCAGATCCCGACACGGCCGAGCCCGGTCCGTGCGTCGTCAGTCATCCGTACTCCTCAGAAGCTATCCGGAGACGGTCTCCGGTTTTGCGTCGGCTAGAATACGGAGAACCTCTCCGGTTTTCCATCCCGGGAGCCGACCGAAGGGCGGGACGATGACGAACAGGCAGGGGCGCACCCCGGCCGAGGCCCCGCGACGCACGGACGCCCGCCTCAATCGGGAACGTCTGGTGGCGGCGGCGCGAGAGGTGTTCGCCGAGGCCGGGCCCGGCGCGTCCCTCAACGAGATCGCCCGCCGGGCGGGGGTGGGGCCCGGCACCTTGTACCGCCACTTCCCGCACCGCTCGGCCCTGCTGACCGCGGTACTCGGAGACCGGATCGAGACACTGGGCGCGCACGCGGAACGGCTGCTCGCTTCGGAGAACGCCGACGACGCCCTGGCCGAATGGCTACGGGCCTTCCTCACCCATGCCCGCGTGAACCAGGGCATGGGCAGCGCCCTGCTGATGGAGTCAGCCGGTCAGCTGGGGTTCGACTGCCACCGACGCATCCAGGACATGGCGGCCGGCCTGCTCTCCCGGGCCCAACAGCACGGAACGGCTCGCGTCGACCTGACCGCCGACGACCTCCTCCAACTCGTCGTCGGGATCGCGCTGTCCACGGCCCGCAGCGAGCGGAGCGGGCAGCCCGAGCTCCTGCTCGATCTGGTGCTGGACGCCGTGCACGGAGCACCGCGCCGGGGGAAGTGACTCCGGCCCTGGCCGCTTTCGCCAGGGCGCGGGCGGCGCTTCAATTCGCTTGCGAACACCCAGGTCAGGTGGGGCAGGATGCTCCCATGAGCGGAGACGGGGACAGCAGCGTGGCCGAGGTCGTCGAGCGTGAGTTGCAGTTGTTGAGTCCGGCCGGGCGGTCGTCCAGGGCCTTGGCGGAGCAACTCCTCGATCCGGAGTTCACGGAGGTGGGTGCGTCAGGGCGGAGCTGGGATCGCCAGTCGATGCTCTCGGCCCTGCCGGTCATGGAGGGCGCGGCCGACGACGGCCCGCGGTACGTACCTTCGGAGATGACCGGCACCGTGCTGGCGCCGGGGATCGTGCACCTGACCTTCGAGACCCTGCTCGACGGCCGGCGGGACCGGAGGAGTTCGATCTGGCGGAAGCTGGACGACGAGACCGGATGGCGGATGTTCTACCACCAGGCCACGCCCGTGCCGGACGCGTGAGGGCCGGCATGGACGCGCGCTTCCTCGGTATCGCCGATCTGACCGAAACCCCGTCCGTGGCGGTCGTCGTCGACGTCATGCGTGCCTACACCGTCGCTGCCTGGGCCTTCGCCCGGGGCGCGGAGAAGATCGTTCTCGCCGAGTCGCTGGACGGTGCTCTGGCGCTCAAGGCTCGCCATCCGGAGTGGGTGGCGCTCAAGGACGGTCCGCCCGCGGCCGGGTTCGACATGGTCAACTCGCCGGGCATGCTGCGGTCGGTCGACCTTGCCGGGCGGACGGTGGTGCAGAAGACCACGGCAGGCACGGTCGGTGCCCTCGCGGTCAAGGACGCGGAGCTGGTGCTGTGCGCCGGCTTCGTGGTGGCGGAGGCGACGGCCCGGCTCCTGCGGGCACGTGAGAGTGACCGTGTCACCTTCGTCGTCACCGGCGAGGACGGCAAGGCCGATGAGGATCTGGCCTGCGCGCAGTACATCGCCGGGAGGGCTTCCGGGGCCGGGACGGATGCTGCCCCCTTCCTCCGCCGCGCTGCCGAGTCGCGCGCCGCCGCCGAGTTGGCGCAGGGCGTGCGTCGGGGAGTGCACTCCGATGACGTCGCCCTCTGTCTTGAGCTCGACCGGTTCCCCTTCGCCATGGTGGCGGCCTCGGAAGACTCCCTCATGGTCCTGCGCCCCTATCCGGTGTCTCCGCCCGCCGAGGAGGATCACGTCCGGTCGCCGTGAGGCATGCCGGGCGTCACTGCGTCCGGGGTCTAGTCGATCTGCCTTGCGCGCGCAGGGCGGGCAGCCGGGCCCGGTCCTCAGGTCGCGCCAGGCCCTCGCCCAGCGCCGGCAGCGAAAGGAGCTGCACCGGCCGGCCGGCCGTGGCCGCGGCCTCCCGCTTGTGGTGGCCGTCGAGGAGGAAGTGCGTCAGGCCCCAGTGCCGGTAGGGGGCGTCCGGCGCGCCGGTGGCGGGTTCGCACACGTCGGCAGGCCCCAGAACTCGTCGAGCCCCCCACGTGGCCACCTGCTCGCCGCTGAAGCACCACCACGCCCGGGTACCGGCGGCGACCTGTTCGGCGCAGCCCCGGTCGCCCCCGGGGCCGTCCCGCCGGAGGGTGGTTCTGAGGACCGCCCGCCGCCCCGTCCCCGCGCCCGCCCGAGCCCCCTGAGGACGCCGCCGATGCACCGCTACCCGCCGATCGCCGACCACGGGCTCATCGGAGACCTGCAGACGTGCGCGCTGGTCTCCGCCGAGGGCGTGGTGGACTGGTTCTGTTCGCCGCGCTTCGACTCGCCGAGCATCTTCGGCCGCCTGCTCGACCACGAGCGCGGCGGCCACTTCTCGATCACCGTCGACACGCCGGGGACGACGGTGCGCCAGCTCTACCTGGCCGACAGCGCGGTTCTGCTCACCCGCTTCCTCACCCCTGACGGGGTCGGCGAGGTGGCCGACTTCATGCCGCTGGCCGCCGACCCGACCGTACCGACCGACCGGCACACCCTGGTCCGGGTGCTGCGGGTGGTGCGCGGCACGGTGCGCTTCGCGCTGGAGTGCCGGCCGCGGTTCGACTACGGCCGGGAAGCGCACGAACTGGTCGTCGACGGCGCCACCGCGCGCTTCTCCGGCGCCACGGCCGGCGTGCACCTCCAGCTCCTCGGGCCCGTCGCCCTGCGGCGCGACGGCGAGGACGTCCTGGCCGAGGTGGAGCTGGCCGCCGGTCAACGCGCCGCCGCCGTGCTCACCCTGGACGGCCCCGGAGCCGCGCCGCCCGAGCCGGCGGACGAGGTGGGTCTGCGGGCCGCCTTCGACGCGGTCCGAGCGTTCTGGCACGAATGGATCAGCCGCTGCAGCTACCGAGGCCGCTGGCAGCAGCAGGTCAACCGCTCGGCGATCACGCTGAAGCTGCTCACCTACGCCCCGTCCGGCGCTCCGGTGGCCGCCGCCACCATGGGCCTGCCGGAGCAGGTCGGCGGCGAACGGAACTGGGACTACCGCTACACCTGGATCCGGGACGCCTCCCTGTCGGTGCGCGCCATGGTCGACCTGGGCTTCACCGAGGAAGCCGACGCCTTCCGCCGGTGGCTCGGCGCCCGGGTCCGGGACGGTGGCACGGTCAGCGGCGAGCCGTTGCAGATCATGTACCGGGTGGACGGGGATCCGCATCTGAGCGAGGAGGTGCTCGGCCATCTGGAGGGCTGGCGCGGCTCCGCCCCGGTCCGCGCCGGCAACGGCGCCGCCGACCAGCTCCAGCTCGACATCTACGGCGAGGCCGTCTTCGCGTTCGCGCAGGCGCGCGACCTGGCCCAGCTCGCCGGTTACGACGGCTGGCTGCGCTTCGCCGCCACCGTGGACTGGCTGTGCGAGCACTGGGACCGCCCGGACGAGGGGATCTGGGAGACCCGAGGCGGCCGCCAGGACTTCACCTACAGCCGGCTGATGTGCTGGGTGGCCTTCGACCGTGCCGTACGGATGGCCGTCGAACTCAGCCGGCCCGCCGACCTGCGGCGCTGGACGGCCGCGCGGGACGCGGTGCTGCACCAGGTCATGGAGCGAGGGTGGTCCACCGAGCGGCAGGCCTTCGTCCAGCACTACGGCAGCGAGGTACTGGACGCCTCGCTGCTGCTGATGCCGGTCACCGGCTTCATCGCACCGCGCGACCCGCGCTGGCTGTCCACGCTGGACGCGATGGACCGCGAACTGGTCTCCGACAGCCTGGTCTACCGGTACGACCCGGCCGCCTCCCCCGACGGACTGCGCGGCTCCGAGGGCACCTTCTCGCTGTGCAGCTTCCTGTACGTGGACGCGCTCGCGCGCGCGGGCCGCGTCGAGCAGGCCCGTTACGCCTTCGACAAGATGCTCACGTACGCCAACCACGTCGGGCTCTTCGCCGAGGAGATCGGTCCGACGGGCGAGCAACTGGGCAACTTCCCCCAGGCCTTCACGCACCTCGCGCTCATCACCGCCGCGATGACCCTGGACCGGGCCCTGGACCGCTGAGCCGCTGAGCCGCTGAGCCGCTGCCAAGGGTCCGGTCGGGAGCCGTCGGGGGTCAGGCGACGAGGAGGCGGAGGCCGAGTTCGGCCGCGTCGAGGCCGACGAGGTCGGGGTTGCGCTCGGCCCAGCGGCCTGAGGACGGGTCCTCGCGGAGCCTGTTCACCGCCCGCCGCTCGGCCTGCGGCCCGACTCTGGTCCATACGGACACCGCGCGGCGCACATGCTCCTCCAGGTACGCCTCGGGCCGCCGCCAGTACGCCTCGAAGAAGCCGTCCGCGCAGTCCCAGGGGATGAGCACCGGCTCCATGCGGGCCCCGATCGCGTCGGCCAACCGGTCCACCGAGGGCCGGCCGGCGACCAGGCCCGCGACCTCCGGCAGGTAGTCGCGGGTCAGCCAGAACCGGTCCCGCCAGCCGGGCTCACTGGCGTCGTGCGTGAACACCACCACCCGCCGGGCGACTCGCCGCAACTCGCGCAGTCCGGCGATCGGGTCCTGCCAGTGATGCACCGTGCTGAACGCCATCGCCGCGTCGAAGGACTGGTCGTCGAACGGCAGGCTCTCCGCCGTGGCCGCCACGCACGGCGCCGCGCCCGCCGGTCGCTGCGCCCGCATGACCGCCGACGGCTCCACCGCGGTCACGTCGCGGTCCGGGGGTTCATAGGAGCCGGTGCCCGCGCCCACGTTCAGTACCGTCCGCGCGTCCCCGAGCGCCTCCCAGACCTTCGCGGCGATCCGTGGCTCGGTACGTCGCGTCGCCGGGTACGCGGAGCCGATGGCCTCGTACAACTGCGCTCCGAACACCTTCAATTGCTCCTCCGGTTTCGTCGTGATCCCCATGGCGCGTGCCTCCAGTTCCCTGTCTATGGCGTTCACCATGGCGGCGGCACGGTCGCGCTGGTCGACCAGCAGGCCGCGCAGCCGGTGCAGGTGCGCGACGGCGTCGGTGGTCGGGTCGTCGACGAGATCCGCGATCTCGCGCAGCCCGAAACCCAGCCGTCTGTAGCCGAGCACCTCCCGCAGGCGCTCGACGTCGGCCGCCGCGTAGGCCCGGTATCCGGCCGAGGTCCGCGCGGACGGCTGCACGAGGCCGATCTCGTCGTAGTGATGCAGGGTGCGGACACTCACGTCGGCCAGCTCGGCGACGCGTCCCACGGTCAGGTGTTCTTCCACGCCCCTGACGATGCGGCATGACGTCACGTGAGGGTCAAGCGCGTTCGGTCCGGGTGCGGCACACGGAGCCACCCCCGCCGAAGGTCGGCGGGGGTGGCTCCGGTGTGGGTGGGCGACGCTCTCCGGTCGTCAGTCCCACTGCTGGTCGGCGAGGGACTCGACCGGCTGGGGCTTGCCGATCACGGCGAGGGCGATGAAGAAGTTGATCTGGCCGATCGCGATGGTCAGCGTGGCCAGCGCCTTCTCGTCGTAATGCCGCGCCGCCTCCGCGTACACCTCGTCGGTGACGCGCTCACGACCGTGCGGCGCGGGCCGCAGGGTCGCCTCCACCAGCGCGAGCGCCGCCCGCTCGGCGGGAGTGAAGTACGGAGCGTCCTGCCAGGAGGCGACCGCGGTGATCCGCTCCTCCGACTCCCCCGCCTTCCGCAGGAAGCTCGTGTTCAGGACCGTCAGGTAGGTGTTGTGCACGATCTGCCCCGCGCGCAGATGCACCAGGCTGATCGTCGTACGCGGAACGGACCGGTTTCCCGTGGCCCGGAACAAGGCGGCGCTGACATCGGCCAGCTCGGGCACGAACTCGCCCGGGTTCGGCATGCGGGAGATCGAAGCAGAAGCGTTGTTCGACATGGCGGGGTTCTCCGTATTCCGGTTCGTCGGTCTCACCGGCGCGCTCGCCGGCGTCTGCACAGCACTGACGGAGCGGCGGACGGGAATGTGACAGGCGCCGGGAAACGCGCTCGCGGTCAGGCGCGGACGTGCAGTCCGAAGCCCGTGCGGCCCGTCGGCTCCAGGCCCTCCTTCAGGTGCAGCGAGGGGATCTCGTAGTCGCCGAAGTTCTGCCGCCGGAACGCGATCGGCTCCGTCGACTCCAGCGTGAGCAGGCGCTGTTCCCAGGCCTTGGCGACGTCGCCGAACTCCTCGTCGGTCATCCGGTCGGTGCCGTACAGCACGAACGGCGGCAGGACCTCGATGCCGGGGTAGTAGAGGATGCCGTGGTGGATCGGGAACAGCAGGTCGTCGATGGGGCCGTTGATCCCGCGGGCCGCGTAGTGCGATTCCGGGCCGCCGGCGGTCACCGACAGCAGGGCCCTGCGGCCCGCGAGGGTGCCTTCGCCGAAGCGCTCGCCGTACTTGGTGTCGCTGTGCTCGCCGACGCCGTACGCGAAGCGGTAGGTGAAGACGCGGTCGACCCAGCCCTTGAGGATCGCGGGCATCGTGTACCACCACAGCGGGAACTGGAAGATGATCGTGTCGGCCCACAGCAGCTTCTCCTGCTCGGCCAGGACGTCCGGGGTGAGCGTCCCGGTGTCGAAGGCCCGGCCCGAGTCCAGTGCCACCTTCAGGGGGCTGGACGCGGCGGGCCCGTAGTCGGCGGCGTCCACGACGGCCTTCCAGTTCATCGCGTACAGATCGCTCACCCGTACGTCGTGCCCGGCGGCCTCCAGCGTGGTGACGGCGAGGTCCTTCAGCGAGCTGTTGAGCGAGTTCGGCTCCGGGTGGGCGTGGACGATCAGCGTCTTCATGGGGACTCCTTCGGATCGGATGCCTTCGATCCTGGACGCCGGGGCGGCCGCCGTTCAGGGGCGCGTCTTCCGTCGGACCGGGGTTCCTGGTACTGGCAGGGCCACCTTCGCGGGCGTCGCCGAGGCCATACTGGGAGGCATGGACGATCTTGCGGGTTTCCTGCGGACCCGGCGTTCCCGGGTGGATCCGGCGGCCGTCGGCATTCCCACCGACAGTCGCCGCCGGGTCGAAGGGCTGCGGCGCGAAGAGGTCGCGCATCTGTCCGGAGTGAGCGTCGACTACTACGTACGCCTGGAGCAGGGCCGCGCGACGCAGCCGTCCGAGCAGGTCCTCGACGCGCTCGCCCGCGTCCTCGGCCTCGACGAGACGGAACGCGGACACCTCTACCGGCTCGCGCGGCAGCGCCGCCGGCCCGCGAAGGCGCCGGGCGGGCGCCTCCGGCCGGAGCTGCTCCGTGTCCTGGACCTCGTCGCCGACGCGCCCGCGCTGATCATGAACCACCGTCTGGACGTGCTCGCAGGGAACCGCCTCGCCGGACTTCTCTACGGCCGGCCGATACCCGGCCTGAACATCGCACGGCACATCTTCCTCGACGAGGCCGAGCAGGGTCTCTACGCGGACTGGGACGCGTGCACGCTCGACGTCGTCGGGCATCTGCGCCTGGCCGCCGGGAAGCACCCCGACGACCCCCGCCTGGCCTCGTTGATCGGCGAGCTGGCGATGGGCAGCGAACGCTTCCGCCGCCTGTGGGCCCGCGCGGACGTACGCGCGCGTACGCATGGACGCAAGGCGTACCGGCATCCGCTGGTCGGAGTTCTGGAACTGCACCAGGAGAACTTCGCGCTGCCCGAGGAATCCGGCCTGGAACTGATCGTGCTGTCCGCGACCCCCGGCAGCCCCGCCGAGGACGGCCTGCGCCTCCTGACCGGCCTGGGCGCGGACACCGATGCCGCGCACGACCCACTTAAGGCCCAGGTCCACAGGCACGACCCGCTGAAGGCCCAGGTCCACGAGTAGCTCGCCCCCGCCCGGCCCACCCCGGAAATCAGGTGCCGCGCCCTGTCACCACCACTCCCGCGAGCTCGTGCTGAAGGGCCCTCTCCTCCCTTCCGGCCTCAGCCGTACTTCATCAGCGTCTCGAAGCCCACCGCACTGCAGTACGCCGACACCCGCTTCTCCGCGTCCCGGTCGTGGTGCGAGACCGCCTGGGAGGTGTCGTTCAGGATGTGGCTGCCCTCGTGGTCGAGGTGCTCGCGGTCGATGACCTTCGCCGCGGAGCAGGACCACGGCCCAAAAGGCCGATGTCTTCCGCCCCTTCGCATGCCCCATGCGCGGCACCTCCGTCGTCACAGGTCCAGATCGAAGCACACCCGCTCAGAGGTCGGCACCAGGGTTCCCGGCCGAGGGCACGGTGACCGCATCTCCCTCCACCGGAGCGGGGGTAGGCTCGGCCTGCCGCGTCGGTGTCAGCAGAGGAGAGAGACGTGTTCGTGAAGGTGTGCGGGCTCGGGACGGCCGCCGACATCGATGTGGCGGTCGCTGCCGGGGCTGACGCCGTCGGCCTGGTGATCAGCGGGACCAGTGTGCGCGGGCTCGACCGCGAGCGGGCGGTGCGGCTCGCCGCCCATGTGCCGCCGGGTGTCCTGTCCGTTCTCGTCGTCAACGACACGCCCGCGGCCGAGGCCGCCCGCTTGGCCGGTGAGCTCGGCGTCGGCGCCCTGCAGCTGCACGGCCCCGCGTATCAGGAACAGGACTTCGCGGCCGCGGCCGCGATCTTTCCCCGGCTGTGGCGGGCCACCTCGCTGAACGACCGGCCCGACACCCGAGTCGGCGCCTACGGCGAGGAGGTCCTCCTCCTCGACTCCCCCCGCGCCGGTTCCGGCGAAACGTGGGACCTGTCGCTGCTGGAGGCGGCCCGCCCCGAGGGCGCGTGGCTGCTCGCCGGTGGGCTGAACCCGCGCAACGTCGGTGAGGCGATCGACCGTGCCCGGCCCTGGGGCGTCGACGTCTCCAGCGGCGTCGAGTCCGCCCCCGGCGTCAAGGACCACGACCTGATCCGTACCTTCGTCGCCGTCGCCAAGCAAGCGGTGACCAGGTAGGCCGCGGCAGGGTTCAGGACGCGTCGGCGTCGTCGACCAGGTCGTCCTGGACCCTCAGCCCCGCCACCCACAGCGGCATCATCCAGTGCGCGGCGAGCACGCCGACGAGCAGCGGGGTCACGGCCGCCCGCAGGGAGGCGTCCGTCAGGGCGCCGTAGGCGCCGGTGCCGAGCGCCGTGGCCACCAGCAGCCACAGGGTGATGCGGTGCGCCAGGGCCCGCACCCGGTCGCGTTCGATCAGCTGGCGCTCGTCGAGCATCCGGCCGCGCAGCTCAAGGAGGCCGCGCGTGGAGCCGTTGAGCATGCCGGTGAGCAGGATCCAGGGCAGCAACACCACGGCGACCACGACGACCGGTGCGTATCCGGGCGCGAAGACCGTGGCGATCCAGGCGCCCACTCCCGTGACGGTGAGGGCGAAGTGCGCCCCCACCAGGAGTCGGCGCCGGGGCACGGTGGCATAGACCGCGGCCGCCCGCCGGTCGTTCATCACGGCGTACATCCGTCGGTCGTAGCGCGTCGCGGTCATCACTGTTTCCTCCCGTAGACCTCGTCGGTGAGCGGCTGGAAGGGCTCCAGGGAGAACAGCGCCTCCACCGGAAGCCCGAAGAACCGGGCCACTTTCAGGGCCAGGTCGAGGCTGGGGTTGTACTGGCCGCGTTCGATGTAGCCGATGGTCTGGTAGTGGACGCCCACTGCCTCGGCCAGTGCCTGGCGCGACACTTTCCGCTCTGCCCTGACAACGGCCAGCCTGTTGTGCACCTGCTCGCTCATGTATAAGAAGTACTACATCTGGATGCAGGAACACAACATCTCGATCGGCCGCGCCGGGTGTTGCCACCGCATTTCGATCACGCGAACTACGCGCGTCAACCAGGCCGTACGCCATTGACGCCCCCTTCCGTCCCGGCTTGACTCCTGCCTCATGCAGCCCTCGCGTGACCGCTCGGTCACCCTCGTCCAGCGCCGGCACGTGGACCTCGCCCGTGTCGCGAGCGCTGTCTGTCGCTGCGTCTGACGGCCGGCCCCGCTCGCCCCGCCGCGCCCACAAGCTCCTCCGTCCGTCCCGGAGGCATGCCCGTACGCCCGCACGCTCTTCTGGAGACCCGTATGTCCACGCCCCTGTCCCGCCGTGCCCTCGGCGGGGTCGCCGCCGGTGCCGCCGCCGCGGCCGCCCTCGGCGCCGCCGCGCCCGCCGCGCAGGCGACCCCCGCCACCGACGCGCAGGAGCGACCGTTCCGCGCCGCGCAGCCACGCCGCCACTCCCGGCGGCCCAACATCCTCTTCATCCTGGGCGACGACCTCGGCTGGGCCGACCTCTCCTCCTACGGCTCCCCGCACATCCGCACCCCGCACCTGGACCGCCTCGCCCGCGAGGGGGTCCGCTTCACCGACGCCTACTCCGGCTCCGCGACCTGCTCGCCCACCCGCTTCAGCCTCTACACAGGGCGCTACCCGGGCCGTACGAAGGGCGGGCTCGCCGAGCCGATCGCCGACAAGTCCGTCGGTCTGGAGCCCACCCACCCGACGCTCGCCTCGCTGCTCCGGGACTCCGGCTACGCCACCGCCCTCATCGGCAAGTGGCACTGCGGCTATCTGCCCGACTACTCCCCCACCAAGTCCGGCTGGGACGAGTTCTTCGGCAACTTCGGCGGGGCCCTCGAGTACTACTCGAAGCTCGGCCTCGGCGGCGAGTACGACCTCTACGAGGGCGACGCCGAGTACAAGGACCTGCGCTACTACACCCGCATCCTCACCGAGCGGGCGAGCGAGTACGTCGGCCGCGACCACGAGAAGCCCTGGCTGCTCAACCTGAACTTCACCACGCCGCACTGGCCCTGGATCGCCGACGGCGACACGGAGGCGAGCGACGAGATCGTCCGCCGCATCAAGGCCGGCGACCGTTCCGCCCTCTGGCACCAGGACGGCGGCTCCGTCGAGAAGTACAAGGAGATGGTCGAGGACCTCGACCGCTCGATCGGGCAGGTCCTCAAGGCGCTGCGCCGCTCCGGCCAGGAGCAGGACACCCTCGTCTTCTTCGCCAGCGACAACGGCGGCGAGCGCTTCTCCTACAACTGGCCGCTCGCCGGGAACAAGGGCTCGCTCCAGGAGGGCGGCATCCGCGTCCCCTCGATCCTGCGCTGGCCCGCCCGGATCGACGGCGGTCAGGTCAGCGACCTGCCGGTGTTCACGCCCGACTGGACGGCCACGCTGCTCGAACTGGCCGGCGCCCGGCCCCACCCCGCCCACCCGCTCGACGGCACCAGCCTCGCCGGGCATCTGCTGCGCGGAGCCGAGGTGCCCGAGCGGGACCTCTTCTGGCGGGTGCGGGGCGAGCGGGCGCTGCGCCGCGGCGACTGGAAGTACTACCGGGGCAAGTCCGGCCGCGACCAGCTCTTCCACCTGTCCGAGGACTCCCGCGAGCAGGCGGACCGGGCGCCGTTCGAACAGGCCCGCCTCGGCGAACTGCGGGCCGCGTGGGAGCGGATCGACGCGGGGCTGCTCCGCTACTGAGGCCGCTACGGCGAGCACGATGCGCTGTTCCGCCAGGAGTACCTCCACCATCACGAGGTGCTCCTGGCGTTCTACAGACGGGCCGGGGCGGCCTGTCTCAGGGCCGGTTCGCGTCGAGCAGGATTCCCTCGTAGGCCAGCCACTGGGCGAAGGCGTGCAGTCCGCGCGCCCGGCTCGTCGCGGGTGTCCAGCCGGGGGGCCGTGCGTGGTCGGGCGGGGTGGGCCGGCCGGGATCGTCGGCCGGCGCCGACCGGATCGGTACGGGCCGTACGGCCTCGTGCACCGCCCGGGCGAGTTCGGCCGCGGTGCACGGTTCCGCCGCTACCGTGAACGCGCGCTCGTCCGGGCGGGTCCGCAGGACCGCCGCGATCGCGTCGGCGAGGTCGTGCACGTACACGGCGTGCACCTCGGCGTCCGGGTCGCCTTCGACGGTGACGGGGTGGCTGCGCAGCGCGTCCCACACCATGCGGCCGATCGGCGTGCGGCGCGAGCAGCCGGGACCGTAGACCTCGCCGACGCTCAGGGTGTACGGGTGCGGGGCGCCGTGCGGATGGACCGTCACCTCCGGTGCGGCGGACCGGAGGCGGGTCAGGTCGATCACGGCGTCCGTCCGCTCGTGCCGGTCGGCCAGCCTGCGGGCGAGATGCTCACCGAGCGGGTCGTCCGCGCCGCGCCACACCGGACCGCCGCGCCTTCGCGGGCGTGGGCGTTGCCCGGCGGCGGCCTCACGTCCGGCTTCGAGTGCCCGCCGGGCCACTTCGGCGAGGGGTCCGCGGCGCCGCGCGAGGTGCTCCTCGGTGTGGGTGTTGCTGATGCCGCCCGGGCCGATCGTCGCCAGGGCCTCCTCGTACGCCTCCGGTTCCCGGGTCGTCCCTGCGAGGCCGGCGCGGGCCGCCTCGTAGCCCATGGCCACGGCCGTCAGCCAGGTCCCCCGTACGTCCGCCTCGGTGAGGGCGCCCGCGCCGGGCGGTCGGCGTAACGAGTCGGGAAGGCCCGCGCCTTCGAGGTACTGCTCCGTGTCCAGGTGCAGCCAGCGCTCCGGGCCGGGTCCCGGGACGCGGACGGCGCACTGTGCGACCCCGTGCTTGAAGAACGGCAGCACGGTCAGGCCGGTGAGGGTGCGGCTCTCCTCCTGGGCCGCCGGGTCCTTCGGCAGGAAGCAGACCGAGCGGCGCGGGCCGCGGAAGGCGTTGCCGGAGATCGAGCCGCGGTCCTCGTGCTCGGTGAGGTTGGGGACGGCGACGTAGCGGGGCACGCCCTGGTCGCGCAGGTAGCGGTGCATCAGGATGTCGTCGGGCCAGCCGCCGAGCCGCTGCCTGCCGTAGGCCGCGAAGCCCTCGGCGTGCCGCCGCGGCAGCACGATGGCCACGCAGGGGAAGTACTCGTTGACGGCGCCGACCCAGCGGGCGCCCGCCATGGCGCCCATCCGCACGGCGGCTCCGTTCCGGGAGTCCCAGAGGGCGAACAGGGCGAGTGCCGCGTCGGGTTGCGCCTCGATCGCGGTCCGGACGCGGTCGTAGAAGGATTCGGACAACACCATGTCGTCCTGGATCACCAGTTGATGTGTGGCCCCGTCCTCGACGGCCGACCACGCGGCGAGCGCGGTGCGCAGGACCGACGGGGTGCCGGTGGGATCGGGGTCCATGACGACGCGCAGAAGGCCGCAGGGCGCGCTCAGGGCCAGCTTCTCGGCCGCCTCCCGGCGTCTGGGATGGGTCATGACCACCGCGCTGAGCCGTTGACGCGCCATACGACCTCCTCGCTCGGGATCGGCCCGGACCGCGCCGGGCATCCGTACCAAACCCGTGTCCGCCAGCCGGTTCCGGACAGTACGGGCGGTGCCGGGGGCCCGCAAGAGTGCCGAAATGGCCCTCTGGCAGTCCGGTGAGGGGCCCGTGGATGCTGGGGCCCGGCACGCCTGGGCCCGTGATCCGCGTGCCTCTCCCCCGACAGTGGAAAGAGGCTTCCATGCCCGTGTTACCCCAGTCGACCGCACCCGCCACCGCTGCCACGGCCACCGGGGAGACCGTCCGCTCCCGGCTGGACAAGCTCCGCGACGCGCGCGTCGTCGTGACCGGTGGCGGCGGTCTCGTCGGCAGCAGGCTGGTCGCGCTGCTGCGGGAGGCGGGTGCGGTCGTCACGGTCCTGGACCGGATGGACGCCTATCCGGAGTCCGGTCACGAGACCTTCGGGACGGCGCGGAGCGGCGCCCGGCTGGTCGTCGGTGACGTGCGCGACGGGGACACCGTCGGCGCGCTGCTCCGCGACGCGGACTTCGTGGTGCACGCCGCCGCGTACGCGGACGTCGCCGCCTGCACCCGTCGCCCGGACATCGCGTTCCGTGCCAACGTCGAGGGCACGCAGGTCGTTCTGGAGCAGGCGGCCCGGTTCCCGGTGCGGCGGCTGGTCCTCGTCTCCTCCGCCTCGGTGTACGGGGACGGGGTCCCCGACGTCGAGGGGCCGCAGGTGTTCCACGAGGACCAGCCGCTCTTCCCGATGTCCGTGTACGCCAACTCCAAGCTGTGGGCGGAGCACCAGACCCGGCTGATGCTGGGCGCGTCCAGCGGGACGGAGTACGCGGTGGTGCGCTACTTCTCCGTGTATGGAGAGCCGCAGATCCCCAAGCCGGGCAGCCACTCGTGGATGGTGCCGTGGCTCTCGCTCCAGGCACGGCTCGGCCGGCCGATGCGGCTCAACGGCGGTGGGGTCCAGGTCCGCGACCTCGTCCACGTGGACGACATCGCCGAGGCCACCGCGCTCGCGCTGATCGAGGAGCAGATGGCCGAGCAGACCGTCAACATCGGCACCGGGCGGCCCACGTCGGTGCGCGAGGTGGCCGATCTGATCGCCCCGTACTTCCCCGGCGCTCGGCGGATCGTGACCCCGCGCCCCGAGGGCGACCCGCTCGGCGGGTACGCCTCCACGGAGCGCTCCCGCGACCTGCTGCGCTGGCAGGCCCGCATCCCGGTCGAGGAGGGCGTCGACCGGTATGTGCGCTGGCTGCTCGCCACGCCGGACGCCACGCCGCGCTGGCTCGCGGAGGAGACCGACGGGGCGTGACACGCTGCGCACCGACGGGCCCCGCGGGGGCGAGACACGGCGACGAGGGTGGCAGGTACGCGATGGGTTACGCCGGTTCCTACATCTGGTCGCTGCGGCAGCGGGTCGGCACGCGGAAGCTCCTGGTGCCGGGGGCGCAGGTGCTGCTGCTCGACGGGGAGGGCCGCGGTCTGTTCCAGCAGCGGGCGGACACCGGCGTCTGGGAGCTTCCGGCCGGGTCCTGCGAGGAGGACGGCGACTTCGCGGATGCCGCCGTACGGGAGCTGTTCGAGGAGACGGGGCTGCGGGTGGCGCGGGAGGACCTGGAGGCGTTCGCGTCGCTGTCCGATCCGGGGCTGCACACCCTGACGTATCCGAACGGGGACGTGACGCACTGCTTCGCGCTGTGCTTCGTCTCCCGGCGCTGGTCCGGGACGCTCGCCCCGGGTGCCGAGGAGGTGCGGCAGGCGGGGTTCCTGCCGCTGGACGAGCCGCCGCGGCCGCTGCACCCGCCGACGGCGGTGGTGCTGTCCCTGTTCGAGAGGTTCCGCACGGAGGGAAGGTTCCAGGCAAGGTGAACGCAATGGATCCGATACGCGCGGTGGTGCCCTGCCGGGCCTGTCTGTCCGGCGAGGACCTGGACTGGCTGGGCGGGGGCCGCTCGGTGAGTCTCGCACTCGGCCTGATGACGACCGTGGAGGTCGGTGCGGGGCCCGCTGCCGAAGGGGCGGACGGGGGAGGCTGGGACGGGGAGGTGTGGGCGTTCCTGCGGGCGCGGCTGCCCGGTCTCGCCGCGCGGCCGCCGGCCGTCACGGTGCGGAGCGAGGCGCCCGCGGCGAGCGGTCTGTCGTCGTCGACGGCGCGGATCGTGGCGCTGTTCCGGGCGTTCGCGGACGCCTCGGTCCGGGGCCGGAGCGTCCCGGACGCGACGCTGACGCGGTGGGCGTACGAGTTCGAGTTCGCCGTGTTCCGTGGCGGCGGCATGGACCACGTGGCAGTCGTGGAAGGAGGGGCGCTCCTCCTCGAAGGGCGCGAGGAGGGGCTTCCCGTCGTACGGGACAGGCGGGAGTTCCCCGACGAGTGGCGGGTGCTCGTCGTGGACTCCGGGACCCGCAAGGACACCGGGCACCACATCCGGGACGTGCGGGCGCAGCTCGCGGCCGGGGACCCGGCGCTGGCCGCCTACCGGTCCGCGGCCGACGAGGCGTCGGGGCGGGTGTGGGAGGCGCTGCGCGGCCGGGACCTGGCGGCGCTCGGGGCGGCGATGTCCGACGCCCACGCGGCGATGCGGGACCACCAGCGGATGTCGACGCCGCTCCTGGAGGAGCTGCGGGTGGTGGCGCTGCGCTCCGCCGGTCTGCCGCTGAAGCTCAGCGGGGCCGGCGGAGGCGGTGCGCTGGTCGGCGTGTGCCCGGCGGAGGAGGTGGCGGAGACCGCTGCGCGGCTGGCGCGGGCTCTGCGGGTCTCCCATCCGGCGGCCGGGGTGATTCCCACGTGGGCGGCCCCGGGTGTCCGGCGGGATCCCGCGCCGGTGCCGGTGGCGGGAGGTCAGAGGAAGGGGTCGTAGTCCTCGGTCAGCGGGGGCTCGCCGGTTCCGGCGTCGATGCGCTCCAGTTCGAGGTTGGAGCGGTGGCGCGCGCAGTGGAACCGGCAGTCCCGGCTGGGGTCGACGATCCCCCGGTCGGACTTCTGCCAGATGGTGGCGAGGTCGTCGGTGACGGCGTCGCCGATGCGGGCGAGCGGGTTGCCCCGGTGGTAGGCGCACACGTACACCCCGGAGGGGGTGATGAGGGTGCGGAGTTCGGCGACCCGGCAGCGGTCGTACTCCTTGGGCTGGACGGGTCCGACGTGGCGGCGCAGTGCGGTGAGGGTGGAGGAGTTGACCAGCTGGAAGCGGTCGCTCTCCAGGCGGGAGGCCTCGGCGAGCTGCCGGTCGACGGAGTCGAGCAGTTCACGGGGCACCTGGACGATGTGGTGGTCGTCGTCGAACATCGCCTTGGTCTCGAAGTAGTCGCAGCCGATGTCGTGGGCGAGTTCGGCGGCGCGCAGGACTTCGTGGTGGTTGGTGACGGTGGTGCCGTCGGCTTCCTGACGGGACATCACGAGGAAGGAGTAGCCGAGGGCTCCCTTCTTCTCCGCGGCGAGCAGCCGCATGTTCCCGATCACCTTGTCGAAGACGCTGCGGCCCTTGCGGTCGGGGCGGAACCTGCCGTACGTCTCCTCGGTGCCGGCGTCGACGGAGACGCGGACCCAGGAGGCGTACTGGGCGAGCTCGGCGAGGTTCTGCCTGATCATCGTGCCGTTGGTGACGACTCCGATGGCCAGGCCCGCCTCGCCGAGGATGCGTAAGACTTGGCGTGTGCCGCGATGGGCGAGGGGTTCCCCGCCGCCGATGAGGACCACGGCCCGCACGGACAGGGCGACGAGTTCCTCGGCGAGGGCGGCGAGCCGTTCCGGGGTGAAGCGGCCCTGGTTGAGGAGCTTTCCGCTGATGCACTCGGGGCAGGCCAGGTCGCAGAAGGTGGTGGGGTCGAGGTCCACGACGAGCGGGGCGCCGGTGGGCGAGCCGGATGCGGCCTCCAGGATCCGGGGCCAGCCCGACGGCTGGTAGAGCTTGGAGACGAGGTCGAGGCGGTCGTGCGTCACAGGGCTCTCCTCTGTGGGGTGAAGGGTGGGCGTCGACGGGTCGTGCCGGTGCCGGACGGGCGTCCTTCAGCCCTTGACCGCTCCGGTGGCGAGCCCCGCGGCGATCTTGCGGTGGACGGCCAGGAAGAACACGACGACGGGCAGGGCGGTGAGGGTGGCTCCCGCCATCAGGCCGCCGTAGTCGGTGCCGAAGCTGGTCTGGAAGGAGACCAGCCAGATGCTGAGGGTCTGCTTCTCCGGGGTGGAGAGCAGGACGTAGACGAGGACGTACTCGTTCCACGCCTGCACCATCGCGAAGACGGAGGTGGCGACGAGCCCCGGGGCGAGCAGGGGCAGCACGACGCGGACGAAGGCGCCGAGCCGGCCGCAGCCGTCGACCATCGCCGCCTCTTCGAGCTCGACGGGGATCGCCGCGATGAAGCCGTGCAGCATCCACACGGTGAACGGCAGCGTGAAGACGAGGTAGACGGCGATCACGCCGACGAGGCTGTCGGTGAGCCCGGCGTCGTTGAGGAGCAGGTACACCGGGATGACGAGGGCGGCGAGGGGGATCATCTGGACGGTGAGGATCACGACGACGAAGGCCTTGCGCCCGGCGAAGCGGAAGCGGGCGAGGGCGAACGCGGCCAGCGTCCCGACGAGGAGGGAGACGACGACCGTGCCGAGGCCGATGACGGCGCTGGAGCGGACGTTGGCCCAGAAGGTCTCGGTGCCCATGGCGCGGGAGAAGTTGGCGAGGGTGGGGCTGCTCGGCCAGAACTCGGGCGGCAGCCTGAGGATCTCGGTCGCCGGGCGGAACGCGGTGAGGACCATCCAGTAGACGGGGAAGCCGATGACGGCGGCCACGAGCAGTCCGAGGACGTCGTAGCGGCGCCGCTGACCGCGCCGCCGGGCCCTGCCCGCGCTCATTCGGCCTCCCCCAGCCTCAGCGTCTGACGCAGGTACAGCACAGAGCCGGCGAGCAGCAGGACCACGGTGACCAGCGCGATCGCGGCTCCGGTGCTGTAGCGGTTGACGGCGAAGGACTCGATGAACGAGTACACGCCGAGCAGGTAGTACTCGCGCTCGGGCTGGCCTCCCCGCATCAGCCAGATCTGATTGAAGACGCCGAAGTCCCAGATCGCCATCAGGGTGGTGACCATCACGAAGACGGGTTTCACGGCGGGGAAGGTGACGTACCGGAAGACCTGCGAGGGACGGGCGCCGTCGATGAGGGCGGCCTCCTCCAGTTCGGGCGGGATCTGGGCGAGCGCCGCGTGGAGGCTGATCGCGGCGAACGGCAGGGCGCCCCAGACGACGACCGCGGTGATGACGGCGAAGCCCTGCCAGGGGTCGGTGAACCAGTTGTGCCGGGCGAGGTCGACGCCGGGCAGCGTGGAGAGCAGCCAGTTGACGAGGCCGTAGTCGGCGTCGAAGAGCCAGCGGAAGACGGCGGCCGCGACCATGACCGGCATGGCCCAGACGGCGACGAGCACCCCGCCGATGGTCGCCCTGACCCAGGGCGAGGTGCGGCGCATCAGCAGCGCGACGAGGAGTCCGGAGGCCATGGTGAGGGTGACGCAGACGCCCGTGAACAGCGCCGTGCGGGCCACGACCGTCCAGAAGAATCCGTCGCCGAGGATCGTCCGGAACTGCCCGAGCCCCGCCCAGGGGGGTGCCGCGCCGCTGAACAGCTCCTTGCGGGTCATGTCCTGGAACGACAGGGTCACCATGTCGACCAGCGGATAGCCGAGGACGACCAGGAGGGCGAGGAGCGACGGGGCGAGGAGCAGATAGGGCAGGAGGGGGCGCGGCCGGCGCCCGGCCGGTTCAGCGCTCATTGATCACCGCGTCGATCCTGCGGTCCGCCTCGCGCGTGGCGTCCTCGACGGAGGCCTTGCCCGTGGCGATGCGCTCCAGCATCTCCGGCAGGATGTTGGATTTTTCCACCGAGGTCCAGCCCGGGGCGAGGGGGGTGACCCAGCCGCGGGCGGCGGCCTGTGCGGCGGGTCCGTTGATGCCTCCGGCGGCGACGTCGGCGAGCTGGACGGTGTTGTTGGGCAGGGTGTTGGCGGCGATCAGCTGCCGCTGCGACTCCTGGTCGGTGAAGATCCGGATCCAGTCGGCCGCGAGGTCCTGGTTGCGTGACTTGGCGGGCACGGCCAGGGTGGAGCCGCCGAGGAACGGCGGGAGCAGCTCGCCGGACGGTCCGGGGAAGGGGAAGGTGGCGAACTTGCCCTTGAGGCGCGGATCGCCGCCGGACCGGTCGTCGGCCGCGGCCTCCGCTTCCCAGGTGTTGCCGTAGAAGACGCCGACCTTGCCCTGCCCTATGACGGCCGGCTGGTCGCCGTTGTCCTTCGCCCGGTCGCCGACGTAGTAGTCGTCCATGAGCTTCTTCCAGGCGGTGAGCCCGGCGACGGACTTCGGCGAGGAGAGGGCGCCCTGCCACCGGCCGTCGTTCTCGACGGCCATCTCGCCGCCGGCGTCCTTGACGAAGCCCATGGCGGCGGACCAGTAGCGGCCGGGCAGGTAGAGGGCGGAGAAGCCCGGGTCCTTGGCGCCGCCGTAGCGGGACTTGAGCCGGTCGAGGGCGGAGATCAGCTCGGGGTAGGTGCGGGGGGCCCGGGTGATGCCGGTGTTCTTGAAGTAGTCGGTGCGGTAGACGCCGACGCGGGCTCCCGCGTAGTACGGCACGCAGTACGTGCGGCCGTCGAGGCGACAGGCGTCGGCGAGGGCGGGCAGCCACTGCGCGGACCGGTCGAAGGTCTTGGGGTCCAGGGGTGCGAAGGCGTCGTTGACGATGTAGTTGGTGGTCTCGCTGTTGCCCATCTCGACGACGTCGGGCACGTTCCGGCCGGCGAGGACCGCGTCGAGCTTCTGGTTCTTCGTCGTCCACTGCTGGTACTGGACGTCGACCTTCACCCCGGGGTGCGCCTCGGCGAACCGCTTGTTCGCGGAGGCGACCATCTCCGGCCAGCTCTCGCGGGCGTCCACCGTGAGCCACACCGTCAGCCTGCCGCCGTCCGCCTGTTCGCCCGTCGTGCCGCCGTCGCCCGATCCACAGCCCACCACCGTGAGCAGGAGGGCTCCCAGGATCGCGGAACGGCGGGGCAGGCGCGGTGTCATGGATTCCTCCGTGCGGGACGTGGCGGGGATGCGGGGGATGTACGGGGCTTCGGCGACGGTCTCTCCCTACCCCGCCGATCACGGGACCTCGCCGCGGTGCGGAGTTTCGGCCGGAAGACGGCGGTACGCGTCCCCCGAAGAGCCGAGCGTTCCCCCGCTGCGCTGGGCCGTTGTCCTCGTGTCCGGCAGCGGCGGGGCCGTGCCCCGGCCACGCTGGCGCGATCGGCACGGTGGGTAGCGGAGTGACTCTTGACGGTGACGGCCCGCTGCCCGCAGTTTGTCCCCTGCGGCACTCCACGTCCCCCATCGAAGGGTTTGTACGTGACCGAGCAGAGGACGACCCCCGCTCAGGACAGCTCCGCTCCCGACTCCGCCGGCGCCGCCGAGCGGCCCGTGCGGGTCAACGCGTGGAACGGCTGGGACCCGCTGCGGCATGTGATCGTCGGCCGGGCCGAGGGCACGGTGGTGCAGGCGCCCGAGCACGCGGTGCGCCGGGACTACCCCGACGACGGCTTCCCGCTGGGGACGTACGGCCCGATGCCGGCGGACATGGTGGCCGAGGCGGATCAGCAGCTCGACGACTTCGCGGAGCTGCTGCGTCGGCGCGGCATCCGGGTGGACCGGCCGACGCCGGTCGACTTCACGAAGGAGGTGTCGACGCCCGAGTGGACGCACGAGTCGATGTTCGGCTGCATGCCGCCCCGGGACCTGCTGCTCACCGTCGGCAACGAGGTCCTCGAAGCGACCATGTCGTACCGCAGCCGCTGGTTCGAGTACCTCTGCTACCGGCCCGTGCTGCAGGACCTGTTCGACGCCGACCCCCGGATGCGCTGGGAGGCCGCGCCGAAGCCGAGGCTCACGGACGCCTCGTACAAGAGCGGGTTCTGGGACACGTACAACGAGCTTCCGACCGAGGTGCAGCTCGCCAGGGTCCGTGACTACGACCTGGTGCTCACCGAGGCGGAGCCGCTGTTCGACGCGGCGGACGTGGCGCGGTTCGGCAAGGACCTGTTCGTGCAGCTGTCGTTCGTGACGAACCGCAGCGGGTACGACTGGCTGCGGCGCCACTTCCCCGACCACCGGGTGCACGCCGTGACCTCGACCAACACCCATCCGCTGCACATCGACGCCACCTGGGTGCCGCTGCGCCCGGGCCTGGTGCTGCACTGCGGGGAGCGGCTCGCGGACGCGGAGCTGATGGAGTTCTTCAAGCTGAACGACTGGGAGATCGTGGAGGCCGTGCAGCCGGCGAGCTGGGACCATCCGCCGAAGCTGTCGTTCTGCAGCCCGTGGCTCGCCGGGAACATGCTGAACCTCGACGAGAACACGCTGTGCGTCGAGGAGAACGAGGTGCGGCTCGCGGAGCAGCTGTCCTCGTACGGATTCGAGATCGTGCCGGTGCCGTTCCGGGCGGTGGGTCCGTTCGGCGGCGGGCTGCACTGCGCGACCGTCGACATCGAGCGGGACGGCACCCTGGAGGACTACTTCCCCCGCCGGTACGGCCGGTTCTAGGAGAGTCCCGTGCTGGTGCCGCCCGGGATCGGCGCGGTCGTCCTCGACTTCTACGGGACGCTGGTCCGCATGGTGGAGCCGCTGCCGCCGGACCACCGGGGTGTCTTCGCGCGCCGGGGTCTGGCGGCCCAGGGCGAACTCTGGGGCGACCAGTGGTCGGTGGGTCCCGGCGAGGGCGAGGAGCACACCGCGCACTCGGCCGACGAGTCGGCGTACGTGACGTGGGAGCGCGACCGGTTGCGACGGCGTGCGCGAGCCTGCGGTGTGCCGGAGGAGGCGCTCGACGGTCTGGTCGAGGAGCTCGACCGGGCGATGAAGGCGGTCCGGCTCGCGCTCTTCGCGGACGTACGGGAGTCACTCGCCGCGCTGCGCCGGCGCGGGCTGCTGGTCGGGGTGTGCTCCAACTGGTACTGGGACCTGGAGGACCGTGTCGCCGAGGTGGGGCTCGGCGACACGGTCGACCTGGTGGTGGGCTCCGCGCGGACGGGGGCCCGCAAACCGCATCCGCTGATCTACCGGGCGGTGCTCGAACGGTGCGCTCTGCCGGCGGAGCGGGTGCTGTTCGTCGGGGACATGTGGGTGCCCGATGTGCTCGGTCCGCTGGCGGCGGGCATGCGGGCGGTCCATCTGTGGCGGCCGGACCGGGCGGTGGACGGGATCGCGCCGCCGCTGCCGGAGGGGGCGGCGCGGATCGCCGGGCTGCGGGAACTCACCGGAGGCGGTGGCGCAGGCGGTCGAGGAGGTTGCGGGTGACGCGGACGACGGCCGGGTCCTGTTCGTGACCGCAGACGACGGGCCAGTCGGTGGTGCCGGCGGTGAAGACGGTGCCGCCGGTGGGGCCGGGTGCGGTGTGGAGGCCCATGGTGGCGGCGCGGGGGCTGGTGATGGCCGGCTCGCGCACGACCGTGTTCCAGTGCCCCCACTTGAAGCGGTGGAAATCCTCGTGGACCGGTTCGAGGACGTGGATGCCGAGGATGAGGAAGGATTCCGGAGTTCCGTCCTCGCCGGTGGCCCGGGCGATTCCTGCCTCGTCGTAGGCGTAGGCCGCTCCGTCGCACTCGTATCCGATCAGAGGGGTCCCCGCGCCGAGCCGGTCGGGAGTTCCTCCGTCGCTTCCGTCGCGTAATCCGGTTCCTTCGTACATCCAGTGGTCGGCGTGCTGCACGGTATATCCCTCGCGGGGGCGGTCACCGGGCCATTCGGTGGCCGCCCACATTCCTCCGTTGCGGAAACTCACGCCGGTGAGGGAGTTCTCCGGATGTCCGACGCCGTCGGGCGCGGGTGTCCACCATTGGTCGGTGGCGGGCAGGTGCGGGTATTCCTCGCCGACGTGGTGGTCGGTGTCGGAGACGAAGGCGGTGTTCCTGTCGGTCGGGTGGATCCGCCACCAGCAGGTGTTGGCACTGAGGAACGCGATGTTCCCGCCGTCGCGGACGAACGATTCCGCGTGGTAGCGCATCCGCTCGCTCCAGTATTCGTCGTGCCCGACGCTGAGGAGGAGGTCGTAGGAGGCGAGGAGGCCGGGGTCCTCGTGCAGGTCGAGGTCGGTGGCGTACTCGACGGCGTAGCCGTGGCGCTCCAGCCACCCGATGAAGGGGGCGTCCCAGTAGGCGAGGTCGATCACCCCGCCGGGGCGGTGGAGGCTGACCTTGTGACCTCGGGGTTCACCGCCTCCGCCGGAGCGGTGGACGGGGTGGTCGTAGAGGCTGACGGCCCGTTCGAGCCCGGGGCGGTCGGAGCGGTTGTAGGCGTGCCGGGTGAACGTGGACTTCTTGTAGAGGATGCGGGACCGGCTGCCGGGGACGCGGGGGCGGACGACGAAGAACTCCCGCGCGTGCCCTTCGAGGTGGGCCAGGTCCAGGAGGGGCGGGTCACCGCCCGCGTCGGGGCCACCGGACTCCACGAATTCGACGAGATGGATTCCCTGGGTCCACTCGTCGGGTACGGGGAGAGTGAACGGAGGCCATTCCCAGGCGTCGGCCGGCGAAGCGCGCCCGGGTAATCCGTCGGGATGGGAAGGGGCCGGGTGCAGACCTCCGTCGAATTCCCCGGATTCCCCGACGAAGGTCAGCGTCTCGCCGAGCCGGTAGAAGCGGAGACGGAATCGGGGGGCGTCGGTGGAGATGTGCAGGATCATCTCGCCGCCGAGGGTGACGCTTTCTCTTCCCAGATATCCTTCGATCATGCCGGTCATGCTAGGCAGCCGCGCGCACGACGGACAACGGCGCCTCCAACCGGCCATTCGGACCCGCTTTTCGGCCACGGGCGCTTCATGTCGTCTTCCTGCCCGGCGGGTTGGGTAGTGCGGATTCCGACAGGGATGACGTGATCCTCGGCAGATCGGTGAGGGGCTCGCATGAGCGGTGAATTCCGCGTACGGGAACTGGTGCTGGGAATCGAGGGGCTCGCGCTGCTGCGCAACGCCGTGGACGGGGACGAGACCTTCCTCAGGGACCGGGTGGAGGACATCCGCCGCTTCGTGCTCGCCGAGCCCGGCGAGGAGAAGCTGCCGGACGGCGGCGCCACCGTCAACGAGCTCGACGCGGCGGAGGGATACGCGGCCTGGTCGGCGGTGTACGACTCGCTGCCCAGTTCGTACATCGAGGTGGAGGAACCCGTCGTCGGGAAGATCCTCGACGGCCTGGCGCCCGGGGTCGCGCTCGACGCCGCCTGCGGCACCGGGCGGCAGACCCGGACGCTCACCGGGCGCGGTCACCGGGTCATCGGCGTGGACCAGTCCCCGCACATGCTGGAGAAGGCCCGGGCGCACTCCCCCGCGGCCGATCTGCGCGTCGGTCACCTGGAGCGGCTGCCGCTCGACGACG
The DNA here is from genome assembly GCF_041053105.1 of Streptomyces sp. R44. Lineage (NCBI taxonomy): Bacteria > Bacillati > Actinomycetota > Actinomycetes > Kitasatosporales > Streptomycetaceae > Streptomyces > Streptomyces sp. R44. Next base: position 8,634,398 of record NZ_CP163444.1, on the reverse strand, counting down.
ACTCCGTCGACCTGGCGATCTGTTCGCTCGCCATGACGCACCTGCCCGATGTCACCCCGGCCGTCGCGGAGCTGGCGCGCGTGGTGCGGCCGGGCGGACGGATCGTCGTGACGGATCTGCACCCCTTCGTGATCTCCCTCCAGGGACAGTGCCTCTTCGTCCACGGCTCCGAGGAACTCGCCTTCGTCCGCAACCACGTCCATCTGCTGAGCCACTACCTGGACGCCTTCGGGGCTGCCGGGCTGCGGGTCCGCGCCTGCCACGAGCCGCTCTTCAACGGGCGGCTGGCTCCCGGCGGCTACGAGGAGGCCATCGGTGACGCGGCCCGTGCCGCCTGGGAGGGCCTGCCGATCGTGGTCGTCTGGGACGTCGAGGTCCCCGCCCGGGGGGAGGCGGCCTGATGTCCCTCGTCCTGGTACGGCACTCGGAACGGCCCGAGCTGTGGGACCGCATCCCGGAGCGCTTCGCCGGCGTGGTGCCCGAGTACAACCTGCACGGCGACATCAACGGCGACTACTGGAACCGGCTGTTCACGGACTTCCCCGAGTTCCAGTTCGTCCTGTACGACGACGAGCACGACGTGATCGCCGGCGCGGGCCGCTCGCTGCCCCGCACCTGGGACGGCACGGCCGAGGACCTGGGGCCCGGCCTGGACGACTCGATCGCGCGGGCCTTCGCGGACCGCGACGCCGGACGTGCCCCCGGTGCGCTGTGCGCGCTCGGGATCGAGGTGGCCGAGGACCACCAGGGCCGGGGCCTGTCGAAGGTGCTGCTCGACGCGATGGCGGACACGGCCCGGCGCGCCGGGCTCGGGACGGTCCTGGTGCCGGTGCGGCCCACCTGGAAGGACCGGTATCCGCTGGTGCCGATCGAGCGGTACGCGGCGTGGACCAGGGACGACGGGAGCCCGTTCGACCCGTGGATCCGGACACAGGTGGGGGCGGGCGGCACGGTCGCCGCGGCGTCCGCGTACTCCTCGCGGATCACCGGGACGGTCGCCGAGTGGGAGGAGTGGACGGGCCTCGCCTTCCCGGAGGACGGGGAGTACGTGTTCCCCGGCGGCCTCGCGCCCCTCCAGGTGGACCGGGCGCGGGACCGCGGCGCGTACTGGGAGCCGGGGGTGTGGATCACCCACCGGGCCTAGGCAATCGCTTTCGGTTCTCAGATCCGGAAGAGACGACCTGGTCACCCGAGCCGGAGGCGTTCGCCTGCCCGGATCGCGCTCCAGGACAGGGCCGTCATCGCCCGGACCTCGTCCGGGCCCGCCTCGGGGCGGCGTTCGGGCGGGAGTCCGGCGGGTCCCGCGGTGGCGACGGCGGAGTGCCGCATCCGGTCGAGGGCGTCGGTGGGCACGTCGTCCGCGGCTCCGGCCAGGCGGCGGGCCGCGTGGGCGGCCTGGTGGCCGAGCAGCAGGCAGTGGGTCCACAGCTCTTCGGCGAAGGGCCTGCCGAAGGTGCGGGCCACCTCCGCCGCGACACCTTCCGGCAGGTGCGTGTCCCTGGCGGCGCGGATCGCCTCCTCCGTGAGACCCGTCGCCGGCAGGGCCTGGCGCCAGCGGTGGTGGCCTCGTCCGCCGTCGGGGCCCTCTTCCTGTCCGACCAGCCGGATGTAGCCCTCCCCGTACCGCATGTACGGGATCCAGCCCGGCTCCTCCAGGACGCGGCCCCGGGCGAGCAGGGGTGTGGCGTCGGTGGCCGGGGTGGGACAGACGGCGAGGCGGATGCCCTGGGCGGCGTGGCCGTTGATGCTGCTGGTGCCGATGTGCTCGACGATGTTCGGTACGGCGAGCAGGCTCATCCGTCCGCGGCCGCGGAAGAAGACGGAGAACAGTTCGTCGTCGTGGCGTTCGTCGCTGTCACGGGCGAAGGCGCGGAAGGCGGCGGCGGTCGGGGTCGGGAGGCAGACGGCGAGCGAGGGCGTGAACTCGTCGGGGACGGCGCGTACCCAGGTCGCGCCGGCGAGCGCGGCGAGGCGGGCGGTGGCGCCGTTGCGGGCGTGCCAGTTGGTGTAGAAGACCAGCGCTTCGTCGGGGAACCGGGCCGCTGCCCGGGCGACGATCTCCAGGAGCTCGGCGGGCGCGTCGACGTCGTCCTGGACGACGAGGTGGTGGCCGGCCTCCGGATCGGCCGCCGCCCATGCGAGCAGGGCGGTGCGCAGGGCGGACGGCGGGCCGTGCGGATCGGGGTCGACGACCAGGTGGTCGAGCCGCAGTCGGGCGGCCAGCTCCTTCGCCTGACCGAGGCGCACGGGGTGGGTCATGACGGCCGAACTCAGATGCGGCGTGCTCACACCGTGCTCCGCTCCTCGGCAGGGGTGGTCGCGGGTCATCGTCGCAGAGCGCGGCCCGACGGACCGTGCTGTCAGGGGAGTTTGGCCGGATCAGTGGCCGTGGCGGCTCCAGTGGGAGCGGGCGAGCGGGTCGCTGCCCATGGAGTGGCGCGCGGATCCGGGCGCGTCCTTCGGTCCTCGACCGCTCCGGAGGAGAAGGGCGGCGGTGACGAGCCAGGACAGGCCGAACATGGCGTCGGCGTACAGGGCGACCGGGAGCGGCAGGGAGGTGAGGAGGTGTACGGCCGCGATCACGAGCGCCGCGATGCCGGCTCCGGCCGCGATCAGTACGTACCGCCGGGTCCGCCGCACGCGCAGCACCTCTCCTCCGTCGTTCCGCTTGCGAGAAGTGAACGGCAGGCCCTCGCTTCCTGTGACGGCCCGTTCCGGCCAGGCTGGTCCCCGGGGCTCGTTGTCGGTGCCGGATGACACGATCCGTCCATGAGCGATGCGACCTTCGACTGGCATGAGTTCCTGCGGCGTTGGCAGGAGGAGTGGGTTCCGTCCGCCGACGAGGACGACGAGGAGGCCGCCGTCGCTCCCCTGGGCGTGCCCGGGGCGGACGAGAGCGCCATCGCCGCGGTCGAGGAGCGGCTGGGCCGGCGGCTGCCGCCCTCGTACCGGGAGTTCCTGGCCGTGAGCGACGGCTGGTATGTGGAGCAGACCGCGGGGGTCTACCAGCTCGGCGGCGTCGCGGACATCGGCTGGTTCGGGGACCCGTACGGCATGACCCCGCTGTACGAGGAGAACCTGGGCGGGAATCCGCGCGAGGAGGACGTCCTGCTGGCCGGGATGTGGCGGCGGGCGCTGCGGCTCGAGACGGACTCCGACATGTCGCACGCGCTGCTCGACCCGGGCGACTGCGATCGGGACGGCGAGTGGGCGCTCTACGTCCACAAGGGCTGGAGCGGCGAACCGCCCGCCCGTTACCCCTCGTTCCGCGCCTACATGGAGGCCATGTACCGAGGCTTCCACGGCGATCGCGCGGGGAGTCCCGACTTCGTGAACGCGACCACGCGCGTGCAGGACGGCCACGTGGACGCGGCCCGGCTGCTCGCCCTGCGCGGACGGTACGAGGAGGCCGTGCCGCTGCTCGAGGAGGCGCTGTCCTTCGGCCGGCCCCGGAGCGGCGTCCTGCTGGACCAGATACGGCATCTGCTGGCTCCGGGCAACGCCCGGGACTACGGCCACCTGCTCGTGGCCGACCCGCGCTATCTGCCCGAGCTCCTCCCGGTGCAGGCCATGGCGCCCGCCGGGAACGAGTGGCGGTTGGGCGGGGACGAGCACTGGCTCGGGATGATGACCGCGCGCGGGACCGACCGGGAGACCGCCGAGACCGTCCTCGCCACGATGCGGGACGGCACCTATCGCTACGCGCCGCCCGGGTCGTGGGGCCTGGCCGTCGCGGAGGCGCGGGAGTCGGCCCGCTGGGGGCGGACCGACGAGGCCTGGCGGGTGCTGCGGGAGGCGTTGCCGCTGTGGGAGGCACCGGGGCCCTTGCTGATCGCCCCGGTCGGTCTGCTCGCCGATCCGGTCCTGGGGTCGCTGGTCACCCCCGAGCGAGGCCGGGAGGTCCTCGGGACACCGCGGTCGGGGGAGACGGGACCCGCGCCCGCGCCGGTGCCCGATCTCGACCCGCCGGGCCTCGCGTGGCTGACGGAGCCCGCCGGCGACCGGCAGCCGTTCGACGGATACCGCTGCGTGTGGGTCGAGGGGGCCGACCCCGCGCGTCTGCCGGCACTGATCGGGGAGGAGGGGGCCGAACTGAGCCCGCCGGTGGATCCGCGCGGGGCTTCCTGGCGGGCGCCCAAGCCGCACGAGCGCGACGGCGTGGAGCTCTGGGAGGACCGGGCCGTCGTCGCCGTCGGCCGCACCGACGAGGCATGGGCCTTCGCCTTCGACGGCTACTCCCACCGCCGGCTGCACCCGTTGTTCCGCTCCCCCGCGGCGGCGGCCTCCTCCTCCGGTCGCGCGGTGGTCGTGTGGTGCGACCCCAGGCACCCGTCCTCGGCCGACGATCCGGTCGCGTTCCACCTGTCGGTGGCCGAACACGGGCGGGAGCTCTACGCCTTCACCGTCCGGGGTACGGACGTCCAGCGCACCGGCACCGTCCCCGCGGAGCTGGACCCTGTCCTGCTCTTCCGTCCGGAGGACAGCGCGGTGGACAACGAACGACGGGTCCTGGGGGCCCTGCACACCGTGCTCGGCGTCTCGCTGCCCCGCTTCGCTCTGGCCCAGGGCAGGCTTCACACCTTCACCACCCGGTCCTGGACCCGGGCGCCGCGCGACGGCGAGGGTTTCACGTACCTCACCTTCGTGCGGCACCGCCCCTGATCCCGGGCGGGCGCGCGGCGTCAGTGCTGCCGCTCCTCGCGCAGCCCCCACGGAGCGCCGTACGCGCCCAGCAGGTCGAGGAAGGGGCGCGGCGGAAGGGCCTCGGGGCCGAGGACCCCGCTGCCCTTCCACGTGCCGTCGGCGATCAGTTCAAGGGCGATCACCGGGTTGAGGGCGGTCTGCCAGACCACGGCCTGGGAGCCGTACTCGCGCATCGTCCACTCGTTGTCGACGACGTGGTAGAGGTACGCCTCGCGTGGCGCGCCGTCCTTGGTTCCCTTGACCCAGGTGCCCGCGCAGGTCTTGCCCTTCATGCGGTCGCCCAGGGTGGCCGGGTCGGGCAGGCAGGCGGCGACCACGTCGCGCGGCGAGACCCGGACCGGACCGTCCGCGCCGGGGACGGTGACCTTCGCCGTGGAGTCGAGGCCCAGCTCGTGGAGGGTCTTCAGCTTGGCGATGAAGTCGTCGCCGAGGCCGTACTTGAACGTGACCCGGCGCGCGTCCACCCAGCGGGGCATGAGGAGGACCTCCTCGTGCTCGACGTTCACGCACTCCACCGGGCCGATGCCCTCGGGGAAGTCGAAGACCTCGGGTTCGCTGAAGGGTGCCGTGGTGAACCAGCCGCGGTCCTTCTCGTACACCACGGGCGGGTTGAGGCACTCCTCGATGGTGGTCCAGATGCTGAAGGAGGGGGCGAAGTCGTAGCCCTCGACGGTGAGGTTCGCGCCGTCGCGGACGCCGATCTCCTCGATCTCGTCGAAGAGCTCGTCCGCCGCGTAGCGCGCGAACACGTCCGACAGGCCCGGCTCCACGCCCATGCCGACCAGGGCGAGGCGGTCGGCCTTCTCCCAGGCCCCGGCCAGGGCGAACTGCTCGTCGCCGAGCTTGACCCCGCACTCTTCGTACGGGGCGGTCGGGTGCGGCACGGACAGCGACATCGCCATGTCGACGTAGTGCGCGCCGGCGGCGAGCGCCGCCCGGAACAGCGGCATCACGAACCGGGGGTCGGTCGCGTTCAGGAGGACGTCGCAGTTCTCCTCGGCGAGGAGACGGCGGACCGCGGCCTCGTCGGAGGCGTCCAGACGGTGGGCGCTCAACCGCTCCCCCCGCTCGCCGAGCCCGGCCACGGCGGCCTCCGCGCGGGCGGGGTCGTAGTCGGCGACGACCATGTGGGTCAGGAAGTCACGGCGGGCCGCGATACGGGTGACGGCGGTTCCGACGCCGCCCGCACCCACGAGAAGTACACGCATGTCACACACCATTTCGTCGAGTCCGTCCCGGCGATCGCCCGGGGACGAGCCGATGGAACACGACCCCGGCGGTTAAGGTCTACGGCGTTGGCATAAGGACGCGGGGAGAAGCGACGAGGCGGTGGCGCGATGCCGAAGAAGGTGGTTCCCGAGGCGGAACGGCGCAGGCGGCGGCCGACCCGGCAGGGCACCGTCCTGTCGGAGAAGCTGATCGTGCGGACGGCGCTGCGGATGCTGCGCGAGCACGGGAGCGCGGGACTGACCGCACGCCGGCTCGGGGCCGCGCTGGGCGCCGACCCGAGCACCGTGTACCGGTACTTCGCCGGCCTGGACGGCCTGACCCGGGCCATCGGCGAGGAGCTGATGGGGCGGGCCCTGGACAGCTGGACCGCCACCGGGAACTGGCGTGCCGACCTGCGTGCGCTCGGCCTCGCCGTGCACGCCTCCTATCTCGCCCATCCCGAGGCCGCGCTGCTGACCGCGAGCCGGGTCACCGGCCGCCCGCGGGAGATCGAGGTGGACGAGACGATCCTCGGGATCCTGCGCGGCGCGGGCTTTCGCGACACGGACGCCGTCGGTGTGTACCACGCCTTCATCGACCTGGCCCTGGCCTTCGCCGCTCTGGACGCCGGCGCGCTGGCCGTCAAGGACGAGGTGCGGGAGGCGGACGAGGACATGTGGACCACCACCTACGCCCGGCTGCCGGCCGAGACCCATCCCCACATCGCCACGACCGCGCGTCTCCTCGCGGAGCGGATGAACCACAGCGCCTATCCCGTCGTCCTGGACACGCTCCTGGGCCGGGCGGAGGCGCAGCTGGCGGCGACGACGGGCGCTCCCCGGTCCGACAGGCCCTAGAGTGCCGGTGTGCCGTCGTACAGCATGGGGCAGGCCGCGCGGCTGCTCGGAGTGAGTTCGGAGACCGTTCGCCGGTGGGCGGACGGGGGCAAGCTGGGCGCGGAGCGCGACCGGTCCGGCAAGCGTGTCGTCGACGGGGTGGCGCTGGCCCGTTTCGCCGCGGAGCGGGGGGCGGGGCCGCACGCCGTGCCCGAGGACGACGTGCCGACGTCCGTGCGGAACTCGTTCGTCGGGATCGTGACCGCGGTACGGGTCGACGACGTCGCCGCACTGGTCGAGGTCCAGTCCGGGCCTCACCGCCTGGTGTCGCTCGTGACCCGCGAGGCCGTCGAGGAGCTGGCCCTGGAGGTCGGCGTGACGGTGACCGCGCGGGTGAAGTCGACCAGCGTGCACATCGACCTTCCCTGACCGCGACCCGCTCAGCGGCAGAGCAGGGCGGCCCTCAGGTCGAGCTTGTGGTCGAGGCGGGACAGGTCCCGGCCGGTGAGGACCTGGATGCGGTCGATGCGGTAGTGGACGGTGTTCACGTGCAGGTGCAGGGCCTCGGCGGTCCTGGCCCAGGAGCAGTTGTGCGCCAGGAAGACCTCCAGGGTCTCCAGGAGGGTCGCGTGCGAGCCCTTGCCGGCGCGCAGCAGCGGGCCGAGGACGGTCTCCAGGTACACGGCCCGCACGTCGGCGGGGATGCCGGCGAGGAGTGTCCTGAGGTCGGCGAGGTCGGCGAGCCGTGCCACGCGCGCGGCGGCCGGTGCCGTCGAGCGGGCGCCGCCGAGGGCGTAGCGGGCCTGGGCGAGGGCGCTGCGGAGGTCGGCGGGCCTGCGCACGGGGTCGCTGACGCCGGCGTGGAGGGCCGCTCCGGGACGGCAGGCGTGGAGCAGCGGCCACACCTCGCGGAGCCGTACCGACACCTCCTCGCCCTCCTGGTCCCGCTCGTGGGCCAGCACGGCGACGGCCTCGCCCTCCGGGCGTCCGGCGACGCCGAACGCGCCCGTCCCCCGGTGCCGCAGCGCCTCCGCGAGGGCCGCGGCGGCGTCGCCCGGGTCCTCAGCGTTGTCCGAGGCCGCGACGACCACGGTGTACGCGGCGGCGTCGGCGAGCCCGCAGGCGCGCAGGGCCTCCTCCGGACCGTTCGGTTCCCCGTACGCCGCGCTCACCCGGGAGACGAGTTCCTCGTGGGCCTGCCTGCGGGGTGCGGCCCGCCGGTCCTGGAGGCGGCGGTGGCGGCCGAGGACTTCGCCGATCTCGTGCAGGATCCGGGGCGGCGCGTGGCCGTCCTCCGGCAGGTGCAGGTACCAGGTGTCGAAGACGGTGTCGTCGGCCTCGATCCGCACGGTCATGCCGTCGCGGCCGCGCAGCGCCTCCGCCGCGCGCTGGGCCGGGATCGCGGGCGCCGTCGCCGTCCGGGCGACCGTACGGCCGCTGCCGGTGAGCAGGTGGCAGGCGGGGGTGCCGAGGTGGGCGAAGGAGAGGTCGAGGAGCTCGCCCGGTGACGCGCCTCGTTCCAGCGCCCGGTCGAGGTCGACGCGGACGTTCTCGGGGAGTGCGTGGTGATCCGTGGGGCGGCGGCTGAGCTCGCCCCACTGCCGGAGGTAGACGGCCTCGGTGATCGCCCGGAAGGTGGTGTGCGCCGGCACCGCGAGCAGGGCGATCCGGTGGCTCCGGCAGGCGGCCGCCAGCTCCGCGGGCACCTCGCCGTGCGTCTCCTCCCCGGCGAGCAGTGCCACCGCGCCGGCCTCGCGCAGGGCGGAGACGAAGCGATCGGTCTTGACCGGGTCACCGTCGCGGGCCCACCACACGAGGCCGCTGAGGACGATCTCGCCCGGCTGCAGAAACCTCGCCGGATCCTCCAGGTCGGTCGCCGTCACGCCGCCGATCTCCTGGCCGAGGAGCGCCTCGTCCCCCCAGACCAGGGAGAGGTCGAGACGGTCGAGGCGGAGAAGGTGATCGACCTGCATGCGGTGCTCCTTGGGTGCTCGCGGACGGGGTCCGCACTTCACATTCACCAGGCGAACGCGAGTCGGATCATCGTAGATGCCAAGTGAATAGGGCGAAATACCTGTCGGATGTTCCCCCAGGGAAGGACTCTCGGGGGTGGAGGATCGCCAGGAGCCGCAATCGGGTGCCACGCGCCCCTCGTACCTTTCTCCAGGCCCTCTCGCATTCGCGATGGAGGGTCGTACAGGCTTGTTGCAGATGAGAGCCGCAGCGCCCTACGGTGTCGCACATGCAGTCCTACACGATCGGTCAGGCCGCACGGTTGCTGGGCGTGAGCCCCGACACCGCGCGGCGCTGGGCGGACGCGGGCCGGGTCGCGACGCACCGCGACGAGAGCGGTCGGCGCGTCATCGACGGCAAGTCGCTCGCCGCGTTCTCCATGGAGATCGCCCAGAGCGGCGACGACGACGCGTCCTACACCTCGGCGCGCAACGCCTTCCCGGGCATCGTCACGGGGATCAAGCTCGGCGACATCGCGGCCCAGGTCACCATCCAGGCCGGACCGCACCGCCTGGTCTCCCTCCTCACCCGTGAGGCCGTGGAGGAGCTGGGACTGGAAGTCGGCATGCAGGCCACCGCCCGCGTGAAATCGACCAGCGTGCACATCGACCGCACCTGACCACCCCTCACGCAGCACCGCACCACCAGCGGCCGTCGGCGCGGCCGGCCTCCCACCGCACTTTCCGTTCGTCCCCAAGGAGTTCAGACCCTCATGTCCCTCACCCTCACCCCCGCCGGACGCCGTACGGCCGCCGCCGTCCTGACCGCCGCCCTGCTCGTCCCGCTCGCGGCCTGTTCGAGCGACGACGGCAAGCAGGACACCAACGGCTCCCCGGCCTCGGGCTCCGCGAGCTCCGCCCCCGAGGCGGACCTCACGGTGCTCGCCGCGGCCTCCCTCACGAATGTCTTCAAGACGGCCGGCGCCGCCTACGAGAAGTCCCACCCGGGGACGAAGCTCACCTTCTCCTTCGCCGGCTCGCAGGAGCTCGTCGCCCAGGTCTCGCAGGGCTCCCCCGCCGACGTCCTGGTCACCGCCGACACCAAGAGCATGGACAAGGTGAAGGCCGAGGCCGGCACCCCGACGGTCATCGCGAAGAACCGTCTCGTCATCGCCACCGGCAAGGGCAACCCCTTCAAGGTCGACGAGCTCAAGGACCTCGCGGACACCAAGCTCAAGGTGGTCCTCGCCGCGCCCGAGGTGCCGGCCGGCAAGTACAGCAAGAAGATCCTCGACGCCCAGAAGATCACCGTGAAGCCGGTCTCCCAGGAGCCGAACGTGCGCGCGGTGCTCAGCAAGGTCGAGCTCGGCGAGGCCGACGCCGGCCTCGTGTACAAGACGGACGCCGAGAGCGCCAAGGACAAGGTCGACGCCGTCGAGATCCCCGACGGGCAGAACGCCATCGCGCAGTACCCGGCCGCCGCGCTGAAGGGCTCGAAGAACGCCGAGGCCGCCGCCGCGTTCGTCGCCTGGCTTTCCTCGCCCGAGGGGCAGAAGATCCTTCAGGACGCCGGCTTCCAGAAGCCGTGACGGATCCGGGGTCGTTCGGATCGTGAGGGGCTGTCCGGCTCGGGGGAGCGGACAGCCCCTCGTCCTCATGTCGTCATCTCTGCGGGGTCACTCGATGAAACACACAGGCACGCGTAGGTCCGGTACCCGTCCACCGCTGGCGCTGGCCGTGCCCGCGCTGCTTGCCGTGGCGTTCCTGACGCTTCCTCTGCTCGGGATCCTCGTACGGACCGAGTGGGGCGAGCTGGCCGGCCATCTGAGCGCACCGGGCACGGTCACGGCGCTGAAGCTCTCGCTGCTCGTCTCGTTCTGGGCGCTCGGGCTCTCGCTGCTGCTCGGGGTGCCGCTGGCGTGGCTGCTCGCCCGGGTGCGGTTCCCCGGCAAGGCGCTCGTCCGCTCGCTGGTGCTGCTGCCGATGGTCCTGCCGCCCACCGTCGGCGGTGTGGCGCTGCTCCTCGCGTTCGGGCGTCGGGGTCTGCTCGGGCCGTGGCTGGAGTCGACGTTCGGGATCACGTTCCCCTTCCACACCTCGGGCGCCGTCCTCGCGGCCACCTTCGTCGCCATGCCCTTCCTGGTCATCAGCCTGGAGGGCGCGCTCGGTGGACTGCGGCCGCGGTACGAGGAGACGGCGGCCTCCCTCGGCGCCTCACCGGTCCGCGTCTTCTTCACCGTCACGCTGCCCATGGTGGCGCCGGGCGTCGTCGCCGGGGCCGCCCTCACCTGGGCGCGGGCGCTCGGCGAGTTCGGCGCGACCATCACCTTCGCCGGCAATCTGCCGGGCACCACCCAGACGCTTCCCCTCCAGGTCTATCTGCTGCTCCAGGACGAGCCGGAGGCGGCCACCTCCGTCTCCCTGCTCCTCCTCGCCATCGCCATGGGCGTCCTCATCGCCCTGCGCGGACGGTGGACCGGCATCCCCGTCGACCGCAGGCCCCGGCCCGCCCCCGAGCCCGTGGAGGACCCCGAGCCCGGGACCGCCGCTTCCGACGCCCCCGAGGCGGAGCAGTCCGGGGACCGCTGGTCGCTGCACGCCGAGGTCACCGGCTTCACCCGCCTCACCCTCGACGCCGAACCGGGCACCACCATCGCCGTCGTCGGCCCCAACGGCGCCGGCAAGACCACCCTGCTCCGGGCCCTGCTCGGCCTCACACCCCGGGCCCACGCGGACCTCACCCTCGGCGCCACCGACGTCACCGCGCTGCCCCCGCACCGGCGGCGGGTCGCCTGGGTGCCGCAGGACGGCGCCCTCTTCCCGCACATGTCGGCACTCGCCAACACCGCCTACGGCCTGCGCGCCCAGGGCGTCGCCCGTGCGGAGGCCCGTCGCGCGGCCCAACGCTGGCTCGACCGGCTCGGCGTCGGCCACCTCGCCCACCGCCGCCCCGGCCAGCTCTCCGGCGGCCAGGCCCAGCGGGTCGCCCTGGCCCGGGCGCTCGCCGCCCGCCCTCGGCTGCTCGTCCTCGACGAGCCGCTCGCCGCCCTGGACCAGACCACCCGGGCCCATGTACGCCACACCCTGCGCACCCACCTCGCGCGCTTCGGCGGCGTCTGCCTCATCGTCACCCACGACCCCGTCGAGGCCGTCTCCCTCGCCGACCGGGTCCTCGTCCTCGACGACGGCCGGGCGCTCCAGGACGACAGCCCCGCCGAGGTCACCCGACACCCCCGCTCCCCCTGGGTCGCCCGCATGCTCGGCCGCAACGCCTGGCCCGGCACCGCCACCGCCGAAGGCCTCGCCCTGGAGGAGGGCGGCACTCTGGTCGCGGCCGACCCGCCGGCCGTCGGTACCCAGGCGCTCGCGATCGTGGCGCCCGAGGCGGTGTCCGTCCACCGCGAGAAGCCCGCCGGCAGCCCGCGCAACGTCTGGCCCGGTACCGTGCGCGAGATCACCGCCAGCGGCAGCCGGCTGCGGGTCCTCGTCACCTCCGACGGCGTCCCCGACCTCGTCGCCGAGATCACCCCGCAGGCCGCCGCCGAACTCGGGCTCGCCGACGGGGTGTCCGTCTGGACGAGCGTCAAGGCGACCGAGACGACGGTCGTACCGCTCTGACAGCCGTCTAGGTCTGATGCTCGATCAGGCGCCGGCGAGGGAGATCTCGGTCGCCTTGATCAGGGCGACCACGGGGGTGCCGGCTCCCAGGCCGAGCTCCTCGACGGCGTCCTTGGTGATCGCGGCCGTCAGCTCGCCGCCCGCGACGGGGACCTTCACCGAGCCCATGGCGCGGCCCGTCGACACCTCGGCGATGGAGCCGGCGAGCTGGTTGCGGATGGAGATGCCCTCGACGGGGCCGGTCGCGAGTGGATGATTCCGATCGCGACCGGCGTCACATCCATCGCCTGCATCCGCGAGAGGTCATCGCCGGAATGACTTGCAGATGTGACCCTAGACTGACCATTCACCTCTTGGATGATCCACCGTGCCCATCCCGCTGGCAGGGGTCCGGTTTCCGTGTGTGCGTCCAATCGCCCCCACGGGCCGGGGCTGCTTGACTGGCCGCACCGGCCCGTTGCGGAGGAGTGGCTCTCGCCGCGAGGGGACGGCCGGACGGGAGGGCCCTGCGCACCGCACGCGGTGGTTCGGTACGCAGGCGCCCTCGCCGTCTCCGGTGAGGGCGGGTCAGCGGCCGAAGGTGTCGATGTTCTCGACGAGCCAGCGGCCGTCGCGGCGCACGACGTCCACGGCGAACACCGCTCCCGCGTAGACACCCCGATCATCGGTCTTCGCCTTGCCGGTTCCCGCCGTGCTCACACTGCTCTGGTCGGCGTAGACGAGCACCCGGGCGCGGTCGCCGTCGATGCGCTCGACCGCGCTGTCGGTGACCGTCGTGGTGATCACCGTCTTCTGCTTCGCGGCCTGGGCGAGCACCCCGCTGAACAGCGTCTTGTGCTGGGCCACCGCCTTGCCTGTGAGGAGGGTCTTCCCCGCCCGCTCGAAGGGACCCGTGTCGGCGTGGTCGTACGAGAAGAGGGCGGCGACCGCCGCGGCGGTCTGCCCCTTGATCTCGCTGGTCCGGGCGAGGTCGGTGAGGGCCGTATTGCCGCGCGCCGGGTCCTCCCGGAGCTCTCCCGCCCTGCTGTGCGCCCACCCCGCGAAGCCCCCGAGCAGCAGGGTCAGGACGCAGAGGAGGACCAGGGGGGAGACGCGGCGCCTCCGCGTCCCGTCTCTTGCCGGCTCCGGGGTGCCCGGGTCGGGCTTCGGCTTCGACTCCCGCTCGGGCTCGGGCTCGGGCTCCGGAAGGAGAGCGACCGGCGAGTGGGTCCTGGTCGCGGGGGCCGACGGGGCGGCGAGGGACTGGCGGCGGCGCTGGCGGTTGAGGTGGTGGCGGGGCGTCGGCATCGTGCGGGTCCTTTCGGGTGCGTGCGGCTCTCGCGTACGGGACGGTCCGGTCAACCGGTCGCCGTGCCGCCCACGGGGGCCTGCCCCAGGGCACTGAGCTTCCACTGGCCGTCGGCGCGGGTCAGTTCGCCCAGCATGCGGCTGTCCTTCTCCGTGCTCTTGCTGTCGGGGGTCGTGACGGTGATGCGCAGGGCGACGAGCAGCCGGGCCCGCCCCGCCCTGTCGTCGAGTTCGGTGACGGCGCCGGACAGCACCCGGGCCGTGGTCACCGTCTTCGCCGTCTTGACCTGGCTGGTGAACTCCGCGCGGCCGTCGACCAGTTGCTGATGGAGCTCGCCGGTCGTCGAGGTCTCCCAGAGGTCGAGGCCCTGGTCCACGCGCCGGTGGTCGAGGGTGTTGAGGTTCTGTACGGCCTGCTCTCCGGCCGCGAGCGCCCGGTCGCGCTGCACGGCGTACGCCGCGGAGTCGTCGTGGGCCGCGGCGTACCAGCTCCGGCCCTCCCAGGCCGCGAAGCCGCCCGCGACCAGCGTGAGCACGAGGGCCACGGCCAGGGCCGGCCGGTTGCCCGCCGAGGCGCGGACCTGGCGTGTCATGGGCTTCTCCTGTCTCCCGCTCATCGTCAGCGGGCCTTGATGTCGACGATCAGCCACCGGTCCCCCTGGTACTTCGCGGTGACGGTGAGCTGGGCCGCGGCGGAGGTGGCGGCGGCCTTGTCGCGCCGCGAGGTCTGGTCGAGGAAGACGAGGAGGCGCGCGCTGTCCCCGTCGAGTTCGATCACGCCGGTGCGGACGGCCTGGGTGGAGAGGGTGATGCGCTGGTCGACCAGACTCGCGCGGACCTGGGCGAGCAGGTCGCCGTACTGGCGGGCGGCGCGCCCCGCGAGGACGGTGCGGGCGGATCGTTCGGCGGCGTCGGTGTTCGCCGTGTAGGAGAAGACCCGGGCGAGTCCTTCGGCCACGTCGCCGCTCACGCGGGTGGTGGCCTCGGTGTCGGTGAGCGCGTGGTTGCGCGCCGACGGGGTGGACCGGAGCTGGTGGGCGGCGTAGAAGAAGCCGCTGCCGCCGAGGAGGAGGACGGTGACCGCGGCGGCGAGAGCGCCCTTTCGCCAGGCGGAGGCGGAACGGCGTCCGGTTCTGTCGATGGGTCCGGTCGCGTCCTCGCCGGGGGCCGGCATCGCCCCGGGCCGGTCGTCGCCGACGGACTCCGGGGCCTCTCCCCCGTCGGTCTCCGTGTCCCCGGTTTCCGTGTCCCCGTCGGTCTCCGTGTCCCCGCCGGTCTCCTTGCGCAGCAGTCGCGTCACTGGTCCCCGCCCTCCGCTCCTGCGACCGGCACCGCGCTCAGTGCCGCGACTCTCCAGGTGTGCTCGCCCGTGCGGGTCAGGACTGCCTCCAGGCGTTTGCGGTCGGTGGTCGCGGTCGCGGCTCCGCGCGGGGTGACGTCGACGCGTACGGTCGCGAGGAGTTTCGCCGTACCGGCCCTGGTGTCGAGGGCGGTGAGCGCGGCCTCGGTGACCGTGGCGCGTGCCGAGGCGCCCACCGTGGGTCCGGTGCGGCCGAGTTCGGTGCGGAGGGGCCCGGTGGAGGCGTCGCGCCAGGCGCGGATGCCCGCTTCGGCGCGTTCGCGGGTCGAGGCGTCGAGGGTGTTCAGGACGGTGACGCGGCTGCGGCCCTCGGCGAGGGCGGTGTCGCGTTCGCGGCTGAAGGCGAGTTCCTCGTCGGTACGGGCCTGGGCGTAGGTCCAGGCTCCGGTCCCGCAGAAACCGAGGGCGGCGACGAGGGCGGCGGTGCCCAGGGCCTTGGCGCGCTTCATCGTGTGCTCCCGGTGGTGAGGCCGAGGAGGCCGGCCATGTCCGTCGGGCCGCCGGTGTCGCCGGGGAGGGCGAGTGCGCCGGGGAGGGCCTGCTGCGTACCGGTGGTGGTGCGCGCGCTGCCGGAGGGCAGGGAGCCGGGCCGGGCCGGGGTGGGGACGACGCCGGTCCCGGGTGCGTGGGCCGAGCCGCGGACGTTGACGCCGGTGGAGGCCGGGGACGTGCAGGAGGCGCGGGTGTTGAGGGCGGGCGCGGTCCCCAGGTCGAGTCCGTTGCGGTAGCGCGTACCGCCGTATCCGGAGGTGCAGGGCAGTGGTTTGAAGAAGGTGACGGCCATGCCGAAGTTCACGTGTCCTCCGTCGACGGTGGTGGCTCCCGCCGAGACGGCCGCCGGGAACTTGACGAGGAGTTCCTCCGTGCCCCGCTGCCGGGTGACGGCGATCTCCGAGGTGGTGAGGAGGTTGGCGAGGACGACGCCGAGGCTCGGGTCGAGATCGCGCAGGAGGCCGCTGACCTGGCCGGTCGCTTCGGGGGTGACGGCGAGGAGGCGGCGCAGGTCGGTGTCGGAGCCCTTGAGGGTGGCGGCGAGGTCGCGGGCGCCGGTGGCGAAGTCCCGGATGGCGCGGCTCTCGTCGGCCTGGGTGCGCAGGACGACCTCGCCGTCGTCGATGAGCCGGGTGGTGGCCGGCAGGGACCGGTCGGCGGCCTGGACGAACCGGCTGCCGTTGTCGAGGAGGACCTGGAGGTCGTCGCCGTGGCCCTCGAAGGCCTTGCCGAGTTCGTCGACGACCGTGCGCAGGGAGTCCAGGGGTACGGAGCGAGTGAGGTCGTTCATGCTCGCGAGCACGTCGGTGACGGGCGCCGGCACGTCGGTGTCGGACTGTTCGATGCGGGCGCCGTCGGCGAGGTAGGGCCCGCCGTCGCTCTCGGGGCGGAGGTCGATGTACTGCTCGCCGACGGCGGAGAGTCCGGCGACCACGGCGCGCGCGTCGGCGGGGATCCGGGGCGACGAGTTCTTGATGCGCAGTTCGGCGACGACGCCGTCGGCGGTGAGGTCGATGGCTCCGACGCGGCCCACGGAGACGCCCCGGTAGGTGACGTCGGAGTGGGTGAACAGGCCTCCCGTACGGGCGAGATGGACGCGGACGGTGTAGTGGTCGGCGACGCCGGCGTAGCGGCCGAGGTCGGCGTAGCGGACGCCGACGAAGCCGAGGACGAGGACGGCGATGGCGAGGAACGCGAGGTTCTTCAGCCGAACCGTTCGGGTGATCACCGGTTTTCACCTCCGTCCGGGGGTGTGGTGGCCGTCGTGACCGGGGGCAGGGGCAGCGCCGATCGCGGGCTCGGCGCGGTTCCGTCGGTCTCCGTTCGCCGCCGCGAGGTCGGATCCGGGGCCGGCGGCGTGGGCGTCGGGGTGGGTTCTGCCTTGGGGATGAGGGGCGGGATGACCTCGGTGCCCGGGGCGGCGGCGAGGTGGAGATAGGTGTTGAGGTAGTCGCCCTTGATGCCGCGCATCACTTCGTCGGTGAAGGGATACGTGAGGAGCACCTGGAGTGAGGCGGGCAGGTCGGCTCCGGCGTCCGCGAGGGCCGTCAGCGTCGGCGCCAGGGCCTTGAGGTCGGCGACCATGTCCTTCTTGCTCGCGTCGACGGTGGAGACGGCGACGCCGGAGAGGGTGTCCAGGGCGCGCAGCATGGTCAGCAGGGAGCCTCGCTGCTTCTCCAGCGTCTTCAGGCCGGGCGAGAGGCCGGTGAGGACGGTGTCGACGTCCTTCTTGCGGCCGGCGAGGGTCGCGGAGAGCCGGTTGACGCCGTCGAGGGCGCGGGTGATGTCGCCGCGGTGCGCGTCGAGGTTCGTCACCAGGGTGTTCACGCGGTTCAGCATCGAGCGGACCTCGGGTTCGCGGCCGCCGAGCGCCGCGTCGAGTTCGCGGGTGATGGTCTTGAGCTGGTTGACGCCGCCGCCGTTGAGGAGCAGCGACAGGGCGCCGAACACCTCCTCGACCTCGGTGTTGCGGCTGGTGCGCGCGAGGGGGATGACGCTGCCGTCGGTGAGGTGCGGGCCGGTGTCCTTCCGCGGGGCGACGAGCTGGATGTACTTCTCGCCGAGGAGGCTGGACTGTTCCAGGCGGGCGCCGGCGTCGGCGGGGAGGCGGACGTCGCCGTTGATCTTCAGGGTGACGCGGGCGGACCAGGTGCCGGTGCCCCCCAGCTCGATGGCGGTGACGCGGCCGACGGCGACGTCGTCGACCTTGACCGCGGACTGCGGGACGAGGCTGAGGACGTCGTCGAGTTCGGCGGTGACGGTGTACGGGTGCGGGCCGAGGTCGGCGCCGCCGGGCAGTGGGAGGTCCTCGATGCCGTCGAACCGGACGGGGTTCGAGGGGAGCGCGCCGAGGACGACGGCGAGCCCGAGGCCGAGTGCGAGCGCTCCTACGGCTCCTGCGCCGAGGGCCTTCCGGGAGGGCAGGGAGTCTGCGTTCACCGGTTCCCCTCCCCGGTGCTCGCATACGAGGCTCCGGTGACCGGGAGGGGCAGCAGCGGTCCGCCCATGCTGATCTCGTTGAGGTTGGCGCGGCCGTCGAGGGTGCGGGTGGCCGGGTTGTACGCGTTGACGACGTTGCCCGCGGCGAGCGGGGCCACGTCGAGTGCCTCCGCGAGGGAGGCCCGCTGGTCGACGAGGGTCTGGGTGAGGGGGACGAGGCGGTCGACGTTCTTCTTCAGTTCGCCGCGGTTGTCCTTGATGAAGGTCTTGACCTGGGCGAGGGCCTTGCCGAGCTCCTTGAGGGCGCCGGCGAGGTCGTCCTTGTTCTCGGCGAAGTAGCCGACGACCTCGTCCAGGCGTTCCTGTGCGGTACGGACGTCGCCGTCCTTCTTCTTGAGCATGGTGGTGACGGTCTGGAGCTGGCCGAGGGTGGTGAACAGGTTCTCGCTGCTCCCGTCCAGGGTCTTGGCGGCCTTGCCGAACTGTTCGATGGAGGTGCCGATGGCCGTGCCGTTGCCCTTGAGGTTCTTCGCTCCGGTGTCCAGGAGTTCGGAGAGGGCTCCGGCGGAGTTGGCGCCGTCGGGGCCGAGCGCCTTGCTCAGTTCGGTGATCGAGTCGTAGAGCTGGTCGATCTCGACGGGGGTGCGGTTGCGGGAGGCGGGCAGCTGGGCGCCGTCGGCGAGCGTGGGGCCGGTGCTGTAGGCGGGGGTGAGCTGGACGTACCGGTCGGCGACGATGCTCGGTGCGACGACGAGGGCCCGCGCGTCGGCGGGGACGCGTATGCCTTCGTCGAGGCGGAGTTCGACGCGCACCCGGGTGCCTTGCGGCTCCACGGACTCCACCTCCCCGACGCGTACGCCGAGGACGCGCAGGTCGGATCCGGCGTAGATGCCGACCGCCCGGTCGAAGTACGCGGTGACGCGCATGCCGTCGTCGTCGAGGACGCGGACGGCGACGAGGCCGCAGGCCGCGAGCACCGCGAGGGCGAGCCCGGCGACGAGGGGCTTTCTGGACTTGGTCATCGTTCACCGCTCCCCTTGGCCGTCGCCGTCTGTTTCGGCGGCAGGCATCCGGTCCTGGGCTGCGAGGCCTCGGGCAGGTAGGTGCGGGGCACCACGCCGCACAGGTAGCTGTCGAACCAGCGGCCGCTGCCGAGGGTGTTGCCGACGAGCCGGTAGTACGGGCCGATCAGCGCGAGCGTCTTGTCGAGCTGGCCGCTGTTCTTCTCCAGGACGCCGGTGACGCGGCTGAGGGCCTTGAGGGTGGGACCGAGCTGCCGGTTGTTGTCGCCGACGAGGCCGCTGAGCTCGGTGCCCAGGTCCCGGCTTCCCTTGAGCAGGGCGCGGATGGCCTCGCGGCGCTTCTTGAGCTCCCCGAGCAGCGAACCGCCGTCCTCGATGAGGATCTCGAAGCTGGACTTCTTGTCCTCCAGGGTCTTGGTGAACTTCTTGCTGTTCTCCAGGAGCCGGGCGAGCTCGGTGTCGCGCTTGGAGACGGACTTCGACAGCTCGGAGAGGCCGGTGGCGGCGTTGCGGACGTGCGGCGGGGAGTTCTCGAAGGTGTCGGAGATCGTCTGGAAGCTCTCGGCGAGCTTCTCGGTGTCGATGGCGTCGACGGTGCCGCTGAGGTCCTGGAAGGCCTGCGTCACGTCGTACGGGGACGTGGTGCGGGACCGCGGGATGCGGGTGCCGGGGTCCTGCGGGGCGGAGCCCAGGGGGTCGAGGGCCAGGTACTTCTCGCCGAGGAGCGTCTTGATGGCGATGGCGGCGGTCGAGCGGTCGCCGATCCAGGCGTCGCCGACCTCGAACGTCACCTTGACCCTGGGTCCGTCGAGGGCGACCTCGGTGACCTTGCCGACCTTGACCCCGGCGATGCGGACCTCGTCGCCGGCGTCGAGTCCGGCGGCCTCGGTGAAGTCGGCGCTGTAGGCGGTGTCGCCTCCGACGAGGGGCAGCCGTTCCACGTTGTACGCCAGGACGGCCATGAGGGCGAGGACCAGCAGGCCGACGAGGGCGACGGCGACGGGGCTGCGCTCCTTGACCGGCTTGAGCCGGACGCGCGGGCTCATCCGCGGCACCTCGTCTCGGTCACGGCGATGCCGGTCGGCGGCTTCGAGCCGTCGGAGGTTCCCACGCCGCTCACGCGCGCCTCGCAGAGGTAGAGGTTGAACCACGATCCGTACGAGGAGAGCCGGGCGAGGGCCGTCATCTTGCCGGGCGTGTGGGCGAGGAAGGTCTCGATGGCGGGGGTGTGGTCGCCGAGGGTGCCCGAGAGGCGGCCGAGTTCGCGGATGTCCTTCTTGAGGGGGGCGCGCCCTTCCTGGAGGAGTCCTGCGGTCGTCGTGGTGAGGTCGCCGATGGCCTTGACCGCCTCGCCGAGGGGTTTGCGGTCGGTGTTGAAGCCGGTGACGAGTTTCTGGAGGGTGACGACGAGGTCCCCGAAGGCGGCCTCGCGGTTGTTGAGGGTGGTGAGGACCGTGTTGAGGTGGGTGACGACCTCGCCGATGACCTTGTCCTTGGCGGCGACGGTCTTGGTGAGGGAGCCGATGTGCCGCAGGAGGCTGTCGACGGTGCCGCTCTCGCCCTGGAGGACCTGGACGAGCGAGCCGGCGAGGTCGTTGACGTCGGCGGGCGAGAGCCCCTCGAACAGTGGTTTGAAGCCGTTGAAGAGCAGGGTCAGATCGAGTGCGGGTGTGGTGCGGTCGAGCGGGATGGTGTCGCCGGCGTTCAGGGTGCCGGTCAGGTCGCCGGTGCCGCGGCCGAGGGAGACGTACCGCTGCCCGACCATGTTGAGGTACTTCACGGCGGCGGTCGCCGACCGGGGCAGGGTGCGGTCCTCGCGGACCGTGAAGGTGACCTGGGCGGTGCGCCGCTGGACGACGCGCACATCGGTCACCTCGCCCACCTTCACTCCGGCGATGCGCACGGAGTCGCCCTCGACGAGCCCGGTGACGTCGGTGAACAGCGCCTTGTACGAGCGGGTGGCGGAGCCGACGCCGGTGTTGGCGATGCTGAAGCCGAGGACGGTGGTGGCGAGGGCCGTGACGAGGACGAACGCGAGGGACTTGAGGACGGTCCCGGTCAGGCCGCGTCGTCGCGTGTGGGAGGGCCGTGTCGTCATCGGAGGGTCACCTCCGCACCGCGGAACGCCGGGCCGGCGAGCAGGCTGGACCAGTCCGGCAGGTCGCCCGGCCGTTGCTTCGCGGCGGGGGCGAGGAGTTCGTTGACGAGGTCGTTCTCCTGCGGGGAGTTGGCGGGCCCGAGGTCCTGGTCGGCCGCGGCGGACGCCCGTGCGGCGGGTGCGGCCGGGACGCCGAGGTAGGGCACGGGGTAGCAGTGGGGGCCGCCGCCGGAGCCGTACGAGGGAGCGTCGCGGCCGGGGACGTAGGCACCGCGCGAGGGGACGGTGGTCACCTCGACGTGCAGTCCCGGCTGGTTCGTGCCCTTGCCGAGGGCCTTGTCCATGGCGGGCACGAACTGGGCGAGGGTGCGCAGGGTGCAGGGGAAGGACGGGGAGTACTCGGCGAGGAGTTCGAGGGTGGGCCTGCTGGTGGCGCTGAGGCGGATGATGTTGTTCTTGTTCTGCCGCAGGAAGGCGGTCAGGTCCTGTGCCGTCCGGGTGGTGGCGCCGAAGGTGCCGGCCAGCTCGCCCTCCTTCTCGGCGAGGGTGCCGCTGGTCCTGGTGAAGTCGGTGAGCGCCGTGACGATGTCGGGGGCGGCGTCCGCGTAGAGGTGGCTGACCTTCACGAGCTCTTTCAGGTCGCGGGTGAGGGCGGGCAGGTGGGGGTTGAACTCGCGCAGGTGGGCGTCGAGTCGGGCGAGGGTCTCGCCGAGCTTGTCGCCGCGCCCCTCCAGGGCGCGGGAGACGGCGGAGAGGGTCGCCGACAGTTTCTGCGGCTGGACGGCCGTGAGCAGGGGCAGGACGTTGTCGAGGACCTGCTGGAGTTCCACGGCGTTGCTCGATCGGTCCTCGGGGATCACGTCTCCGGGGCCGAGGGGCCGCGCGGAGGGGGCCGCGGGCGGTACGAGGGCCACGAACCGTTCGCCGAAGAGGGTCGTGGGCAGCATCTGCGCGCGGACGTCGGAGGGGACGTGGCGCAGGGTGCCGGGCCGCATGGCGAGGGTGAGCCGGGCTCCGCCGTCGATGGCGTCGATGGCGCGGACCTCGCCGATGACGACGCCGCGCAGTTTCACCTCGGCCCCGAGGTGCATCTCGTTGCCGACGCTGCCGGTCTCCACGACGACCGGGTCGGAGTCGGTGAAGCGTTTGTCGTAGACGGCGACCGCGAGGGACGCGAGGAGGACGGGCACCAGGAGGAAGACGACGCCGGCGAACCGGCGGCGGACGGTCTCGGCACGTGAGTCGGTCATCTCACCCCGCCACCTTCACGGTCGTGGTCGCGCCCCAGAGGGCCAGCGACAGGAAGAAGTCGGTGACGCTGATCAGCACGATGGCGTTGCGTACGGAGCGGCCGACGGCGATGCCGACGCCGGCGGGGCCACCGGAGGCGCGGAAGCCGTAGTAGCAGTGGGCGATGATCACCATCACGCTGAAGATCAACACCTTCAGCACCGAGAGGAGGACGTCCGTCGGTGACAGGAAGAGGTTGAAGTAGTGGTCGTAGGTCCCCTGGGACTGGCCGTTGAAGAGGACCGTGACGTAGCGGGAGGCCAGGTAGGAGGAGAGCAGGCCGATGGCGTAGAGCGGGACGATGGCGACGACGCCCGCGATGATGCGGGTGGTGACCAGGTACGGCATGGAGCGGATGCCCATGCCTTCGAGGGCGTCGACCTCTTCGTTGATGCGCATGGCGCCGAGCTGGGCGGTGAATCCGGCGCCGACGGTCGCGGAGAGGGCCAGTCCGGCGACGAGCGGGGCGATCTCGCGGGTGTTGAAGTACGCGGACACGAATCCGGTGAAGGCGGCGGTGCCGATCTGTTCGAGGGCCGCGTGGCCCTGGAGGCCGACGACGGTTCCGGTGAACAGCGTCATCGCGATCATGACGCCGATGGTGCCGCCGATGACGCCGAGGCCGCCGGAGCCGAACGCGACCTCGGCGAGCAGCCGTTGCACCTCCTTGAGGTAGCGGCGCAGGGTCCGCGGGATCCAGAGCAGGGCTCGGAGGTAGAACAGGAGCTGGTCGCCGGACCGGTCGAGCCACACGAACGGGGAGGCCATCGGTCTCAGCCTCCCTTCGGCGGGACGATCTGCAGGTAGATGCCCGTGAGCACCATGTTCACGAAGAACAGCAGCATGAAGGTGATGACGACGGACTGGTTGACGGCGTCGCCGACGCCCTTGGGTCCGCCGCGGGGGTTGAGTCCGCGGTAGGCGGCGACGATGCCGGCGATGAACCCGAAGACGAGGGCCTTCAGTTCGCTGATGTAGAGGTCGGGCAGCTGGGCGAGGGCGGAGAAGCTGGAGAGGTACGCGCCGGGGGTGCCGCCCTGGAGGACGATGTTGAAGAAGTAGCCGCCCAGGGTGCCGACGACGGAGACCATGCCGTTGAGGAGCACGGCGACCGCCATCGTGGCGAGGACGCGCGGGACGACCAGTCGCTGGACGGGCGAGACGCCCATGACCTCCATCGCGTCGAGTTCCTCCCGGATCTTGCGGGAGCCGAGGTCGGCGCAGATGGCGGAGCCGCCGGCACCGGCGATCAGGAGGGCCACGATGAGCGGGCTGGCCTGCTGGATGACGGCGAGGACGCTGGCGCCGCCGGTGAACGACTGGGCTCCGAGCTGCTGGGTGAGGGAGCCGACCTGGAGGGCGATGACGGCGCCGAACGGGATGGAGACGAGTGCGGCGGGCAGGATGGTGACGCTCGCGACGAACCAGAACTGCTCGATGAACTCGCGGAACTGGAAGGGCCGCCGGAAGACGGCCCGGCTCACCTCGGCGGCGAGGGCGAAGAGGCGGCCGGTCTGCCGCAGCGCGCCGGTGATCACGAGCCGCTCCCGGTGGCCGGCAGGGTGAGGGTGGGCGCCGCGGCGGTCCGCGCGTAGGTGTCGCGGATGGCGGCGCGGGCGGCGGGCGGGAGCTGGTCGAGCATGCCGAGGACGCGCTCCCTGCGCCGGGTGACGGCCGCGCGGGGCGGCAGGCCCGGGGAGGGTTCCAGCTGCGGGACGATGACGCGGGGCGCCGTCGAGTGGCCGGCCGGGTTGTCCGCCTCGGCGGCGAGGAGGGCGGCGTCCTTCTCCTCGGACATGCCGATGGGGCCTTCGCGGCGGCCGGCGAGGAACTGGGTCACGACCGGTTCGTCGCTGGTGAGGAGGACCTCGCGGGGGCCGAAGGTGACGAGCCTGCGCCGGAAGAACATCCCCATGTTGTCGGGGACGGTGGCGGCGATGTCGAGGTTGTGGGTGACGATGAGCATCGTCGCGTCGATCCGCGCGTTGAGGTCGATGAGCAGCTGGGACAGGTAGGCGGTGCGGACCGGGTCGAGTCCGGAGTCCGGCTCGTCGCACAGCACGATCTGCGGGTCGAGGACGAGCGCGCGGGCCAGCCCGGCGCGTTTGCGCATGCCGCCGCTGATCTCGCCCGGCAGCTTGTCCTCCGCGCCGAGGAGGCCGACGAGTTCGATGCGCTCCATGACGGTGCGCCGGATCTCGGACTCCCGCTTGCGGGTGTGCTCGCGCAGCGGGAAGGCGATGTTGTCGAAGAGGCTCATGGAGCCGAACAGGGCGCCGTCCTGGAACATGAGGCCGAAGAGCTTCCGGGTCTCGTAGATGTCCCGTTCCGGACTGCTGACCATGTCGACACCGTTGATGAGGACGCGGCCCTGCTGGGGTTTCAGCAGTCCGATGAGGGATTTCAGGAAGACCGTCTTCCCGGTTCCGGAAGGGCCGAGCATGACGCTGACCTCTCCGGCCGGCAGGGTCAGCGACACGTCCTGCCAGATGTTCTGCTTGCCAAAGGACATGGTCAGCCCCTCGACGACTACTTCGATTCCCATCCCACCTCCAGCAAGCGTGCGTCGGGTGTGCGCCGCGGGCGCACGTTAAGGCGGTGCGGATCACCCGGACAATAGGCGGGCGCCGATTTTCTTGATCGGCTCCCGTATTTGTCACCGGGGAGACAAGGCCGGGTTCGGCCTTTGTCTCCGTGGAGACAGAGAGCGGCGCCGACCTGCGACGGTGTGCCGCCCCGGGAACGCTACGGCCGAGTAACCTCTCGCGGCAATAGCCGATTCCGAGTTTTCCCGGCTCGGAATCAAACGGCGGAACATTTGTCAGACGGGAGACAGTTCCGTCTCCGCACTTATCACCGGGAAGAGGGGTGGGCGACCTCGGCGATCGATCAGAATTGTCGACAATGCGCACCCTGGAACCAAGGGGATTCACGCCATCGCTCACCCACTTGACAGGCATTCCGACATCTCCAAAGAATCATGGACTTCGCCATTGTTCAGCTAAGTTTCCCGCAAGTAACGTCTGGTTTCGCGGCCGAGAAATGCCGGGCCGCCGGCCGCTCGACCCCCACCGCGGCCACCCCTCTGCCGGTCAATCCCCAAGGAGAGTCCCAGAGCCATGAAGAAGCCCATCAGAAAGCTCGCCGTCGTCGCCGGAGCCGCCTCGGCCGCGTTCGCCCTGGCCGTGAGCCCCGCGTCGGCGGTGGCGTCCACGGTCTGGACCGTCAGCCCGTCCCCGGCCAGCATCACCGCGGTCAACAGCGGGAACATCGTCCTCAGCGTCAACGGCATCGCCATGACGTGTACGAAGTCGAACGGTTCGGGCTCGGGCCAGAGCACCACCGGCAACCCGGCCACCGTCGGCACCATCAACTCCATCGCCTTCGGTGCCAGCGGCACGCCCTGCACCAGCGTGCTCGGCCCCGTGACCACCGTCCCGGCCACCCCCTGGACGATCGTGGCGCAGGACTACACCGCCTCGACCGGCGTCACCAAGGGCTACGTCGGCAACGTCGACGCCACGGTGACCGTCGGCGCCTGTGTCTTCCGCGTGACGGGCAAGGCGTCCAGCACGTACACCAACTCGACGGGCGCGCTCGCCGTCAACAGCGTCTCCGGCGAGCTCACCGTCGTCTCGTCGAGCGGCTGCGGTTCCGCCGTCCCGGTCGGCGCCAAGCCCATCTTCAAGGGCACGTACCTCTTCAAGGTGGCGGGCACCAGCACCATCCCGACGATCGTCGGCTCCAACCCGTAAGGACGCAGAAACCCGCGTCCGTCCGGCCGGCGACCCCGGCCGGGCGGACGCGGGCCTGTGCGCGCCCTTCGCCGGCCGCCCTTCCCCGTCGGCACACGAACGACCCGAGCGGAGCAACAGATGAGAGGCCCCGGGCCCACCCCTCGACCTTCCCGTGTCCGCGCGCGCGGCGCGGCGATCGCCGCGTTCGTGGCGCTCGCCCCCCTGCTCCCCGCGGCAGCCGTCGCCGTCGGGACGCTGAAGGTCGACACCTCGCTGCCCTACGTCTGCACCCTGCCCTCGGGACAGCAGTCCGCGACGGTACGGATCACGGCGGCCTTCCCCGACCGGGCGGCCCCCGGCGAGGAGATCAAGGCCACCGACGTCACCACGACGGTGGAACTCCCGGCCGCGGCCGACCTCAGGGCCTCCCTGGGCTCCGCCGTACGGGCGGAGACCCGGCTCACGGTCGACGTGGCGCAGAACGAGCAGCGCGCGCAGGCCACATGGAGCGGCACGGCGCAGTCTCTCGACGTCCCCGCCGAGGGGCCGCTCGTGCTCACCACGACCGGCGACGTGCCGGCCCTGACGACGGACACCACCGGCGATCTGACCCTCACCGCCGCGGGTCTCGCCCTCGACCTCGCCCCCGGCACGACCGGCGACGCACCCACCGCCCCCGCCTCCCTCTCCGTCACCTGCGTCCCCGGCCAGGACGCGGGGGGCCGGACGCTGCTCGCCACCGTTCCGGTCGGTGCCGGCACCAGGGAACCGAGCACCCCTCCCCCTTCGCCGTCCGCCCCTTCGGCGTCCCCCTCCTCCCGGCCGTCCTCCCCCTCGGGACGGACGGTCCCGGTGATGCCGGGAACGGCGGCCGGCCCCGTCCCGAAGGCCCCGCGGAACGGGCAGCAGGCGGACCGGGGCAGGGGCCCGACGGTGACCGAGGAGGACACGCCCGGCACCCCGGCGGCCCGGCCGGCCGCACCGCCCTGCGTGACGGAGAAGCCGACCCCCACCTCACTGGCGGCGTACATCACCGGCTACTCCAACGTACGGAAGCTGAACGGCGCCAACATCATCCCGGTGTCCTGCGTCCTGATCGAGCAGGGCGAGCCGGTGTTCGACCCCCGGCCGGACGGAAGCTTCCACCTCCTCACCCCGTCGACGGGACACCTCTCCTACCAGGGGCGCAAGCAGACCCCTCCGTTCAAGGCCACCTTCCTGACGTTCGACTTCGCGCCGGCCACGGCCACCATGGTCCTGGAGCAGATCGGGACCATGACCGTCGACTCGGACGTCCTCCTGGTCTTCCCCGACAACCTCTCGGAGACCTACATCCGCGCCCGCTTCGTCCTGCGCGTGCTCGACGTCCGGGTCAACGGCACCCGGCTGGACGTCGGGCCCGACTGCCGCACCGAGAAGCCGCTCGGCTCCCCCGAGCCCGACCCCGCCAAGTACCCCGGGGACCACCTCGTACTTCTCGGCAAGGGGCAGCTCATCAACGGCACGGACGCGACGGGCTACCTCCTCACCGGCGGCGGCCCGCTCACCGGCGAGGTGACCATCCCCGCCTTCAAGGGGTGCGGCGCCGGCGGAGAGAACCTCGACAGGCTCCTCACCGCCTCCATCTCCGGCCCCGGCAACTACATCAAGCAGATCCAGGGCCAGACCTGCGCCGTGGGCGTCGAGGTGCCCACCGAGGGCCAGTGCACCGAGGACCGCCAGCCGTACGTGGTCCCCAAGCCCGAACGCTGAACCGACCCGCCCGTCCCCCCTCTCCCCGACGGAAGGCAACCGCCATGTCCCTCGTCCCCTCCCGCACGAGACTCGCCACCCTCTCCGCGCTGACCGCGCTCGGCGCCTTCGTCTCCCTCGGCACGGCGACCGCGGCCGCTCCGCAGCTGAACGGCGACTGGGCCCCGTTCGACCGGTGCCCCGTCGACGCCCCCGCGATCCTCGCCGCCGACGGCCTCGACAGGTCGCCGCAGTGCGTGTCCTCCTCCTCGGCCGGCGGCTCCATCAAGCTCGGCAACACCACGGTCGTCACCGGCAGGACGAACCTCCAGTTCGCCGTGGTCCAGAACGCCGACGGCACCAACACCGTCGTCCCCCCGCCCGCCGGCGCGCTCATCGCGGACTCCGCCACCGTCCCCGGCGGCCTGCTCGGCCTGATGTGTCCGAGCGACATCCCCTTCATCACCGACATCTGCCGGCAGCTGTCCGACGCCAACCTCAACAAGATCACCGCCACCATGGAATCGGTCGGCACGCCCTCGAACTTCGACCAGATCGCGGGCGTCCTCACCGACATGCCGATCGTGACCGTCCCGGTCCGGATCCACCTGGAGAACCCGTTCCTCGGGAGCAACTGCTACATCGGGACGAAGTCCCACCCGATCCTGCTGCGCCCGAGCAACAAGACCGCGCCGGACTTCTCCGTCGAGCGCTTCAGCGGCGACGGGACCCCGAACGAGGAGGGCGACATGAGCCGCCTCAACCTCCTCGGCTCCACCCAGGTCGACACCACCTTCGCCGTCCCCGGCGCCAGCGGCTGCGGTCTGGGGCTCGGCCTGGTCAACGGCGCGGTCAACCTCAAGACGGGGCTGCCCGCCGCCTCCGGCCGGAACGTCCTCACCCTGAACAACACCCAGACCTACCTGACCGGCCTGTACGCCCCCGGCGTCATCGCCCCCGATGCCGGCAAGGTCTTCTCCCAGAACTGGCACTCGGCCGTCAGGTAACGGCCACCCAAGGTCGATTCCCGGCCTAGTCCGGCGCCGTACGGGCCTCCGGACCGCCAACTCTTGCGCAAGTTGTGTACAGCACACAGCAGTTGATTTAGCTTCAGCAGTCCCCGTTGGTACGCACCTGACGGCCGAGGCGGCGCCCACCCCACGACGGAGGGCGCCGCACCGCCGCTCCCCACCGGTCGCGCAGGAGAGCAAGGGATCGGTTCCATGCCCGCAACCGCACAGTCCCCGAACATCGGCGAGCCGCTCGACCCGCTCCCCAGGGAGTTCGCCGACCTGATGAGGCCGGAGATCCCGGGCCTCATCAAGGAGATCGGCATGGAGGTCCAGCGGACCTATCCCGTGTACGCCCATCTCTTCAACGGACCGCACTCGGACGCCATCCGCCAGGGCGTGGAACAGGCCCTGGCGGCCTTCGTGGAACGGGTCGCCACGCCCGGCACCAAGTCGGCCCTCCGGGACGAGCTCCTGCGCAAGTTCGGCCGCGTGGAGGCCTACGAGGGCCGCGACCTCGACAGTCTGCAGGGCGCCTACCGTCTCGGGGCGCGCATCGCGCTGCGCCGGGCCAAGAGCATCGGCCGCACCTACAACCTCTCCCCCACCCTGATCCTGGCCTTCGCGGACGCCCTCTTCGCGTACGTCGAGGAGCTCGAAGCCCTGTCCCGCGAGGGCTACGTCATGGCCCAGGCCCGTGCCGTGTCCGACGCGGCGGCGCGGAGAAGACAGTTACTCCACCTCGTCGTCGCGGGGCCGCCGCTGCCCCGGGCGACGATCGCCGAGCTGTGCCAGGAGGCCTCCTGGGAGCTCCCCTCCGCGTGCACCCTGGTGGCCCTCCGCCCTCCGGTCGCCGAGCTCATCCAGGCGGGGCTCGACCGGGACGTCCTGGCCGACCTCAGCCTCCCCCAGCCGCACCTGCTCATCCCGGGGCCGCTCACCCCGCAGCGCCTCGCGATGCTCGAATCCGCCCTGGCCGGCACCCCCGCCGTCGTCGGTCTGACCGTGCCGCCGGTGCAGGCCGCGCACTCCATCCGCTGGGCGCGGCGCGTGCTGCAGCTCATCGACGACGGCATCGTGGCGGACGCGCCCCTCGTGCACTGCGAGGAGCACCTGACAACGTTGTGGCTGCTGTCCGACCCGGCCCTCACGGCGCATCTCGCCGCGCGCGAACTGGCCCCGCTCGACGCCCTCTCGGGCACCCGGCGCGAGCGGCTGATCGAGACCCTGCGGGTCCACGTCTCCACGCGCGCCCCCGCCGAACAGGTCGGCGAGATGCTGGGCGTGCACGCCCAGACGGTCCGCTACCGGCTGCGGAACCTGGACAACCACTTCGGCGACCGGCTCCTCGACCCCGACCACCGGTTCGCCCTCGAAGCGGCCCTGCGCTCGCTGCACCTCCACGGCAGGAAGCGCGCGGACTGAGCCTCGTACGCCTCCGCGCACCGCGGGAGCGTCAGTCGCGACGCCAGTCGGGGTGCAGGCGGATCTCGATGTCGTCGGACGACGCCTCCGGCGCCGGTTCGGCGGTCACGCGGACGTCCAGCGGGCGGCCGCTGCCGGCTTCGACGAAGGCCAGCGGCGGACGGCCGTCCTGCAGGTAGGTGTCACCCCACCGGATCAGCGACAGGAAGACCGGCAGCAGGTCCTCGCCCGCCTCGGTGAGCCGGTACTCGTCGCGGGCCCGCTTCCCCGGCTCCTGGTAGGGAGTGCGCGCCACGACCCCGGCGGATTCCAGCTGCTTGAGCGCGCGGGAGACCGAGGGCGCGGAGGTGCCGATCCTCGCCACGAAGTCCTCGAACCGGGTCGTGCCGTAGAAGCACTCCCGTACGACCATGAAGACCGTGCGGGTGCTGAGCAGGTCGAGCACCCGGCCGGCCGAGCACCCGTCGCCGATCGACCACGCGTCCCGGTCGCTCAATCGCTTCTCGAACCTCATCGCCACGAGCCCAGTGTAGCTAATGCTTGCGTTACTCAGCCCTGGCGTGCTTGCATCTGACTAACGAGGTCGTTATCCAGATCTCCGGCCGAACGAGGAGTGAGTGCCGTGGTTGCGGTGATGGGCAAGGTGGTCGTGGTGACCGGCGGGCGGCGAGGGCTCGGCGCCGCGCTCGTGGACGAGGTGCTGGCGCGCGGGGCGAGCAAGGTGTACGCGACGGCCCGCTCGGCGTACGTGGACGAGCGACCGCGGGTGGTGACCACCGTGCTCGACGTCCGCTCGGCCGAGTCGGTCGCCTCCCTCGCGGAGCTCGCCTCGGACGCCGACATCGTGTTCAACAACGCCGGGGTCCTGCTGCCCTCGCCGCTGCTCACGGGTGACTTCGGGCAGACGGCCGAGACGTTCGAGGTCAATGTCTTCGGGCCGTTGCGGGTGGCGCGGGCGTTCGCGCCCGTCCTCGCCAAGAACGGCGGCGGAGCGCTGGTGAACATGCACTCCGTACTGTCCTGGCTGGCGGGCAGCGGAGCGTACGGGGCCTCCAAGGCTGCGGCCTGGTCCCTCACGAACTCGCTCCGGCTCGAACTGGCGCCGCAGCACACGCAGGTCGTCGGCGTGCACGCCGGATTCATCGACACGGACATGGTCTCCGCCCTCGACCGGAGCAAGGCGAAGCCCGCCGACGTGGCCGCGCGGATCGTGGACGGCCTGGAGGCCGGGGACGCCGAGGTGCTCGCCGACGACGTCAGCGTCACCGTGAAGTCCGCGCTGTCCGGTCCCGTGGAACACCTGACCTTCTCGGCCGCCGGCTGACCCCCCTGCCCCCCTACCCCCTGACTGAGGAGCCACGAACCCCCATGCCCCTGTGGACCGTTCACCACACGCCGGGAATCTTCTCCGCCGAAGAGAAGCACCGGCTCGCCTCGACCGTCGCGGACCATTACGAGAAGGTCGGTCTGCCCCGCTTCTACGTGGTCACCCTGTTCCACGAGACCCGACCCGAGGACTTCTACGTCGGAGGCGAGCCCGCCCCGATCGCGGTCCGCATCACCATCGACCACATCGCCCGGCGCAACCCCGACGAGGACAGCAGGCGCCGGACGGCCCGCTGGATCAGGGAGATGGTGCGCCCCCACCTCGAACGGCACGCCGGGCTCCACTGGGAGTTCCACGTCGACGAGACCAGCGAGGAGCTCTGGATGATCAACGGGATCGTCCCTCCGCCCGGCGGCTCCGACACGGAGCGGCTCTGGGCGGAGGAGAACCGGGCGACCGCCTACTGATCACCCGGCCGGGACGGTGATCTCCCTCTTGAGGATCTTGCCGCTCGGTCCCAGCGGCAGCGCGTCCACGAGCCACACCCGGCGCGGGTACTTGTAGGCCGCCACGCGGTCCTTGACGTACTCCCGCAGTTCCTCGGGGGTGGCCTCCGCGCCGGGGCGCAGCACGACCGCGGCCGCGACCTCCTCGCCCAGTTCCGCGTGCGGGATGCCCACGACGGCGGCGAGGGCGACGGCCGGGTGCTCGTGGAGGACCTCCTCGATCTCGCGCGGGTAGACGTTGTAGCCGCCGCGGATGATCATGTCCTTCTTGCGGTCGACGATGTAGAGGTAGCCGTCCTCGTCGGCGCGGGCGAGGTCACCGGTCCGGAGCCAGCCGTCGGGGATGGCGGCCTCGGTCTCCTCGGGGCGGTCCCAGTACCCCTGCATCAGGTTGGGGCCGCGGACGGCGAGTTCACCGATCTCGCCGGGGGCCACGTCCTGTCCCTTGTCGTCGAGCAGCCGCACCTCGACGTCACGGATGGGGGTGCCGATGGAGCCGGCCTTGCGGGGCCGGTCCGGGTGGTTGAAGGTGACCACCGGGCTGGTCTCGGACATGCCGAAGCCTTCGAGGACGGGACAGCCGAAGCGCCGCTCGAAGCCGTGGAGGATCTCGACCGGCAGCGAGGCGCCGCCGGAGATGCACATCCGCAGCGTCGACACGTCCGCGTCCGAGGGGTGCTGGAGCAGCGCCGCGTACATGGTCGGCACGCCCTCGAAGACGGTGGCCCGCTCGCGGGCGATGGCCGCCAGGACGGCCCCCGGGTCGAAGCGCGGGATGAGCACGAGCGAGGCGCCGCTGCGGACGGCCGCGCTCATGGTGCAGATCTGGCCGAAGATATGGAACAGCGGCAGGCAGCCCACCACCACGTCCTCCGGCGTCATCTCCTGGATGTGGACGCTGTTGACCTCGGTGTTGTGCCGCAGCCCGCCGTGGGTGAGGACCGCTCCCTTGGGGCGGCCGGTGGTCCCGGAGGTGTACAGCAGCACGGCCATGTCCTGGTCGGCCTTCTCGTCGACCTCGCGGAGGGGTTCGTGCCGGGCCAGCATGGCGGCGAACTCGCCGGGTTCGACGGCCGTGTGGCGCACGCCCGCGGCGGCCGCTCCCTGAGCGCCCTCGCCCGGCGCCTGGTGCCACTCGAAGAGCCGCACGGCGCGGGCGTCGGCCAGGTGGTACTCCGTCTCCCGGGTCTTCAGGAGGGGGTTCATCGGAACGACGGCCGCGCCGGCGCGGAGGATGCCGTAGTACAGCACGACGAACTCGGGAACGTTCGGCAGCATCAGCGCGACCCGGTCCATGGGCCGCACCCCCTCGGCCCTCAGCAGGGCGGCGACGCGGGCGCTGCGCTCGTCCAGCTCCGCGTACGTGATGACCTGCTCCCCCAGGCGCAGCGCGGGACGCTCGGGCTGCCGCGCAGCCGTCTCCACGAGGAACCCTGCCAGATTGGCCATGACCCGCCTCCGTTACACGGAATCGCCGAATGTTTACATCGTCGACATCTTGCAGGGGTATGCGGTCCCGGCCTATGGCCGGTACGACAACGGATGACCTTCCTGATTGTCACCGGCAACAATCCAGCGGCGCTAAGCTGCACGAATGATCCTTTCGGGTGTGGCGGCGACGCTCCAGGCGGGGCTTCCGGAACTGGGCGAGCGCATGGCGCTGCGCATCCGCGCGGAGGTCGAGGCGTACGAGGACGAGTCGCTGATCCCGCTGGAGTCCCTGCGCCTCTCCTGCACCGCCAACGCGGACCTGATCCTCACCCACCTCCGCCTCGGCGGCACCCCGGACGCGAGTTCGGCCCGTGACACCGGCCGGCTCCGGGCCGAGCAGGGGGTACCGCTGGCGGACACGCTGCACGCGTACCGGATCGGCTCGCAGCTCCTGTGGACGGAGATCCTGGCCGAGGCCCGGGCCCGCCCCGAGATCTCCGACGACCTGCTGCTGTCGGAGTCGACGGAGTTCTGGGCGTTGTCCGGTCTGTACGCCGAGTCGGTTGCGGTGGCCTACCGGGAGACGGCCGCGGAACTCACCTCACAGGGCCAGGCACGGCGCTCCGCGCTGGTGGAGGCGCTGTTCACCGGGATCGTCACCGACCGCACGCTGTGGGAGACCGCCCGCGAACTGGGACTGCCCGAGCACGGGCCCTATGCGGTCGCCGCGGCGGAGGCCGGCACTCCTGGCGAGGAACCGCTCACCGGAGCGGAGGCCGCGCTGCGGCAGGCGAACCTGCCGTCCGCCTGGAGACTCCTGCCGGACCAGCAGCTCGCCCTGATCGCCCTGCCGACGGCGGCGGAGGAGGCCACGTGTCTGCGCATCCTGCGCCGGACGCGGGCCCGCGTGGGCTTCAGTCCGCGCTTCCGGTCGTTGCGGGACACGCCGCAGGCCCTGCGCTTCGCCCGTCTCGCCCTGGCCGGGCTCGAAGGCACCGGCCCCGGTGTGGCCCGCTTCGACGACAATCCGCTGGCCATGGTCGTGGCGGCCGCTCCGGCCGAGGCCGCGCACCTGATGGAGGTGGTGCTCCGGCCGGTGCTCGATCTGCCGGCCGCGGAACGGTCCCGGCTGCTGCGCACCCTGGAGCACTGGTTCGCCGCCGCCGGCTCGGCCGCCGCCGCGGCCCGGAGCCTCTTCGTCCACCCGAACACCGTCCGCTACCGTCTGCGGCGCGTGGAGGAACTGACGGGCCGCTCCCTCTCCGACCCGCGGGCGGCCGCGGACATCGGCGCGGCACTCCTCGCGGTCCGCAATCCGAAGACCGGTTGAGTCATTCCACGTCGATGATGTGCATCGCGGCCTCCTCGGCGGACGCGGCGCCGCCGTCGATGCCGAGGTCCCGGGCGTTCAGTTCGTGGCTGACGGGGCCCGTCCCCTCGTCCTCGGACATCAGGCGGCCCGCGCGCCGGCCGCCGACCTGGTCGTCCAGGAGCTCGCCGTCGGTGTCCGTCGTGTCACCGAGGCCGTCGCCGTCGAGGAGCGGGAACTCCGGCTCCTCCTCCGCCAGGCGCTCGTCGAGGGACTCACCGTGTTGCCGTTCGGCCGCGGTCACTCCCGCGTGCTCGGCTCCGAGAGGGCGTTCCGGTGGCGAGTACCCCGCGTCGAGGGGGTCGCCGGCCGGTCCCTCCAGGGTGTCCTCGTAGTCCAGGACACCCGCGTCGTCCTGGACTTCGCTGCCGTCGGGCTGGTAGACGTCATCGCCCCACGTTTCCGTACCGGTCATGTGGAACTCCGTTCCTCACCAGGTTCACGACGGCTCTCGCCCGGCTTCACTCCTCCCGTTGGAAGTCGGCCTCCGCCCGCTCGTCGTCGAGGTCGGACTGGGCCTTCGCGTACAGGTCATGCACGAAACTCCGAGCGGCCTCGGGCGAGATGCCGACGCCGAGCCGGAGCAACCGACCCGTCCACTGGCCGAGTGGGTCGTCGGGTTCGGTCATGACGCCTCCTGAGAGGGAGTGCGGTCGATACCGGCTGCCGTATCGGACGCGTGGCGGTCAGGACGGGGACCGGCCGGGCGCATTCGACGGGCGTCGAATCCCTGTTCTCCCTTCCATGGTCCCCGCCTGGGGTGCGAACGCAACCCGATGCGGTGGCTAGTCCACCCACCCCCGCAGCAGCTCCTCGCGCTGCGACGCGCGGGGCGACCCGCCCTCCCGGGCGCGCCCCCACTCCGACATCGCCGCCAGCGTCGTGGCCATCGTCGCCTCGCCCTCCGTGAGGCGGGACAGCAGGGCGCGGGAGAGCTCGACCTCGGTCGGGGAGTAGCCGACGGCCGCGGCCACGTACGCCTTCAGCTCGTACGCGCCGTCCTCCGACTCCAGGCCCAGCGTCATCATCGGCGGGGCCTCGCCCCCGAGGCCCGGGCCCAGGGTCATGGCGAGGTTCATCACCACCTCCAGGGCCACGTCCGTGACGACACCGACCTGTCGCTTCAAGGACTTCACCGGGACGTCCGCCACCGTCAGGGCACGTATGTCCTCCCACAGGTGGAGGCCGGACTGTCCCTCGCCGAGGACCACCACGCCGTCGGGGGTCAGGCGCACCCCGGGCGCCAGACCGGACGGCTTCGCGCCCACGTACACGTCGCCCTCGGCGATCCAGAACAGGCCCACCATGGCCATGGCTTGCTCACTTCCCCCGACGGCAGCACTCCGCCGCCGTGTCACACATCAGAAAACGATCAGGTCGCCTTCCGGAACGCGTGCGAGGGTCGGGAAGTTCCCCGCTCAGCGGCTCGTGGACAGCCAGGCGCGGTAGCCGCGCAGGGCCACCCGCTGCTTCCGGTACTCGGAGACGAGGGCGATCGCCGGATGCGTACCGGGCCTGGGCTCGCTGCCGCGGGCGAGGCGGCGCATCTGATGGCGGACCTGCGCCATCCCGGCGGCCGAGGCGAGGGTCTTGTCCGACCAGGTCACCGGCGCGAGCTGCCGCTCGGCCTCGCGATCGCTCCTCCAGCGGTCGGGCAGGTCCGGGGTGACGGCGAGGGCGGTGCCCATCCCGACGACCGCGACGCCGCTGTCGAGGACCTTCTCGGCCGTGGCGCGCCGGGTGATGCCGCCGGTGAGCATCAGCGGGAGGGGGCTGGTCCTCACCAGGTCCTCGGCCTGGTCCAGGAAGTAGGCCTCACGGGCGCGCGTGCGGTCGTCGGCGGGACGGCCGGCCATCGCCGGGCTCTCGTAGCTGCCGCCGGAGAGTTCGACCAGGTCCACGCCCAGCGGTTCGAGCAGTTCGATCACCTGGCGCGCGTCGTCGGCCTCGAATCCGCCGCGCTGGAAGTCGGCGGAGTTGAGCTTCACCGCGACCGCGAAGGACGGCGAGACGGCCGCGCGCACCGCGCGGACGACGTCGAGGAGCATCCGGGCCCTGTTCTCCAGGGATCCGCCCCACCGGTCGGTCCGCTTGTTCACGAGCGGGGACAGGAACTGCGAGAGCAGATAGCCGTGCGCGGCGTGGATCTCGACCCCGTCGAAGCCGGCCTGCTCGGCGCGGTGGGCCGTGACGGCGAACCGGGCCACGGTGTCCTCGATCTGCTGCGGGGTCATGGCGGTCGGCCGGCCGAAGCGGCCGCTGTGCCTGCCCAGGTCGACGGCGACGTCGGACGGGCCCCACACGACGCCGGGCATGTCCGAGGCGACCTGGCGGCCGGGGTGGTTGATCTGCATCCAGACGGCGCCGCCGCCGGACTTTCCGGCCTCGGCCCACTCGGCGAAGGGCGCCAGGGGCGCGTGCTCGTCGAGGACGACTCCGCCGGGGCCGGTCAGCGCCTCGGCGTGCACCATCACGTTGCCGGTGATCAGCAGCCCGGTGCCGCCGGCGGCCCATCGGCGGTACAGGGTCAGCAGCCGCCGGTCGGGGAGCTGGCCGTCACCGGCCATGTTCTCCTCCATGGCCGCCTTCGCGATGCGGTTGTTCAGTATCTGCCCGGAGCGCAGGGGCAGCGGCGCGAACAGCTCGCTGGTCATTCCGGTTCCCTCTTTCTTCTCCCCCGCCTACGATGTATGCACCACAAACATTAAGCCCCGATGTAAGCGGCGCAAACATAAAAGAGTGTGACCTATGTCGCAAACCGGTACGTATCACCACGGCGATCTGCGCGCCGCCTGCCTGCGCGCCGCACGGGAACTCCTGGAGGAGGACGGCAGCGCGGGACTCTCGCTGCGCGCGGTCGCCCGACGCGCGGGCGTGTCGGCCACCGCCCCCTACCGCCACTACGCGGACCGGGACGCACTCGTCTCCGCGGTCGCGGCGGACGGGTACCGCGAACTCGCCCAGCACCTGGCCGCGGCCCATCCCGCGCCCTCGACGCCCGACGACCTGGCGGCCGTCGCCGTCGTCTACGTGCGGTTCGCGCTCGACCACCCGGCGCTGTTCCGGGCGATGTTCGCCGAGCCCTGCGATCCGACCAGCGAGGAGCGGGTCGCCGCGACCGCCGTCATCACGGAGTACGTCCGCGGCATCGTCCGCGACGCGTTCCCCGGCGCGGACGAGACGGGCCCCCTCCCGACGACCGTGTGGGCACTCGTCCACGGCCTGGCGTTCCTGCACCTCGACGGCAAGCTGGACGCCTCCTCCCCCGAGGTGGTCGCCGGACAGGTGAAGGCGGCGGTGTCCGCCCTGTTCACCGCCTCACCGGCACTGCGAGCGACGGAGGAATAACCGGTTGCCCAGGAGCCGCGCACATGGTTCCCATGGTCACCATGAACACGCCATCATCTCCGTCCGAAGCCCGGCACAAGAACGGCTCCCCCGTCCGCCTGGGTGCGCTCGTCCCGCTCACGCCGCCCGGCTGGGTCGAGGCGGGCCGTCATCTGCTCGCGGGACTCGAACTGGCCGTGCGCGAGGTCAACGACGCGGGCGGGATCGACGGCAGGCCCCTGGAGCTCGTGGTGCGGGACACCGCGGCCGACCCCGAGCGGGCCGCTGCGGCCGTGGACGAACTGGCGGGCCTCGGCGTGGCCGCCGTGGCGGGTGAGTACCACAGCGTCGTCGCCCGCGCGGCCGCCGCCCGGGCCGACGCCCTCGGTCTGCCGTTCCTGTGTTCGTCGGCGGTGCTCGACGCGCTCACCGAGGAGCCGACGGACCGGGTCGCACGCCTGGCCCCGGCGCAGTCGCGCGGCTGGCGGATCTACGCGGACTTCCTCCTCGCCTCGGGTCGGCCCCGGATCGCCGTGGCCACGCAGCCGAGCGTCTACTGGGCGACCGGCACCCGCGTCCTGCGGGACCATCTGGCTTCCCGGGGCGGCAGCGTCGTCGAACTCGACGCCACGGCGCTGACCCCCGAGGCCCTGTGCGACGCGCTCGTCGACCACGGCGCCGCGGCACTCCTCCTGCTGGTCGGCAGCCCGGAGCCCGCGGTGCCGATCGTCCGGGCCGTACGGGGCGACCGGCGGCTCGCGGAGCTGCTGATCGGCGCTCCGGCCGGGCAGCCGGAGTTCGCGGGATGGGCCGCGGCGCTCGGCGAGGACGGCGCCGGGATCCCGTTCCTGCGCTATCTGCCCGAGCGGCTCGGACCGCTGGGCGAGCGCGTCGGGAAGGAACTCGCCGAACGGCTCGGCGAGGCGCCCTCCTTCGTCGCCTTCGAGGGCTGGGACACGATCACCGTCCTCGCCGAGGCGTTGCGTTCCCACGGCACGGACCGGGCGGCCGTCGCCGAGTCCTGGCCGCGCGTGACCGTCGAGGGCACACGCGGGCCCATCCGTTTCTCCCGCGCGCCGGGCATCGGCGTGTGGCAGTGGACGTGGGCCCCGATCCAGGTCGTCGACCGGGACCCGGCAGAGCCCGATCGCTTCCGGGTCCTCCACTCCGACTGAGGGATCCGCACCACCTCGGACCGCCCCACGATCGTGCGGACTATGCCACGGGACGTTGACATCGGGGTACCCCGATCGAGTGGGAAACCCCCTGGTTCGCCGGATATCGCCTGGTCACCTGCTTTCCTCTTGATCGTTCCGCCCGTCCACAGAGGAAAGAGACCCATCCATGAACCGTCTCGCTGTCTGCGTCGCTGCCGCCGTCTCGGCCGTCGCCCTCGCCGCAGGGCCGGCCGCGACAGCGGATCCCTCCCCGGGGAAGCACGGAGAAGCGGCCCGGCATCGCGCACCCGCCAAGCCGGCGAGCGAATCGGCCCGGCTGGCCCGTTCCATCCTGAACGCGAAGGGCATCACCTACGCCACGTCGCACGGGGGCGGCACCGACAAGGCGTCCCTCCCGCGGCAGAACCTGGTCGACGTCTCCAACGGGCGTGCGGCCAGGACCAGCCCCTGGGGTCACAAGAACGGCTCGCGGGTGGCGCTCGACACGCGGATGCTCAACGGTGTCCTGAAGCTCAACAGCCAGTACCGCTACAAGTTCCAGGTCTCGGAGTTCGTCGGTGGAAGGCACAGCGCCACCTCCAAGCACTACCTGGGCCGCGCGGTCGACGTGACCTGGATCAACGGCCGTCACGTGGGCAAGAAGGCCGATCACCGCGGGTTCATGAACGCCTGCCGCAAGCTCGGCGCCAAGCTGGTCCTCGGCCCCGGCGACAAGGACCACGGCACCCACGTGCACTGTCAGTGGTGACACGCTGACGTAGGAGACCGGCCGGGGCGGCCCGTGAGCGTCATGACGTCA
The DNA here is from genome assembly GCF_041053105.1 of Streptomyces sp. R44. Taxonomy (NCBI): domain Bacteria; kingdom Bacillati; phylum Actinomycetota; class Actinomycetes; order Kitasatosporales; family Streptomycetaceae; genus Streptomyces; species Streptomyces sp. R44. The sequence goes on along the minus strand of NZ_CP163444.1, from coordinate 8,594,251 downwards.
CGGGCCGCCCCACGACCCGATCGCTTCCGGGAGCCGGGAGGGCCTCAGGCGCTCGCGCGCCGAATGTGCAGGTGGCCGTCGTGGGGGAAGGCGGGAGGCGACGCGGGCAGGATGCTGTCGAAGTCGTACCCGGTCTTCTGCGCGACCCGGCACGACGCCGGGTTGTCCACCTGATGCAGGAGTTCGAGACGCTCAAGACCGTCGGCCTCGAAGGTGTCGAAGGCCCAGCCGGTGAGGGCCTCCAAGGAGCGGGGGGCCACTCCTCGCCCACGAGCGCGGGCCGCGGTCCAGTAGCCCACCTCCGCCGCCGGTTCGCCGGGAGTGGCTTCCTTCAGGACCACACTGCCGACCAACTGTCCGTGCACCGAACCCGGTTCCTCGGCGAGAACGGCGAAGCCCAACCGGTCCCCCGCCGTCCAGCCCCGCTGCTGGGCTCGCACCCACTGTGCCGCCGCTTCGGCTTCGTCGTCCACGCCGGAATCCGCCCACAGGCGCAATCCCGGATCCCGGCCCACCTCGACCAGTGCGGCGACGTCCTCCATGCGCCAGGGACGGAGGACGAGAGCGGGAGAGGCCGGCGTCGCGGCCGCGCGAAGGACGACAGAGGCATTCATGAACTGATCATATGCAGCGGGCATTTCACCCGGCACCGACCCGTCCGGCCGGTGCTCACGACCCGGCCGCCCGGTCGGAGTCGCTGCGCAGGACGCAGAACTCGTTGCCCTCGGGGTCGGCGAGGACGGCCCAGCCCGAGCCGTCGGGATTCCGGTGGTCCCCCACGAACGTGGCGCCGAGGCCGAGGAGTCGCTCCACCTCCTGATCGCGCGAGGTCTCGGGGCGCAGGCACAGATGGAGCCGGTTCTTGACCGTCTTCGGCTCGGGCACCCGGTTGAAGTACAGCACCGGGCCCTGGGCGAGGAGCACCTGTGTCTCCCGGGCGCCCGGCCTGTCCTCCGGACCCAGCGGCCGGCCCGTCACCGCGCTCCAGAACCGCGCCAGCTCATAGGGGTCCGCACAGTCGATCGCCATGTTCTGCACCACCGAAAACATGAGGGCGAGCCTATGCCGTGGCGGTTTTCGTCCGCACGTGGGCGCCCGGCTCCTCCCCGGTGGGTCTCGGGAGCCACCGCAGGGCGACCAGGCCGAGGGCGAGATGCAGTACGGCGGCCACGGCCGCCACCACGCGCATGCCGGTGACGAAGGCGGACTTGGCGTCGGCGGCCGTCGTGCCCGCCAGGCCCGGCAGGCGCAGCGTCGCGTCCAGGGTCGGGGCGAGGTCGGGGCCCTGCAGACGGAACAACAGGGCGGCGAGCGAGCCGAGGAGGGCGATCCCCAGGGCGTTGCCGAGCTCGTTGCTGGTCTCGGCGATCGCACCCGCCGAACCCGCCCGCTCGGGTGGGACCGCTCCGACGGCGGTGTCGGCGACGACGGCGAAGGAGATGCCGTAGCCGACACCGGCGGTCGCCGTGGAGGCGATGTACCAGCCGGTCCCGCCGGTGGCGGACGCGGGCAGGAGCAGGAGGAGACCGGTGGCGATGGAGGAGTGGCAGACGAGCAGGGCGGTGCGCCTGCCGATGCGGTCGACCAGGGCCGGGGTGAGGATGCAGGTCACCGTCAGGACGCCGGCCCCCGGCAGCGCCAGCAGGGCTGCGCGCAGGACGGGGACGTCGAGGACGGACTGCAGGTAGAGGCCTGCCAGGTAGGCGGTGGCCGACCATGCGGCCAGGGGCAGGAGGCCGGTGACCACCGCGACCGTGAAGACGCGGTCGCGGAAGAGGGAGAAGTCGATCAGCGGATGCTCCAGGTGTCGTTGCCGCACGCCGAACCAGGTCAGTACGCCCATGCCGGCGGCTCCCGCGAGCACCGCCGCCGCCGTCATCCCCTCGGCCGCGGCGTGCTTGAGCCCGTAGATCGCGAGCAGCAGACCGAGTGCCGAGGTCACCACGCTGACGGGGTCGACGCGTCCGGGGCGGTTCGCCCGCACCTCGCGGAGGAGACCGGGCGCGAAGGACAGGAACAGGGCGATCACGGGGAGGTTGACCAGGAAGACCGATCCCCACCAGAAGCGTTCGAGGAGGACGCCACCGACGACGGGGCCGATCGCGAACCCCGCCGCGAAGGCCGCGGCGAAGACGCCGACGGCGCGCGCCCGTCGCCTCGGGTCGTCGAACAGTTCGCTCAGGACCGCGAGCGCCGACGGAAGCAGGGTGGCTCCCGCGATCCCCATCGCGGCGCGGGCGCCGATGAGCAGCTCCGGCGTCGGGGCGAACGCGGCGGCTGCCGAGCCGACGCCGAAGAGGACCGCTCCGGTCACGAGGAGCCTGAGCCGGCCGTACCGGTCGCCGATGTTCCCGAAGGCGATGAGCAGGGAGCCCACGGCGAAGCCGTACACGTCCAGGATCCACAGTGCTTGACCGGCGCTGGGCTCCAGCGCCCGACCGATCCGCGGCATCGCGAGGAAGAGGATGGAGCCGTCCATCGAGACCAGCAGGACGGGGCCGAGGACGACCAGCAGACCGAGCCACGCACGGGCGTCGGTCGGACGTGAGGGGGGTTGCGTCATGCCGGCCACGCTCGGGCGTCGGCCGTAGGTGAAGTGGGTCGCGTCATGCCGGCCACGCTCGGCCCCGGCGCCGCCGGCGACCAGCCACCCGCCGTGGGTACACCCGACAGGTACACCCACCCGCGGCCGGGACTGCCTAGGCTCGACGGGTGGAGAGCCTCGGAGCATTCTTGAAGAGCCGTCGCGACCGGATCACCCCCGACCGGATCGGACTGCGCACCTACGGGACCGCCCGCCGCGTCCCCGGACTGCGCCGCGAAGAACTGGCCCACCTGGCGGGGGTCAGCGCGGGCTACTACACCCGGCTGGAGCAGGGCCTCGCCGAGACCGCCTCCGCGCAGGTGCTCGGCGCGCTCGCCCGCGTACTGGAACTGGACGAGGTGGAGACCGCGCACCTCCACAACCTCGCCCGGCAGCCCGGCGGCACCGGGCTGGCCGAACCACCGCCGGAGGAAGCCCACCCCCGTGTGCTCTCCCTGCTCGCCTCGCTGGCCGAGACGACCCCCGCGCTCCTGCTCGGCAGACGCGGAGACGTCCTCGCCTGGAACCGCACCGGCCACGCCCTCCTCGCCGGACACGTCGGCTTCGCGGCGCCCGAAAGCCCCGGCACCCGCCCGTCGATTCCGCGGATGTTCTTCCTCGACCCCCTCGCCCGGGATCTCCACCGCAACTGGGAGGAGCTGGCCCGCATCCACGTCGCCTACCTCCGGCTCACGGCCGGACGCTTCCCGACCGACGCGCGGCTCGCGAACCTCATCGGTGAACTCAGCATGCGCAGCGACCGGTTCGCCGGCCTGTGGGCGAGCGTCGAGGTCGCCGACTGCACCGTCGGCGACATGCGTCTGCGGCACCCCGTCGTCGGCGCCGTGAACGTCGCGTACCAGGTCTGGCTGCAACCGTTCTTAGCGATGTCGGCCGTTGTTGGTCGAATCACATGAAACCGGACTGGTCCGGTGACCCCGCGAACGGTGTTCGGGGTCTGGGAACAGCGCGAGTTGGCCACCGAGGTCCGGTCGAGTCTTGCCGCCCCTGGCGGGCGTGCTCGCTGTCCTGGGTGGGCTCGCTGTCCCACGCGCCGCCGGGATGGGCAGGGCCTGGCCGGTAGCTCTCCGCGCGACGATCCTCTGGTCATGTGCGGTCACACCTGGCCGACGCCGTGCTCGATGCCCGAGGGCGCGTCTGCCGATGGTCACCGATGCGCCGTGGTGGCGGGTGACCGTGGTCTGCTGGTTCTGCTTCTGGAGCGGGGCCTTCCAGTACCTGCCACCCCAGACGGAGGTGTAGGCGGGGTCGACGGCGATGACGACGAGCCCGGCGTGGAAGGCCATCGAGCGCAGGCGCTCGCGGAACCGGGTGGTGGGGATGCCGGCGACAGTGCGGCGGAACTTCTTCCCGCGCGCGCCGCGGCCCATGGTCTCGCGTCCGGTGGCGCGGGCGTCGTCGAAGCCGAGGTTCTCGATCGCGATACCCGCGCAGTGGTGGGTACGGGCGATGCGGAGCAGTTCGGAGATCGCGGCTCGCAGCCGGCCGTCCCGCCGGCTCGTCGGTCCGGTCAGGTCGAGGGGGACGGTGATCCGGGCGCCGACGGGGTTGCCGTGGGTGTCGAGGACGTAGGCGGCAAGGTGGTCGGCGTTCAGGTCGACGCCGAGGAGACTGCCGCCACCCGCGCGGATCTCGTCCGGGGTGAGGAGGGCGGCGTCCTCGGTGCCCCAGGAGGCGTCGAGGTACCAGCGGTCACGGCCGGGGGCATGGACGAAGTCGTAGCGGACGGCCCGATCGCCGGTCGCCCGGTCTAGCCATTCCTCACGGCGGTGGTGGAAGGTGACGGTGAAGGAGAACCGGTACCGGCCCCGGGGTGCGTTCGCCAGATGCCGCAAGGGCTCGGGCAGCACCATCGTCACCTCGCCCGTCTCCGGGTGGACGGTGATGGTGTAGTTGCCGTGCGGTGCGCCGGACTCGCCGTCAGCGGTGAGGAACAGCCGCTCGGACTCCCACCGTGTGCGCCACTGCTCCTCGGTGAGCTGCGCGTCCGCGAGGCCGTGGCGGGTCTTGAGCAGGCGCCGCCCTCCGATGACGACCGACGGGCGTCCGGCCTCGATGCGCCGTTCGACGGCCGCGAGGCGGCCCTTGAGGACCTGGAGGCGGCGCTGCTTCTCGAAGCGTTCGGCTTGGCTGCGATAGCCGCGCGTCCCGCTCTTGGAGCGCTGCCCACACTGGGCGGCCAGCCGCTTCTCGACAGCGTGCACGGCCCGACGCAGGGACGCGCGCTCGTCGAACAGGGCACGCGTGGAGAGCTGGTACTGGTCCTCGCTGGCCCGGGTCATCGCGCCGGCCCAGCGGGAGGAGGACACCGCCGTGAGGGACTTCTTGCGCGGGGCGCGCTGGTTGTCCTTCACCGCGACCTTGCCCAGGCTGATGCGCTCGGCGAGGTCGGCCCGCCCGCTGATGGTGGCCGAGGTGCTCGCCGACCGCGCGCAGCACGTACGCGTCCTGGGCCTCGACCTTGGCGCGGTCGCGTATGCGGGCTCCGGCCGGAGCGGCAACAGTGAAGGGGGCCGCGATCGTACGGAGTTCGCGCCTCTTGCCGCTGCGCTTCCTCGCCACGATCACGACCCCCTTCCGGAGCTGATCCACAATCAACAAGGAAGATCCTATACATGACCAAGCGTGGCCTACAAATAACCCTCTCCTGTGATGGACTTGACCGCCGCCGTCAACGCGCGGGCCTTCGCCGACCGCGCCCCGTACAGCCGCCCTGAAAAGGAGGTCACGACAGCGAGCATGTCCCGGACCAAGTCCCCCTCCTCGCTCCCTTCCAACTCCTCATCCCCGCCCACGATCTCCAGCCGGCACCCCCACGACGGCAACACCACCTCCGCCAGCAAGCCGGTCCCGAACCTGGCCAGACGCTCGTCGTGTGTCACCAACAGCGAAGTCACCCCCTCGGCCTGACACGCACGCAGCGCCCGCCTCATCCCCTTGCGCTTGTCCGACAGCCCGGAGGCGACATCGGTGAACTCCCCGGCCACGACCCGGCCCCCGGCCGCCGCACGGAGCCGTTCCATCTGACGTTCCAGAGCCCCCTCGGCGCGCTGGCGGTGCGAGGACACCCGCCCGTACAGCACCACGCCCCCAGACGCCGGCACCACCGGGTTACCCCGCCGCCGCGCGAGCGCGTTCAGATCCGCGACCCGGAACACCCGACGCCCGCCCGGCGAACGCCGATCCTCCAATACCCCCTCCAGGGTGTAGCGGCGCAGCGTCCGAGTGGACACCCCCAACCGCTTCGCCGCCTTGCCCGCAGAGACCCAGTCCTCAGCCTTGTCACTCATGTGGGCGACTGTATGACCTACCGTGGCCTATAACCGAATCAACTGCTACCAACCCGACAGTCCCGGCCACCGCTTGGAGATCTACACCCCCGACGACGCCTCGTCCGCGGAAGCGCTCGTCGCCCTGCGCCGACGGGTGCACACGGGCAGTGCGCTAAGATCACGTATGGCGTAATGGAAGTCAACGCCTGTGCCTCACCGTGGGATCCGGGTCTGTCGTGCGTCCGCCGTCGATTCGGCTGCGCGTGACGGCACTGCCCTCGCCGGGCGCGCCCGCTCCCGGGTTTCCGGAGCGTCTCCTTCCGTCAGTGCGCTACCGGCCGGCATCGATCCGCACTGCCCGTACGAGCCCCGCCGTTCCGTCGTTGAACGGTGTGCAGGCTCCTTGCTGGAGACGATGTGAAAATCCTTCCCGAGATCTCTCGTACGCTGAGTGAGTACCTCCTCATCCCCGGCCTGACCACAGAAGACTGCACACCGGACAATGTGGATCTCGGGGCGCCGCTGGTGCGTCACCGGGTCGGTGAGGAGCCGGGAATCCGGATCGCCACCCCCATGGTGAGCGCCATCATGCAGGCGGTGTCGTCACCGACGCTCGCGGTGGCGCTCGCGCAGGTCGGCGGGCTGTCGTTCGTCCATCAGAACCAGCAGATCGAGGAGCAGGCCGCGGACGTGCGGGCGGTGAAGCGGCACAAGGCCGGCTTCCGGACCTGCGAGGTCACCGTGGCCCCGACGACGCCGCTCGGCGAGGTCGCCCGGCAGCTGGCCGACACCGAGCAGGGCGTGGCCGTGGTCACGGCGACCGGTGACGCGGACGGCGAGTTCCTCGGGATCATCAGCCTCGACGACTTCCATCTGGAGCGTCACGGGGCGTCCGAGACCGCCGGAAACCGGATGCGGGGCCGCGACGGCCTGGTCACCGCGCCGGCCACCGTCTCCCTGTCCGACGCGAACGAGCTGATCTGGCAGCACCATCTGGACGTCCTTCCCGTCCTGGAGGACGGCCGGGTCGTCTCCCTCGTCCTCAAGCGGGACTACCAGGCGCATAAGACGTACCACCGGGCGAGCGTGGACGCCGAGAAGCGGCTGCGCGTGGGCGCCGGCATCAACTCCCGTGACTTCAAGGACCGCATCCCCGCCCTGGTGGAGGCCGGCGCGGACGTGCTGTGCCTGGACTCCTCCGACGGCTACTCCGTCTACCAGGCGAAGACCGTCGAGTTCGCGCGGGAGACGTACGGCGACGACGTCCACGTGGGTGCGGGGAACGTCGTGGACGGGCGGGCCTTCCGGTACCTGGCCGACGCCGGCGCGGCGTTCGTGAAGGTCGGGATCGGCGGCGGCGCCATCTGTACCACCCGGGCGCAGAAGGGCATCGGCCGCGGCCAGGCCTCCGCGCTGCTCGACGTGGTGGAGGCGCGCGACGCCTACGCCCAGGAGACCGGGGTGTACGTGCCGCTGTGCTGCGACGGCGGTCTGCTGAACGACTCGCACATGGCGATGGCCCTGGCGATGGGCGCGGACTTCATCATGCTCGGCCGTTACTTCGCCCGCCTCGACGAGAGCCCGTCGCGGAAGATGCAGATCGGCGGCCAGTGGTACAAGGAGTACTGGGGCGAGGGCTCGCGGCGCGCGCAGAACGCGGCCCGGTACGGCCAGCGCGGTCAGATGGTCTTCGAGGAGGGCGTCGACGGCTATGTGCCCTACGCGGGCAGCCTGTACGACAACGTGGAGCGGACCCGGGCGAAGCTCACGTCGACGATGATCAGCTGCGGTTCGACGAACCTGCGGGACTTCCACCGCGACGCGGTGCTCGTTCCGGTGTCGGCGGAATCCTTCAAGCAGACCGGTGCCGAGGTGCAGCTGCGCCGCCCGACGATCGACTCCGGGGAGTGATCCGACCGGCCGGGGCGGCGACCCGTCCCGGCCGGTGCCCTGTGGACGAGGGCCGAAAAGGCCGGGCGTTGTCGGCGTCGTGCCGTGCAGGATGGTCTCCGTGAGCCCCTTCTTCGAATCGTCCACGCCCCGCCCCGTCCTGCTCGGCCAGTACCCGCTGTGGGACGAGGCTCTCGCCCTCGTCAACCGGGACCTCGCGGCGACCTTGCCGGACCAGGAGACCCTGCGGCTGCTGGAAGCGCCCGTGTACGGGGAGGCCGAGAACGTCTACGTGGCCATGGCCAACGGCGAGTGGCACGGCAACTTCCTGGAGCCGGAGTCGGCGGACGATCCCGTGTGCGCGCTCGCGGCCATCGCCGACGCCGCGCAGGACACCGTCTCCGAGCTTCTCTGGCAGGCATGGCCGCTGTGCGCAGAGCACGGTCTCGGCATGCATCTGCACGAGGTGGACGGGCAGCCGTCCTGGTGGTGTGCGGGCGGGCGCACCCCGCACGATCCCGCGCACGTCCGGGCTGCCGTGGGCGCTCTCGACACCCTCGTCCGCCCGCACCGGCCGAACCGCAAGCGCCGGCGTCAGCCCGGCCTCCGGGATGACTAGGCTGTCGATCATGAAGCCCGCCATGCCCCACGACGCGACCCCCCGGCCCGCCCTCCTCGACGCGGTGGAGCTGACCTCCGACGCCGGCCTGCGGGAAGGGTTCGTCGAGTCGGCCCACCGGATCCTCGCGGACCTGGTCCGTGGCGGGGCCGCGCTGGGCTGGGTCGAACCGCCCTCACCGGACGAGGCGGCGGAGCTCGTGGACGATGTCCTCGCCACCGTGCGGACCGGGGACGGGGCCCTCCGGGCCGCCTACGTCGACCGTCGGCTCGTCGGTTTCGGATACTGGCTCCGCTACGCGCGGCCGACGCATCGACCGCACGCCGACCTCGAGAAGCTCGCGGTGGACAGCGCCGCCCAGGGTCTCGGCGTCGGCCGGGCGCTGACCGCCGCGCTGATCGCCGACGCCCGGGAGGCGGGGATCGAGGTCCTCACCCTGGACGCCCGCGGCGACAACGCCGACGCGCTGCACCTCTACCGGACGCTGGGCTTCACGGAGTACGGCCGGCTGCCTGACTTCGTCGCGGTCGGCGAACGCCGCTACGACAAGGTCTTCTGCATGCTGGACTTCCGCCGGCAGGACTGAGCGGGGTCGACCGCGACACCTGACCCCCTACTCGGGTACGACGGCGCCTTGGCACCGTGGTGTGACGTGGTCGACGGAGGCCTCCCCCTACTCTCCGGGCGTCGGCAGCGGCCGGCGATCACGAGAACGGGGACAGGCCATGTCATTCCTTGCCGCACGGCGCGCTCGCAACTCGCGGGCCTCGGGCTCCGCTTCGCCCGCGCGCACCGCGCGATTCGCGCGCCGGGTGGGGTATGCCGCGGCGCTGCTTCCGGCCGCGGTGGTGACGGTCGGGGCCGTCGTGGCCGGGCGGTCGGACAGGGCACGCGCCTTTTGGGCCCGGGTCGACGAGCCGGATCCGGCACTGCCCGCCGTGGCCCGGCGGCCCGGGGCGGGGCGCCTGCTCGCGCACGCGCTGGTGTGCGTGCCGCTGGGGCTGCTCGCCCTCATCCCCGTCGGCATCGAGGTCCTGTTCGTGCTGCGCGGGGTGCTGTACGGGCTCGTCGACCAGGGCCCGTACGACCATTCCTGGGGCGGCCCGACTCTGGCGGGGGCCTGGATCACGCACTTCCTCGTCGCCCTGCCGTTCGCGGCCGCCGGCCTGGGCGCCCTCTGGCTCATCGACCGGCTGCGCTCGCGACTGGCGGGCCGGCTGTGGGGGCGCAGGGTGGGGGCGGGTCCCGTGTTCGCCCTCCTGGTGTCGTCGGCTGCCGGCGTCGTCCTGGTCATCGCCTGGATCCACCAGCTGTGAATCCGCGTGCGCGCGCCTGCCGCCCTCCGGCGCGGAGCAGGACGTGCCGGCCGGCCTGAACCGCGCCCGGAGCGACCGGCGTTCGATCGGGCGCGTTCAGTCCTTCACCCGGAGCAGCAGCTTGCCCGTGGAGGTGCGACCGCCCAGGAGCCGGTGGGCTTCGGCCGCTTCGGCCAGGGGGAACTCGGCGGTGACGGGGAGGGTCACGGCCCCCTCCGAGACCGCGCGCAGGGCCCGCTCGGTCAGGGCGCGGGCGGCGGCGGGGGCGGTCTGCGCGAGGGACAGGACGGAGAAGCCCGCGACGGCGTGGCCCTGGCCGTACAGCTCGGGCTGGCCGACCTGCCAGGGTGCGCCGCCACCGGCGTTGCCGAAGGAGACGAGGCGCCCGAAGGGGGCCAGGGCGTTCAGGCCGCGGCGCAGGGTGTCCCCGCCGACGGGGTCGAGGACGAGGTCGACTCCCCTGTCGCCGGTGGCCCGTCGGACGTCCTCGGCGAAGGTGTCGGGCCGGAAGACCTCGTCGTAGCCGTACTTCAGGGCGTACGCGGCCTTCTCCTCGGTGGAGGCGACGCCGTAGACGGCGCCGGCGCCGGCCGCCCGGGCCAGCTGGCCGACGGCGGTACCGATGCCGCCCGCCGCTCCGTGCACCAGGACGCTCTCCCCGGTGCGGAGCCGGCCCACTTCGTGGATCAGGGCGTGCGCGGTGGGCAGGACCGTGGGGAGCGTCGCCGCGGTCCTACGGTCGAGGCCCTCGGGGAGCGGGAAGACGGACTCGGCCCGGGCGAGGACCACCTCGGCGTATCCGCCCCCGCCGACGAGGGCGGCGACTTCCTGGCCGACCTCCAGGCCGTCGACTCCCTCTCCGACCGCCAGGACGTGTCCGGAGACCTCCAGGCCGGGGCGGTAGGGCAGTTCGTCGACGCGGTATCCCTCGGCGCGCGCCTTGACGTCGGCGAAGTTCACCCCCGCCCAGGCGACGTCGATGGCCACCTGGCCCGGGCCCGGCCGCGGTGTCGTGGCCTCGACGACCCGCAGCACCTCGGGACCGCCGTACTCGTGGAACTCGATCGCGCGCATGGACGAACCACCCTTCAGGCAGAGCTCGGACGGAGAGCTCGAACGGAGTGTTCAACGAAAAGCGAACACCCGCACTGTATGATGGTCATCGAACATTGGGCAAGCGAGCGGGTCGCGACGAAAGGACGAGGCGGGATGCCGGAGCGAGAGGGAGGCGCGGGCCATCGTGCGGCGCCCGTGCACACGCACCCCGATGACGTCGCACTCCTCACCGCACTGTCCGCGCTCGCCGACCCCGTGCGCCTCCAGCTGATCCGCGAACTGGCCGCCCAGCCCGACTGGACGCTCAGCTGCAGCAACTTCGACGTCCCCGTGGGCCGGGCCGCCAAGAGCCACCACTTCACCGTCCTGCGCGGCGCGGGCCTCGTCGAACAGCGCGACCAGGGCCCGAAGCGGCTCAACCGCCTCCGCCGCGAGGAGTTCGACGCCCGCTTCCCCGGACTCCTCGCCCTCACCCTGCGCGCCGACGACTCGGACTGAGCGCCCTTACGCGGCGGCCCGTCGCGCATACACCTCGATCTCGATCTTCATACGCGGGTCGGCGAGGCCGCACATCAGCATCGTGGCGGCCGGCCTGACCTCGCCGAAGGCCCGGCGCAGCGCCGGCCAGCAGGGCTCGAAGTCGGCGCGGTCCGGCAGCAGATAGCGCACGCGGACCACGTCGGCGAAGGTGCACTCCGCCTCCACGAGGGCGGCCTCGACGTTGCGCAGGCACTGCTCGGCCTGTTCGACCACGTCCTCGGAGATCGTCATCGTGGTGTAGTCGAATCCGGTCGTCCCGGAGACGTGCACCCAGTCGCCGTCGATCACGGCGCGGGCATAGCCGATCTGCTCTTCGAACGTGGAGCCGCTGAGGAGGGAACGTCGCTCTGTCATGCGCCGAACGCTAGGTGACCTGCGAGGATACGTCTAATACACGATCTGGTGTGGAGTGATATCACTGAGCGTATGGACCGCCCCGAAATCCCCCTCGCGCAGCTGTACGCCTTCGTCGTGCTCGCCGAGGAGCTCCACTTCGGCCACGCCGCCACCCGCCTCGGCATCGCCCAGCCACCCCTGAGCCAGCAGATCCGCCGCCTGGAGGACAAGGTCGGCCACCCTCTGTTCAGCCGCGAACCCGGCCGGGTCGCCCTCACCCCAGCGGGGCGGGAACTCCTCCCCCCGGCCCGGCACGCCCTCACGGGCCTGGCGGACGGCCTCGCCGCGGCCCGGGAAGCCGGCAGCGGGAGAGCGGGCAGGCTGCGCATCGGATTCGCCGCATCCCTCGCCCTGACCGTCCTGCCCGGCCTGCTCCGGACCTTCCACGAGCGCTTCCCCGCCGTGCGCCTGGACATCCAGGAGATGACCACGACCCCCCAACTGGCCGCGCTGCGCGAGCGGACCATCGACGTGGGGCTGCTGCGCGAACCACCCGCCGATGACGCGGCACTCGGCTTCGCCACCGTACTGACCGAACCGTTCGTGGCGGTCCTGCCGTCGGCGCATCCCCTCGCACGACAACGGACCGTGCGCGTCGAGCAGTTGGCCGACCTGCCCTTCGTCCTCCTGCCTCGTACGGTCGGCCCGTCGCTGTACGACCAGATCGCCGGCCTGTGCGCTGCTGCGGGCTTCACGCCCGAGGTGGTGCAGCACGCCGTGGAGTGGCAGACCGTCTGCGCCCTGGTGGAGACCGGTCTGGGCGTCTCGCTGGCTCCCGAGAGCGTCCGCCGCATCCGCCTCAAGGGGGTCGCCTACCGCAGGATCGATCTCGACGCCACGCTGACACGCGTCGCCGCCGCCTGGCGCAAGGACACCCAGAACCCCCTGATCCCAGGCCTGTTGGAGGTGCTCGGCACCGGTCCGGAGCAGAGGCCTTGAGCGGGTGTCACCATCCGCCTTCGAAGAACGCCAGCAGCGCGGGCCGGGGGTCGGCCGCCGTGGTCGTGTTCGCCACCGCGACCACGAGCGCGAACAGCGCGACGAGCGCCCAGAGGACACCGAACGACCCGAGCGTGCGCCTCGTCCGCCGGTCGGCCGGCGCCGTTCTCCTGAACCTCTTCCAGGCCAGCGCGCTCAGGAGGACGAGGCCGACCGCGACGGTGGCGGCGATCACAGCCATCGCCTCGTGATAGCGGGCGAAGTCGCCGACCATCGCGTCGAGAGCGGGCGGATTCTGATCAACCTCACTCGGGGTGAGGGTCAGGCGCCCTCCGACCTGGGCAAGCACGCCGGCGAGTTCGCCGTCGGCCGCACCGGTCGGCAGCATCGGCAGGAGGGAGGCGAAGGGCGCCGCGGCACCCTGGACATTGGCCATCACCGCGGCCAGCGAGAGCAACGCGAGCAGAGTCGTGAGAACGCCTCCCGCGGCGAGCGAGAGCCTCTTCCCCGCTCCGAGCCCTTCGGCCTTGAGGAAGGCCTTCCAGAGCAGCACGCCCAGGGCGATGAGCACGGTCAACAGCATCGCGGCGATCACGCCCTTGGCGACGTGATAGCGGGACCAGTAGTCGACGATCCTGTCCAGGTCCGGTGGGAAGCGCCGTTCGCCCGCGCTCCAGTACGCGACGAACGCCTCGCGGAAGGCCCCGGTGAGCTCCCCCGCCTCGCCGAAGTCGTCCCCCGGGCCCGTCGCCGCCAGCGGGCGCGGGGCGAGGACGAAGGCGGCGGCGAGGGCCAGGACGGCGCCGACGAGGACGGCGAGGGCGCGGCCATGGAGGGCCGCCGGTCGCGACGGGGCTGCGGAGCCCGTCCGCAGGGGTGCTGCTGTCATGCCGACCACGCTCGCGCACGAACGCCGCCCGGTCACCGGAGCAGACCGGAGCCCGGAAGGTGGGGACAACCCCACCCCCGAGGGCGGTGGACCGGGCCGTCGTCATCCCTTCAAGCAGTCATCCCTTCAAGTAGCTGAGGACGGCGAGCACCCGGCGGTGGTGGGCGTCGTCGGGCAGCAGGCCGAGCTTGGCGAAGATGTTGCCGATGTGCTTCTCCACCGCACTGGCGGTCACCCCGAGCTGCCGGGCGACGGACGCGTTGGAGCAGCCCTCGGCCATGAGCGCCAGGATCTGCCGTTCCCGTGCGGTGAGCGCGCCGAGGGTGTCGTCGCGGCGCCGCTCGGTGAGGAGCTGGGCGACGACCTGGGGGTCGAGTACGGTCGCGCCGCGGGCGACCCGCTCCAGCGCGTCGAGGAACTCGTCGACCCTGGCCACCCGGTCCTTGAGGAGGTAGCCGACCGCGCCGCACCCGTCGGCGAGCAGCTCGCCCGCGTACGACGCCTCCACGTACTGACTGAGCATCAGCATCGGTGCCCCGGGGAGCCGTGAGCGGGCGTCGACGGCCGCGCGCAGCCCTTCGTCCCGGTGGGTCGGCGGCATCCGTACGTCGACGACCGACACGTCCGGGCGGTGGGCGAGGACCGCCGCGACCAGGGAGGGCCCGTCACCGACCGCGTCCACGACCTCGTGCCCTTCCTCGACGAGCAGACGGACCAGGCCCTCCCGCAGCAGCACGGAGTCGTCGGCCACGACGATCCGCAGCGGACCGCGGGACGCGGGGTCCGTCGGCGGTCGGCGCGCTCCGTCGTTCGGGGTCAGCAGCACGGCAGCTCGGCGGTGATCGTCGTCGGGCCCCCGGCGGGACTGTCCACGTGCAGCCGGCCGCCGACGGCGCGCAGCCGCTCGTCCAGGCCCCGCAGGCCGTGCCCCTTGCCCGGGTGCGCGCCGCCCACCCCGTCGTCCGTGACCCAGACCCTCAAGGTTCCCTCGCTGTGGCGTAGTCCGATGGAGCAGCGGTGCGCGTGGCTGTGCTTGGCCACGTTGGTCAGAGTCTCCGCGATCACGAAGTAGGCGGCGGTCTCGACGGCGGGGTCGGGCCGGTGGCCGAGGGGCGCGGTGTCGAGTGCGGCGGGGACGGTGGAGCGTGCGGCGAGGGAGGTGAGCGCCTCGTGCAGGCCGCGGTCGACGAGGATCGGCGGGGCGATGCCGCGGGAAAGGGCCCGCAGCTCCTCCAGCGCCTCCCGGGTCTGGACGATCGCGTCGGCGAGGGCCGCCCTGGCCGTCTCCGGCCGGCTGTCGAGGTGGCGCTCGGCCCGCCCCAGTTCCAGCGCGAGGCGGACGAGGCGCTGCTGGGGACCGTCGTGGATGTCGCGTTCGAGGCGGCGCAGTGCGGCCGCCTCGGCGGTGACCGCCGCGAGGGTCTGGGCCCGGGCGGTGTCCCGTTCGCGTTCGAGTCCGCTGATCCGGCGGTGCAGAGCGGAGGTGTCGGAGAGCAATGCCTGCCCCAGACCGGCCTGCGCCGTGGCGCACGCCCGGGTCACGAGCGGGAGCGTGAGGAGCAGCGCGAGGCCGACGGCGGTCCCGAAGAGGGCCCGGTCCGTCGGTGACGACAGGCCGAGGCTCACGCTGATGTGGGACGGGGCGCTGCCCGCGGTCAGGGCCAGGGGCCGCAGGGATCCGGGCGGCGCGTCCTCGTAGCGCAGGGCGCAGGTGACGCAGGCGAGTCCGACGAACCACCACAGCGCCGTCACGAGCGAGGTGACCAGGGCGACGGGGAGGACCAGTAGCGCGTGGGCGGCGTCGAGCCACGGGACGGGAGCCGACGCGGCGTCACCGCCCTCCCGTTCCCCGGCTACCGGACGTACCCGGGCGATGCGCCACCGCTCCAGGTCGGCGCACCACCGGGCCGGGGCCAGGGCGCGAGCCACGACCGGTGAACCGGACGGCAGCAGCAGGCCGGCCGTCGAGGCGAACAGCGCGCCGAGTGCCGGGAGCAGTCCGGCGGCGGCGGTCACCGGAGCGGTGAGCAGGTAGAGCGACCGCACGAGCGTGGCCCCTCCCATGTGCAGGAGGCCCCTCGTCGCCGGTCGCCACCGACTTCCCGCGGCGGAGGAGTACGACGTGGCCATGCGCCCCACGCTAGTACGAGCGCCGTGCGCGCGACGAGCCCGCCGGGGGTCCTCCGCCTCCCTTCAGCCGACGCGGTCGGAGGCCGTGACCCGGTGGGCCTCCAGGCCGGGTGTGGCGAGCAGGTCGGCGATCAGTTCCTCGGATCCGCAGACGTACGTGCTCACGAGGTCGACGTCGCCGCCCACGCACCAGACGCCGTCCTGCGGCCACCACAGGTCGGGGAGTTCGGCGAACTCGTCCAGGAATTCCGGGGACACCGCGTCGGCCAGCGTCCCGGACAGCAGGATCTCGTCCCTGCCCGGGGTCGGGAAGGTGGGGATCCCCTCCCAGTCCCAGCGGCCGTACCCCTCCCACAGCCCGTACCAGCAGTGGTCCGGCGTGCCCGTGTGGCGCGCGAGGACGGGGATCATCGCCCGCGCGACCGCACCGGGCGTGGGGCCTTCGGCGGGATGCTCGTCCCAGACTCCGGGCAGGCCGTACTCCGAGCGGTTCTGGTGGAACCGCTCGGCACCGATCACCTCGTACCAGTCCGTCAGCGCCTCGACCCGCCGTCCGCAGGCGGCGGCCACGGTGTCCCAGCGGACCGGGCGCTCGTCGAGGGCGGCGGGGTGCAGCACGCGCGCGTACGCCGGGAAGCCGGGCGCGGCGACGCCGGCGACGGTGCCGAAATCGCCGTACCCGGGGCGGCGTTCGGTGAGGCGGCGGGCCGGCCCCAGGTCGGCGGTCTCGACGCGCAGGCGTCCGTACAGTGCGGGACCGGGTTCACTCCCCGATCGGATCCATCCGTCCATGCGCACAGTCTGGCTCGTGGGTCCCCCTCGTCCAGCCCGCTTTGGGCCGGCACGGTCGATGACCCGATCGCGGGCGTCGCGTTGCCGGGTGGGGGCGCGGGTGGGGGTTACGGTCGGCGGCATGGTTGGTGATCGTCAGGGGTGGCTGCGGTGTCTGCTCGCCGGGGCCGTGTTCGTCGTGGGGATGACCGGCACCACGCTGCCGACTCCGCTCTACCCGCTCTACCAGGAGAAATTCGGGTTCTCCGAGCTGACGGTGACCGTCGTGTACGCGGTGTACGCCTTCGGGGTCATCGGCGTGCTGCTGCTCGCGGGCAACGCCTCGGACACGGTCGGCCGACGGCCGACACTGCTGTGGGGGCTCGGCTTCGCGGGGATGAGTGCGGTCTGCTTCCTGAGCGCCGACGGACTGGCGTGGCTGTACGCGGGCCGGCTGCTCTCGGGCCTGTCGGCCGGCCTGTTCACGGGGGCGGCCACCGCGTACGTCATGGATCTCGCCCCGCCCGGCGGCCAGTCCCGGGCGACGCTCGTGGCGACGGCCGCCAACATGGGCGGACTGGGCTGCGGGCCGCTGCTCGCCGGCCTGCTCGCGGAGTACGCCCCCGAGCCGCTGCTGCTCCCCTTCGCCGTACATCTCGCCCTGGTGGCCGTATCGGTCGTCGTCCTGCTGCGGCTGCCGGAGACCGTGCGGGACCCGCGGCCGCTGAGCGCCGTACGGCCGCAGCGGCCGGCGCTGCCCGCGCAGGTCCGCCCGGTGTTCGTGCCGGCGGCCATCGCGTCCTTCGCGGGGTTCGCGTTGTTCGGGGTGTTCACCTCGGTCAGCCCCGCCTTCCTGGCCCAGTTCCTGCAGGTGGACAACCACGCGGTGAGCGGTCTGATCGTCGCGCTGGCCTTCTTCTCCTCCACGGCCGGTCAGCTGGCCGTCGGCCGCTTCGGGGTGCCCCGGTCCCTGCCGCTGGGCTGCGTCGTGCTCTTCGCCGGGCTTGCGTTCCTGGCGGGGGCGCTCTCCGCCGAGCTGCTTGCGCTCGTGGTCCTCGCCGCTGTCGTCGGCGGAGTCGGCCAGGGGCTCTCCTTCCGCGCG
Organism: Streptomyces sp. R44; assembly: GCF_041053105.1. NCBI lineage: Bacteria > Bacillati > Actinomycetota > Actinomycetes > Kitasatosporales > Streptomycetaceae > Streptomyces > Streptomyces sp. R44. The sequence goes on along the minus strand of NZ_CP163444.1, from coordinate 8,576,726 downwards.
GCGCTGTCCGCCGTCGCCGCGGCCGCGCCGGTGGAGCGGCGTGCGGCGGTGATCTCGACCCTGTTCGTGGTGGCGTACACGGGCATCTCGATCCCGGTCATCGGGGTCGGCCTCCTGGCCGAACCGCTCGGCCTTGAGCAGGCGGGCCTGGTGTTCACCGGCTGCATGCTGCTTCTCGTCACCTCGGCGGCCGTGTATCTGCTGCGCCGGCCGGTGCGGACGGAAGCGGTGTGAAGCGGAGGCGTCGGAGGGTCTACGGCGTGCGGGGAAGCGTGACCGTGACGAGGAGGCCGCCGCCGGGGCGAGGGGCGAGGTCGAGGGTCCCGTCGTGGGCGCGGACGACGCTGTGCACGATGGCGAGGCCGAGGCCGACACCGGCGTGCTCGTCGGTGCGTACGCGTTCCGTTCCGCGCCGGAAGGGTTCGGTGAGGGTCGGCACCAGCTCCGGAGGCAGCGGAGGGCCCGTGTTCTCGACCCGTACCACGCTCGCGTCGTCCCGCGTCCCGGTGTGGACGGTCACGGTGCCACCGGTGGGCAGGTTGTGGACGATGGCGTTCTGGACGAGGTTCGTGACCATCCGCAGCAGCAGCCCGGCGGAGCCCCTGGTCGGGGCGGCCTCGCCGGTGACGTCGAGGGTGATCCGGCGCTGTTCGGCGAGGGGGAGCAGGGTTTCGGCGGCCTCTTCGGCGACGAGGGAGAGGTCGACGCTCTCGCGGGTGACGTTCCCGCGGTCGCTGCGGCTGAGCAGGAGGAGCGCTTCGGTGAGGTCGATCGCCCGGGTGTTGACGGCTTGCAGGCGTTCGATGAGTTCGTCCCGGTCCCGCGTGGGGTCCTCGCGGGCGACGTCGAGGAGAGTGCGCGAGACGGCGAGCGGGGTGCGCAGTTCGTGGGAGGCGTTCGCGGCGAAGCGCTGCTGCTCGGCGACGTGGGACTCGAGTTGTTCGAGCATCGAGTCGAAGGCGTCGGACAGTTCGCGGAACTCGTCCCGGCGGCCCTTCATGCGGATGCGGTGGGACAGCGATCCGCTTCCCGCCGTCCGTGCCGCGGCGGTGATCCGGTCGAGCGGTGCGAGCATCCGGCCGGCGAGGATCCATCCTCCGACGAGGCCGAACACGAGCAGGAAGGCCATCGCCACGGCCGCGGCGGGGGCGAAGGTGTGCACGAGGAGGTAGCGGTTGGGCGAGATCCCGAGAAGGCCCTGCGAGTTGTCGGGTACGTAGCGCAGCAGGAAGCCCCACACCACGGCCAGCATGAGGGCGCCGGCGACGGCGAGGAATCCGGCGTAGCTGAGGGTGAGCTTCAGGCGGGCGCTGAGCCCGGGGCGCCTATCCATGCGAGCCGGCGTCGATCCGGTACCCGACTCCGGGCACGGTGGCGATGATCCATGGTTCGCCGAGCCGTTTGCGCAGGGCGGAGACGGTGATGCGTACGGCGTTGGTGAGCGGGTCGGCGTTCTCGTCCCAGGCCCGTTCGAGGAGCTCTTCGGCACTGACGACGCCGCCCTCGGCGGCGACAAGGACTTCGAGGACGGCGAACTGCTTACGGGTGAGCGCGACGTAGCGTCCGTCGCGGAAGACCTCCCGGCGGAAGGGGTCGAGCCGGAGGCCCGCGACCTCGCGGACCGGGGGCCGGGAGTGCGCGCGCCTTCGGTCGAGGGCCCTCAGCCGCAGGACGAGCTCGCGCAGGTCGAACGGCTTGGTCAGGTAGTCGTCGGCGCCGAGCTCGAACCCGGAGGCCTTGTCGTCGATCCGGTCCGCCGCGGTGAGCATGAGGATCGGGATGCCGCTGCCGGAGGCGACGATGCGCCGGGCGACCTCGTCGCCGGAGGGGCCGGGGATGTCGCGGTCCAGGACCGCGAGGTCGTAGCTGTGGACGCCGAGCATCTCCAGTGCGGTGTCGCCGTCGCCGGCGATGTCGGCGGCGATCGCTTCCAGGCGGAGCCCGTCACGGACTGCTTCGGCCAGGTAGGGCTCGTCCTCCACGATCAGTACGCGCATGGCTCAAGCCTAAGCAGCGGCCTGGAGTGCCGGGCGGGGAGTGTCCGAGGGCGCTTCCCCCGGAGTGCGCCACCAGCGGCGCGACGCGAGCGCGGCCAGGACGGCGCCGGTGGTGTTGACCAGGACGTCGTCGACGGAGGACACCCGGTCGAGCCGCAGGACGTACTGAGCGGTTTCGACCAGGAGCGAGCAGCCGGCCCCGAGCGCGAGGATCCGCGGTACGGAGGCGAGCGCCGCCCACCGCATCGGGGCGAAGAACCCGAGCGACGCGAAGACCAGCAGGTTGCCGATGATCCCGAGCGTCCCCATCGTGACCAGGTCCCGCAGCGGGACCAGGCTCACCCGGCCGGGGACGACCCCGGCGCCGGCCCCCGGCATCATGGTCAGCCCCAGGAACGGCAGCGTCCCGTGGACCATGCCCACCTCGGCCAGCGACATCCGCCACGCCGACCTCGCTCCGGCGGCACGCCGCCGGTACGCCAGACCCCACACCACCAGGAACGCCAGGGGCAGCGCGACCAGCGTCATCAGCACCACACCGTTGAACGTGTCGAAGCAGCCGTGCCACTGCCCGGCCACGCAGCGCGGGGCGGCCATCAGGAGCGGGCCCCGCAGGACGTACAGGCCGCACGCGAGGCCGAGCACCGCGAGACCGGGCAGGACGATCCGGCGCGCGCGGCGGAGCGGGACGGACGCAGGGGTGTGGTCGTTCATACGCCCAGGGAAGACGAGTCCCCGTTGCCGTGACGTATGCGATTTTCGATACGCCCGCGATATGCGGGGACGAGCCCCGGGCCGCGTCGTCGGTCACATGGGGAGCGAGAGCAGCCTGACCTCTCCCGGCGGCCAGGTCGCGTCGTCGTGGAGCGGTGTCCACATCGTGCGGAGCGGCATGATCGCGGGCCCCTCGGGTTGTTCGACGTGGACGGGCTGTTCGAGGAGGTGCCAGCCGAGTCGCCGGTAGAGCGCGACGAGGGGCGGTCGGCAGAAGAGCAGCCCGTACCGCGGGCCCAGTGTCCGGGCGTGGTCCAGGGCCGCCGCGACGACCGCGCGCGCCAGTCCGTGGCCCCGCAGGTCGGGGGCGACGGCCACGCCGCCGACGCCCACCACCGGTATCGCCGAGCCGGCGACCGACAGGGGCAGCTGCAGCAGGCCGGCGTGCGCGACGAGGCGGTCCTGCCGCCTGATGCCGAAGTGTTCCTTCTTGGGCAGCCAGGTCAGTCCGGCGTCGGCGACGCCGAAGGGATCGGCACCGTCGCCGAGGATCTCGGTCTGGTCGGCCTTCGTGTACTCCGCGAGCCGCACCACGGTCGGCGACGCGGAGGAGTGGTGATCCGTCATCTCGACATGATCTCTTCGTTTCGGCGCACGGCAAGGCTCCGGGGTGGACGACGGCCCCGGAACGGACTCCGTCCGGAGGCCGTACTCGCAGGTCGCGCCTATCGTGGGGGCAGTCTGATGGCCGGACCCGCGGCGGACGGGCAGGTGAAGGGTGAACGGACCCGGGATCGATTACGAAGCGGTGTTCCAGGCCTTGCCGGGTGCCGTCGCGGTGCTCACCCCCGGGCTGGTCTTCGCGGACGTCAACGAGGCCTTCCTGTCGATGTCCGGCCGGACCCGCGAGCAGGTCGTCGGCCGCTATCTCTTCGACGTCTTCCCCGACAACCCGGACGATCCGTCCGCGACCGGCGTGCGCAATCTGCGCGCCTCCCTGGAGCGGGTCCTCGCCACCCGGGAACCCGACACCATGGCACTGCAGCGTTACGACGTCGAGGCCCCCGACCGGCCCGGGCAGTGGCAGGAGCGGTACTGGAGCCCGGTCAACGCCCCCGTCCTCGCGCCGGACGGCTCCGTGGCCTTCCTTCTGCACCGCGTGGAGGAGGTCACCGAACTGATGCAGGCCCGCGGCAGGGGCACTGCCGGGGAGCGCGCCCAGGTCCTGGAGTCCGAGCTCTACACCCGCGCGAGGGAACTGCAGAAGGTGAACGAGCGCCTGCGCCGGGCGCACGCCCGCGAGCGCGAGGTGGCCCTCCACCTCCAGGAGGCGATGCTGCCCCCGCCCCGCCCCCTGGGCCACCACCACGCCGCCGTCCGCTACCGGCCCGCCACCGGAGCGCTCAACGTCTGCGGCGACTGGTACGACCTGGTCGAGCTGCCCGGCCGCACCGCGGTCGCCGTGGGCGACGTCGTCGGCCACGGTCTGCGCGCCGCCGGCGTGATGGGACTCCTCCGCAGCGCCCTGTCGGCGGCCTCACGCGTCGCCGACGGCCCCGCCCGCGCCCTGGAAGTCCTCGACCTGTACTCGCGTGACGTCCACGGCGCCGAGTCCACCACGGCCGTGTCCGTCGTGATCGACTGGACGAACCGTGTCCTCACCTACAGCAGTGCCGGCCATCCCCCTCCCGTCCTCTGCCACCCCGACGGCACCGTCGAGTTCCTCGACCGGGCCACCGACCCCCCACTGGGGGCGCTCCCCGAACACGCGCCCCGGCCCCAGGCCCGGACCCCCTTCACGGACGGCACGGTCCTCGCGCTCTACACCGACGGGCTCGTCGAGCGCCGCCGCGAGGACATCGACACCGGTCTGGACAGGCTCGCCGACGCGCTCGCCCGGCACCGGGCCGCCGCCCCGGAGGCTCTGGCCGACATCCTGCTCACCGAGCTCACCCCGCCCTCCGGTGTCACCGACGACACGGCCCTGGTCCTCCTCCGGCTCTGACGCCCTCAGGCGACGGCGAACACAAGGGGTTTCCCGAAGGTCGCCCAGACCCGCAGCGCGCTCCTGTCCATGAGTGTGATCCCGTATCTCGCCGCGGCCGCCTCCGCCTGGGCGGTGAAGCGGGCGTTCGTCACCATGAGGGGATGGGTCGCCCGGTGGTCGGGCCGTGCCGTGCCGTTGAACGTCTGCACGTCGACGACCCCGATCGCCGCACCCGGCTTCCTCCGCAGCTTGCACTGCACGACGATCCGCTCCCCGTTCCCGCCCACGGCGATGACGTCCGCTCCCCGGTCCCCCGCCCCGCCGTGCGTACGCCGCACCTCGCAGCCGTCGCGTTCGAGGAGTGAGGCGATCAGCTCCTCGAATCCGCGGCTGGACAGGTCGCGGATCTCCTCCAGGGAGACGCTGCCGTCGCTCCGCAGGAACTCCTGGCGCCGCTCCTCCTCCAGGGACAGCTCGCGCATCTCCTCCCGGTACGTCTCCAGGGAGCGGGCGAGGTCCGCCCGTGCCCGCGCCAGTTCCTCGAGCAACTCCCCCAGGGGCGCCGCCTTGGCCGAGGGGAACTCGGTGCGTCGCTCCCTCACCAGTCGGCCGAGGTCCGCCATGACCGCGTCACGGGCCTGCTCGGACCACGCCACGGCCTTCTTCGTGCGGGACACCAGCTCCCGCAGCTCTCCTGCGAGGATCGCCTCCGCCGCGCACCGGCCGTACCGCACGGTGTCCTGTGGGGTCGTCGCGTTCCTGAGGCCGCGCAGGGCCGTACAGCAGCGGTCGAGTTCCGCGTTCGCCTCCTCCTGCAGACCGCGCCAGTCGGCAACCAGGTCGTACGCGAGCCGCCCCTCCGTCATCCAGGCGAAGGCGGCCTCCAGGGTCAGCTGTGTCGCCTGCTCGCGTGCCGACTCCAGGAGGTGCCGCACCGTGCGCTCCGGTGCGGGGCGGACCTCGTCCGCGGAAGGTTCCCTCACGTTCATGGCGGCAGCCTAAGGACAGGCACTGACACCGCCCCTCGTGTGGCAACACCCCTGGCAGCGGAACCACATGGCGCCGCAGCACGTCTGTCCACTCATTCAGATGATCATGAACCTGGCCGGAGGAGTCGAGCATGACGGAGACAGCCGCCCGCTACCTGTATCTGGCGCGGCACGGTGAAGCGAACGAGGACGAGAGTGCGTTGACGGACCGGGGGCGCCGTCAGGCCGTCCTCCTCGGGGAGCGGCTCCGGAAGGCACCTCTCACAGCGATCCATCACGGCCCGCTGGCCCGCGCGGAACAGACGGCTCGGCTGATCGGTGACCAGCTCGACGGGGTCCCCCTGCGCGTGTCCCCGCCCGCCGGCGACTACATCCCCTACATTCCGCGGCGCGAGGAACTGCCCGCGAAGTCGGCCGACGCGATGCTCGACTTCCTGGCCCGGTTCCCGGCGCAGGAGCGGGAAGAGGGCCCCGGACTGGCCTCCGAGGCCGTGGCCCGGTTCACCGGCCCCGTCGACGGCGACGAGCCGCGCCACGAACTCGTCGTCACGCACAACTTCCTCATCGCCTGGCTCGTCCGGGAGGCCCTCGACGCCCCGAAGGCGCGGTGGATGGGCATCAACCAGACGAACGCGGCGCTGACCGTCATCCGCTACACGTCCGACCGGGCCCCCGCCGTCCTCTTCTTCAACGACACGGGTCATCTCCCCGCCGAGCTGCGGTGGACGGGTTTCCCTCCCGAGCTCCACATCTGACGGCACGGGGAGCCGCCCGGAAGCCGTGGACCGGAGGCGGGTGGTCCGGATCGCGGACCTCCGGGGCACTTGCCCACGGCCTCCGCAGTCACCATGATCATCAAGACGAGACGCAACCTCAGAAAGGTATTGAGCCCCTCATGCGAGTCAAAGCCTTCGATCACCTGGTGCTCAACGTGACCGACGTCGAGAAGTCCCTGGAGTTCTACACAGGCGCCCTGGGCCTGGCCCCCGAGCGCGTCGAGGAGTGGCGGGCCGGCAAGGTGTCGTTCCCCTCTGTGCGGATAAACGAGACCGCCGTCATCGACCTGTTCTCCCGCCCGCGCGGCGAGTCCAACGTCGACCACATCTGTCTGGTCGTGGACCCCCTGGACTGGCAGGAGGTCATCGACTCCGGCAGGTTCGAGGTCCTGGAGGGCCCGGTCCCGCGCTGGGGAGCCCGCGGCTCGGCCCAGTCGGTCTACGTGAAGGACCCCGACGGCAACACGGTCGAACTGCGCTGGTACCCGCAGGACGTCGAGAACTGAGCGAGACAGGCCGCTCCCGCGCCCGCTAACGTACCGGCGAGTAGGGAGTGGGGGCGGTCTCCCCCACCGTACGAGGGGAGCGGGTCATGGCCATCGATCGGCAGTGGAGCCTGGAGGAGAGCACGGTCGTCGACGCGCCGCCTGCGGTCGTCTACCAACTGGTGTCCGACCTGCGGAACATGGGGCGGTGGAGCCCGGAGTGCCGCTCCGTATGGATCCTGCGGCCTCCGGCACGGACCGGAACCCGGTTCGTCGGCTTCAACCGGCGCGGTCCGTTCCTCTGGCCGACGCAGGGGCGTGTGACACGGATGCGCCCGGACAGCGAGTTCGTCTTCGACGTCAGCGTCTTCGGGCTGCCGATCGCCCGCTGGGGCTACCGCTTCGAACCGGAGGGCTCGGGGACCCGGCTCACCGAGTTCTGGCAGGACCTGCGGACCGACGGGGCCCGGGCGAAGGTGGCCGACCTGCTCGGCACGGTCTTCGCCGGATCGAACCCCGCCCGCCGCGTCGCGCTCAACCGGGCCGGAATGCGCACCACCCTCGAACGCATCGCGCGGACCGCGACCGCCGGGGCCTGAGGCCGGGCATCCGTCGGGCCGTCACGTGTCCCGGTAGGTCGTACGCAGCTCCGCGGGGGTCCGGTACAGCACGCACCGGCGCAGCGGTCCCTCGGGGACGCTGGGGTCCTCGAAGTCGTCCGCCGGATTCCGGGTCATGCCGATCCGGCGCATGACGGCCTGGGACCGAAGGTTGTTCACGGTCGTCGACGCGAGCACCTCCGGCAGCCCGAGGACCCCGAAGCCGAAGGCCAGACAGGCCCGCGCGGCCTCGGTGGCATAGCCGTGGCCCCATGCCGTACGGGTCAGGCGCCACCCGACGTCCACACCCGCGAAGGGCATGTCCTCGCCCACCACGTCCAGGCCCGCGCGGCCGATGAACTCACCGGTCGCCTGTGATTCGAGCGCCCACCAGCCGAAACCCCGCTGGTCGAACTCGGCCTGCATGAGGGCCGCCACGGCGTCGCTCTGCTCCCGGGTCAGGAGGTCCCCGAGGTGTTCCCGCACTTCGGGATCGGCGTTCATGGCCGCCCAGGGTTCCAGATCGGACTCCCGCCAACGGCGGAGCAAAAGGCGATCGGTTCGCAGCTCTGGCATGTCCTCCAGCCAACCCGACCGGGACCGGGGTGTCGATCGGATATCCGACCGCCCGTACGATCCCTTGATCGTGATGTCCGTCGAAACCGAAGGAGCGCCGCCGTGAGCCTGCGACCGCCGGAGCTGCCGTCCTGGGCCACCTGGTGGCAGCGGCCGTTCCCCGACGCCAACACGCTGCTGCTGCAGGGAAGGCAACCGGCCCTGGTCGACTCCGGGTTCGTCGGCCACGCCCGGGAGACCACCGAGTGGGCCCGTGCGCGGGCCGGGCGGATCGCCCTGGTCGTGAACACGCACTGGCACTCCGACCACGTCGGCGGCAACGCCCTCCTCCAGGCGCAGGGCGCCGCCGTCGCCGCCGGGGCACCCGAAGCGGAGGCGATCTCCCGCCGGGACCCCGGCTGTTGCTCGGCGGAGTACCTCGACCAGCCGGTCGCCCCGTACTCCGTGGACGTGTCCCTCGACGACGGGCAGATCCTCCGTCTCGGCGACACGGAATGGGAGGTCGTCCGCACCCCCGGTCACACGCCGGGCCACCTGGCCCTGTGGCAGCCGGAGGAGCGGCTGCTCGTGGTCGGCGACGCGCTGTCGGACTACGACGTCGGCTGGGTCGACCTGGCCCTCGACGGTCCCGACGCGGCGGCCACGGCGCTCGCCTCCCTCCAGCGGATGGCCGACCTCGACCCGCGGGTGATCCTGCCCTCCCACGGGCCGGTCCCGGCCGACACGCGTGCCGCCTTCGCCGCTGCCCTGCGCCGGGGCCGGCGGCTCGTCGACGACCCCGACGGGGCCGTCTGGTACGGCGCCCGCCGGATCTTCGCCTTCGCTCTCATGATCCGCGACGGCATCCCGTCCGAGGAGGTCGAACCGTACCTCCACGCGCGTGCGTGGCTGACGGACGCCGCACGCCTGCTGCGTCTCACGCCCGAGGCGCTGGCCGCCGACCTGGTGAAGTCCATGCTCTCCGCGGGCGGGATCGTCCTGCGCGACGGGCGGCTGCGCGCGGCGGCCGGCCACACCCCCGTGGCGGCCGAGTCGCTGCGCGTGCCCTACCCGCGCGCGTGGCCCGCTTCCGAGCCACGCTGACGCAGGCGGGTCACGGTCCGTCCCCGCACATCGGGTCGTCGATCGCGCTCACGGTGTACGGGGGCCGGCCCGGCGGCTCGTCGAGCTGGCTGTTCACCACGTAGAGGCGGCAGCCGTGTCGCGCCAGGGTGGTCGGCAGGTCGAAGGGTCCGTCCGTGAGGCGATGGGTCACCGTGCCCGTCCGCAGCTCCTCGTCGAGCCTGGCGATGTAGACGCCGTGCGGGGCACCGTAGTTGAGCACGGCGTACAGCGTCCGGCCGTGGAGCACCATGCCGTCGGGGCCGAAGGACTGGTCGCCGAGGTCGACCCGGCTGACGTCCTTGTCCGCGGTGCCGATCCGCCAGACGGCCTCGGTGCCGTTGGACGCCACCAGGAGGGTGGAGCCGGACTCGTCGGCCACGATGCCGTTCAACAGCCAGTACTGGGCGGGGAACTGCGGGAAGGCGGCGCGGATGTCGAGCCAGGGTTCGAGGGGGCCGAGCGTGGCGCCCCGGATCTCGGCCCGGTGGACGACGGGGTTGGCCCAGTCCGTCACGTACACGGCGTCCTCGGTCACGACCAGGTCGTTGAGGCGGGGCGCGCCGAGCGGTCCGCTGCGTGCCGTGCGGGTGGCGAGGAGCCGTCCGTGACGGTCGTGGACGGTCAGGCTCGCACCGCCCACGGACAGGACCCGGCCGCGCCGGTCGGTGTGCACGCCCAGGGTGCTGGGCCGGTTCTCCAGGCCGCGCGCGGGGAAGGGCTTCAGGTCGGGCTCGCCGACGCGGCCCCGGTACAGGGTTCCCCGGCCGTCCGAGGAGACGTACAGGGTGCCGTCCGGGGTGACCGCGATCCCTTCGGGAAGCACGCCCGGGTCCCGGGAGACGACATAGGTGTCGGGCAGTTCCCGGGCGTTCGCGGGGCCGGGAGCGCCGGCGAGGGCGGTGAGCAGGACCGTGGCTGCGAGGCAGGCTGTTCGGACGGGGACGGGGCGCATCGGCGCGACCTCCGGCGGCGAGTGGTGAGGGGGACAAGGGGAGCGTCCTGTGTCCTCGCCCGGAACGCACTGCCTTTCACCCCTGGGTGAAAGGGTCCGCCGGGCCGATAATCGGTTCGCATGATCCGCCTTCATTTCACGGCCGCCGACCTCGGCCGGATCACCCTCGCCCCCGCGGCCGACGCGCTCTCGGAGACCGCCCTGAGCCTGCGGCTGAGTCTCCGGCCCGGCCGTGCGCGCCAGAGCCGCGGGCAGCTCCACCGTCCGAGGCCCGCAGCCCGCCGGTGGCACCGCTCCCTGCGGGGCGGCGCGGGCGCCCGGGCCGGTGTCCTCGCCGAACTCGTCGCCGAGGACGGCTACGTACCGGACTTCCTGCTGCAACCCTCGGCGCACGACTTCGCCGACGCCCTGGCGGCGGCCGCGTCGACGCCCGTGGAACGGCTCGCGCGGGATCTCGGGATCCCGGAGGTCTCCGGCTGGAACGGCGGCCTGGCCCGGCCCGGCCGGTGGGCCCACGAGCTCGCCCAGGGTTCCCCGGCCGCGTCCCGCGCGCTGCGGGACGACACCCGCCGCTACTTCGAGACCTCGGTCGAACCCCTGTGGCCGCGGATCCGCCGCGACACCCTCACCGACCGGGCGCTCCGGGCCGAGATGCTGCTGCGCGGGGGCGTCGACGCCCTGCTGACCACGCTCGGGACGACCTGGCGGTGGCAGCCGCCGACGCTGCACCTGCCCTCCTCGTCGGGATACGACGTCCCGCTGTGCGGGCGTGGGCTCCTGCTGGTCCCCTCGTGGTTCGCGACCGGCCCCATGGTGATGTACCGCCCCGAGGCGGCGACCGTCCTCGTCTACCCGATGTACGACGCCGACGACACGGTCCACGCCGGGGCGGCGGGCCCGGTGGAGGACCGCCCGGAGGCCCTCGCGGCGCTCCTCGGCCGCACCCGGGCCCAGGTGCTGGCGCTCCTGAGCTCCCCCGCCACCACCACGGCCCTCGCCGAGCGTGCCTCCGTGTCCCTGGCGGCGGCCAGCGGGCACGCGAGCGTCCTGCGGGGAGCGGGACTCGTCGACACGGTGCGCACCGGCACGGCGGTGCTCCACAGCCTCACGCCGCTCGGCCGCTCCCTGCTGGCCGGGATCTGAGGGCCCCGGACGGCCGGGTCACCAGTCGATGTGCGCGGCGATCCACTCGGCAAGCCCGTCCTCGTCCTCGGCGGGCGGGAGTTCCGGAGCGCAGTCGAGGGGAGTGCAGGACAGCTGCATCCATGAGGCCGTAGAGCCACGAGGCGTTGGCCATGTCCTCGTCGTGCGGGTCGACGGGGTAGACCTCTCCGAAGACCAGGAACGTCCGGGCTTCCTGGCATCCGAACGGGCTGACCACATCCGTACAGAGCACGTGGCCGTGCGCGGTGCGGAAGGACTCGCAGACGAGCGAGTCCTCCCCGACCCAGCCCCGGAGCCGTACCTCCGCGTCGACGTCGTCGTCCGGGACGGGCGGCACGGCCGGCAGTGCCACGAGCTCGGCGACGGCCTCGGTCGTCAACGGCCGGTGGGCGAGGGCATGAACGGGAGCGGACATGTGCATCACAGGAGAACGGCTCCGCGATCATGCCGGCCACCGGGGGCGGGCCCGGAGGCGACTACCGCCGTCCCGTGCCGGAGCGCTCCTTCCACTGGGCGGTGAGGATCTGGGCGAGGGCCAGCACGCTGAGGCCGAACATCAGCACTCCGAGCGGGAGGTGGAGGGCCGGCTTGTGCGCGATCCCCAGCACCACCTGTATCGAGGAGAGGACGAGGAAGCCGGTCGAGTAGAGGATCGGACGGGGCGAACCGCCGCCCGGCTTCCAGGCCAGGACCGCCGCGAGCACGTACAGCATGGTCGCGCCGTACGTCACCCGTGCCCCGACGCTGTGGAGCAGCTCGCCGGTGGACGAGGTCAGCAACAGCCCGGCGGTCGACGCCTGGAAGAAGAGGGTGAGGGTCTGCAGGGCGATCGAGACCCGCAGGAAGGTGCGGCTGCCGCTGCCCTGTGCTGCCGTGGTCTCCGCGGTGGTCTGCGCAGTCGTGGCCATGACGTGATCCTTTTCTTCTGCCTCGCGGCGGTTGCCTCGCGGCGGTGGCTCGGTAGTGTCTCGACTGTCCGACGACGCAGGCCCGCGAAATGTGAGGCGGGTGCCGAACTTTGTTTCCGGGACCGCTCATTCGCGTCGCACGGGCACGGGAACGAGAGCGTCATCGCACGAACGAACCAGGGAGCACGCGCGATCATGAGCACCTCCATCGAGCCGGGACTCGACGGGTCCGAGCCGGACCTGAGCGTGGTCGTCGGCGAGCGGCGCCATCTGCTCAACCTCGGCTACCGGCTGCTCGGTTCGCTCGCCGAGGCCGAGGACGCCGTCCAGGAGACGTACGCCCGCTGGTACGCGCTGTCGCCGCGGCAGCGCGAGGCCGTCGAGTCGCCCGGGGCCTGGCTGACGACGGTGGCCGGTCGTGTCTGTCTGGACATGCTCGGCTCGGCGCGGGTCCGGCGCGAGCGCTACGTCGGGTCGTGGCTGCCCGAACCGCTGCCGGACCGTGTGGAGTGGTCCAGTGTGCGGGCGGACGGCGACCGGTCCGAGCCGGTGGACCCCGCCGACCGGATCACCCTGGACGAGTCGGTGAACATGGCGTTCCTCGTCGTCCTGGAGTCGATGACGCCGGCCGAACGCGTGGCGTTCATCCTCCACGACGTGTTCCGGTACCCGTTCGCCGAAATCGCCGACATCGTCGGCCGCTCCCCCGCTGCCTGCCGGCAGCTGGCGACCTCGGCGCGTCGGCGTGTCCGCGCCGCGCAGACCCCGGCGGCGCCGGTGGCCGGACGAGCGGCCCTGGTACGGCACTTCAAGGAGGCCTGGGAGGCGAGGAACATCCAGGCCCTCGTCGATCTGCTCGACCCCGAGGCCACGATGACGGCCGACGGCGGCGGCCTGGTCGGCACCGTGCTGCGCCCCGTCGAGGGCAGCAGGCTCATCGCCCAGTACCTCATCCACATCGCCGACAAGGCTCCCGGGCTGACGCTCCTGGAACGGACCGTCAACGGTCAGCCCGGGCTCGTCGCCCAGAACGCCGGTGTCACCGTGACCGTGGCGGCGTTCGACCTGGCCGACGGCCGCGTCACCCGCATCTGGGCGGTCCGCAACCCGGAGAAGCTCCGCCCGTGGACGGAGGACGGCGCGAGCTGACCCGTCAGGCGGAAGGCGAGAGCTGCTCGCGTACCCACGCGGGATCGGGGTTGGTGAACGGCCGGCCCGCCACGAAGACCGTCGGCACGGTCTCGTTGCCGTCGTTCACCGCCCGCACGGCCGCCGCTCCGTCCGGGTCGCGCCAGATGTTCACCCAGTGCAGCCGACGGGCACGGCGGCCCAGGCTCATGCGCAGCCGCAGACAGTACTGGCATCCCGGCCGCCAGTAGACGATCGGCCGGCCGTCGCTCTCGCTGCGCCGCTGGGCTTCCACCGCGCCGATCGACCCGGGGAAGATCAGGGGCGAGTTGACCAGGGCGAGCAGCAGGAACGCCAGGAGGATGACGACGCCTAGGACGGGGCTCCCCCGGGTGATCGGCCCGGCGGCGACGAGTGAGCCGCAGATGACCATCAGGGTCGGCAGGATCCATGCACGTGTCATGACGACGCAGCCTACCCAAGGGGCTTTCACTCTGATGTGAGCAGGCGCGCGATCCGGTCGAAGCCACGTCGTTCGGCATGCCGGAGGGGGGTGACGCCCTCCGCGTCCGCGAGGTTCGGGTCGGCGCCGGCGGTGAGGAGGAGTTCGACGACCTCCTGGTGCGGCCGTTCTCCGTCGCCGAGGATCACGGCCTCCAGGAGGGCCGTCCACCCGAAGTCGTTGACGTGGTCGACGTCGGTGTCGGTCTCGTCCAGGACCGCCCGTACGTAGGCGACGTGGCCGTGTTCGCTCGCGGGGATCAGCGAGATCCCGCCGAAGCGGTTGCGCCGTGTCGTGTCCGGGCCGGCCGGGAGCAGCGTACGCATCATCTCGACGCTGCCGGTCACGCCGGTGACCAGCCATGCGCTGTCCTGGCGGCGGTCCTGGGCGTTCGGGTCGGCGCCGGCCTCGACGAGGGCCCGGGCGGCGGCCACGTGATCGCCGAGCGAGGCGAGCAGCAGCGGGGAGCGCAGCTCCTCGTCGCGGGCCTCCACCGCGGCGCCCGCCGCCAGGGCGGCGCGGACCGCGTCGGCGTCGCCCCGGCGGGCGGCCGCGAGGAGCCGGCTGTTGCGGTCGTCCATCCCTGTCCTCCATGTCCGTGACGAGAAGACCGGCGGCACCCGGACGGGGGGCCGGGCACCGCCGGGGTCTGAGGGGTGTTACTTCGCGAGGGCGGCGACGCCGGCCTGGGCGAACTTCTCGTCCAGGTCGCCCGAGGGGGCACCCGCGACACCGATGCCCGCGATCGGCGCGCCCTTGGCGGTGACGGGGGCGCCACCGGCGAGGAACAGAGTGCCGGGGATGTCGCGCAGGGTCGGCGCGTTGGTGAGGCGCTTGGCGAGCTCCGAGGTCGGGGCGTTCCAGGAGACGGCGGTGTACGCCTTCTTCTGGGCCGACTCGTAGGACTGCGGGCCGGCGCCGTCGCCGCGCAGGGTCACGAGGGTGTTGCCGTTGCGGTCGACGACCGCGACAGAGACCCGCTGGTTCTCCTTCTCGGCGGCGTCCAGGGACGCCTGCGCGGCCTTCGTGGCGGCCTCGATCGCCAGGTGCGTCGACTGCGTCGTGTTGCCGTTGCCCGCGTCGGCCGTGACGGCGGCGGGAGCGGCGGCCGGGGCGGCGGCGTTCGCGGAGACGGTGCCGAACAGGCCCGCGGCGAGCGCGCCGGCGGCGACGGTACCGGTCAGGACACGGGTGCGCAGGGTCATCTTCTTCACGATCATCAGCTCCTTGGGCATCAACCCCCTCGGGGGGCTCGGGAAGCTCTGCGTTCCCGCTCCGCCATCCATCCTGGAGCCGCTCACGGGCCCCTCCGGTCGGCCTACAGGCTCCGGCCGGCGCACCCGGCGGACGACACGGGGGTCAACCGATCGGTCGATGCGGAGTGCGATCATCCGGATAGCCTGGGCCGGGGAGAACGGTCGGATGCAGGCAAGGAGTGGACGGTGCGGATGGACAGGCGGTCGCCGATCGACACGGAGGCGGGCGACCCGGACGCCGGCTGGCTCGCGACCGTGATGCACGTGGCGTTCTTCGTCCTGCTGTGCTCGTCGCTGACCCGGTATCTGATCGTCCACCCCGGCGCTCCCGGGACCCCGTGGGTCATCGTTCTGGCCATCGTGCTGGCCCTGCTGTACGTGCTGGGTCCGGTCCTCGGCCCCGGCCAGGCCGACGCACGTGGCGGACCGGTCGGGTCCGAGGGGCGTGGCGGCCGGGCCGGGACCGACGGGCGCGGTGGCCGGGCCGGGGGGCTCCGGGTGTCCCCCACCACGGCCCATGGGCTCTGGCTGGCGGCCGTCATCGGGACCTGGCTCGCCCTCGTGGCGCTGGCGCCGAGTTTCGGCTGGTGCGCGGTGCCGCTCTTCTACACGGGCCTGCGTTCCCTGCGTACCCGGTCGGCGATCATCCTGGTCGCCCTGCTCACCGCCATCGTCGTGGGCGCCCAGGTGAAGCTGCGGCTGCGTTTCGGCTTCGATCCGAACCTTCTGTTCGCGCCGCCGGCCGTCGCCGCCGTCGCCACCGCCGTGTTCATCTACTCCCAGCGCCAGGCGGACCGGCTCCGGACCGTCATCATCGACCTCGTCCGCACCCGCCGGGAACTGGCCGCGACCGAGCGCCGCGAGGGCACGCTCGCCGAGCGGCAGCGGCTTTCCATTGAGATCCACGACACCCTCGCGCAGGGCCTGTCGAGCCAGCAGATGCTGCTCCAGGCCGCCGACCGGCTCTGGGACACCGACCGGGCCGCCGCCCGCCGCCACATCCGTACGGCAGGGTCCATCGCCGAGCACAACCTCGCAGAGGCCCGCCGCTTCGTCCACGACCTCGCGCCCGCCGACCTCGCCGGGGGCGGCGGCCTCGACGAAGCGCTGCGCGCCCTCGCCGAACGGGAGTCGTCCGACACCCTCCGGGTCCGTTTCCACCAGGACGGCACGCCCGCCGCCGCCCTCCCCGACCGCGTACAGGCGGCGCTGCTGCGGATCGCCCAGGGGGCCCTTGCCAACATCCGCGAGCACGCCGGCGCCGGCACGGCGGCCCTGACCCTCAGTCACCTGGACGATCAGGTCGTCCTGGACATCGCCGACGACGGCCGGGGGTTCGACCCCGTCGAGAAGCCGGGCGGGGTGCGCGGCCACGGCCTGCCCGCGATGCGCGCGCGTGTCCAGCAGCTCGGCGGCACCCTGACCATCGAGTCGACACCGGGCGAGGGGACGGTCCTGACGGCCGTCATCCCGCTGTCGCCACTGTCCTGAGACCGGGCGCGATACGCCCGCCCCGGCGCCTCCGCCGGACGGGCCTCGTCCGTTCCGGTGGAATGGCCGAACTGTGTGTAGACCAGATAGGTGCCTGAGGCATGTAGTGGAGACGGCACCACAAGATGACGGCATCACAGGTGACGTCACTACCGATGACGGCACGACGTTGACGGCACGACGTTGACGGCACCACAGACGCCGGCACCACAGCCCCTGCCACCGATCCGCCCTAGCGAGGCCCCCGTGACCAAAGCCGTGGCGTTCCCCCAGGACCGGACCTGCCCCTACCACCCGCCCACCGCCTACCCCCGGACCGAGGACGAGCACCCGCTGTCGCGGGTCACCCTGTGGGACGACAGGCAGGTGTGGTTCGTCACCGGACACGCGGCCGCGCGCACGCTCCTCGCGGACCAGCGCCTGTCCACCGACTCCACCCGTGGCGACTTCCCGCTGCCGACGGAACGCGCGACCGCCGTGCGCCGGCGCCGGCGCACGCCGCTGCTCGGCTG